>NZ_JBQFPW010000009.1:0-208954 GCF_056536585.1 Ruegeria sp. CK2
GCCGTCTCCCCGACCCGTCAGCGCCGCCTCAGCAGCGCCGGTGAAGGGGGTTCTAAGTACTACTGACAAAGACCGCAAGCAGAAAAAGACATCCTGATCATCTTTTTTGCGTTACTAACTTTATACTATCAAAAACAATAGGTTGAGCGGCACAAAACAAAAAACCTTCGCGCGGGTTTCCCCCAAAAAGTCCAAGAAGACGGACGACTGATCCATGCTGTCTAATGGCCAGACACAATATATAGACAATTGGCGGAGACCCTGTACTAGTGAATACGACTCAAATCGGCAAATTGATTCACGTTGAACTGGTATTTCAGACCAACTTCGCTAATTCGCGCCCATACAATCGGATCATAATTCAAACACCGAACGCTCGCCCAGCTTCCCGGCTTTACGAAATCATCAAGCATGTATTCCCGGCCTTGCGCATCTGAACTGGATACGGTCTGGTTCCCGCACGAAACCTACCGACCTGCAGTGGAACGCTCATGACCGTCGCTGATACTTTTCCTTTGGTTCGCACCGTTGGCTTTGATGGTGCTTTGGTGACCTTCGCCAACACAATGACCGAAGACGCAAACCGCGCGGCCCTGGCGTTTCGGGCAGAAATTGAACAGCTGCGATGGGACGGTGTGACCGAAACATCGGCCACATTGGGATCCGCCTATATCCGGTTCGATCCACAGCACCTGACACATGCGGAAATCAGACTGCGCCTTCAGAGCCTGCTGGAACAGCAGAACTGGTACAGCGCGCCTCTGCCCGAAGGGCGGCGGCTGTGGCGCGTGCCAACGGTCTATGGAACCGATCTGGCGCCCCAACTGAAGGAAGCCGCAGCGGCAGCCGGGTTGGATCCGGAGGACGCAATTCAGCGGTTGAGCACAACTCGGGTCCGGGTTCTGACTATCGGGTTCGCTCCGGGGCAGCCTTATCTAGGTCCGTTGGGTCCTGAGTTTGACATCCCCCGCTTGCAGGACCTTACGCCGATGGTGCCCGAAGGGGCGTTGGTCTTGGCAATCTCGCAGTTTGTTCTGTTTTCCGGCCCTACGCCAACCGGCTGGCGGCATGTTGGGCAAACCGCGTTTCGGTGCTTTCGCCCAGAAATGGAGCAGAGCTTTGTCCTGAAACCCGGCGATGAAATGATATTCGAACCAGTCTCGCCCGATCAACTGGATCAGATCCGGGCGAACAATACCGATGGGACAGGTGGAGCGACATGTGAGGAGATCACTGCATGAGCCTGACGATCCACCGCATCGGCCCGGCATGCACCATTCAGGACCAAGGCCGGCCTGGATTTCTGGATCAGGGTTTGTCCAGATCAGGGGCAGCCGACATTTTGGCCTTATATGAAGGGGCTGCACTGCTGGGACAGAGCCCGGACTGTGCGGCATTGGAAATGGCCGGGCTTGGCGGAGAATTCGAGGCAACCCTACCCACTCGCATTGCGCTGACAGGGGCACCCATGCAGGTTACGCTAGACGGCAGCCCGGTGCCCTGGAATGCCTCGCATCAACTGGAAGCAGGCCAGCGCCTGGTGATCGGCGCGGCATTGCAAGGCAACTACGGATATCTTCACGTGGGCGGCGGCATCCAATCCGAGGTGCTTTTGGGATCACGCTCGACCCACCTGACGGCCAAAGTAGGTCGGGCAGTGCAGGTCGGTGACGTGTTGGCGGTCGGAGCAGATTCGGGCCATACGGGACTAAAACTAGCCCCGGCGGAGCGGTTTTCGGGCGGTCTGCTTCATGTGGTTGCCAGTTTTCAAACGACACTGTTCGACGACACAACGCTGCATCGTTTCGCGCAAACCACGTTTTGGCGAGGCACACGCGCAAACCGTATGGGCATGCAACTTGAAAGCGACGGCGACGGTTTTGCTGCCAAGGGTCAGTTGAACATATTGTCCGAGGTGATCACCCCCGGTGATATTCAGATGACCGGCACCGGAAATCCGTTCATCCTGCTGCCTGAATGCCAGACGACGGGGGGGTATCCTCGGATCGCAACAGTTCTACCATGCGACATGGCGCGCGCAGCACAAACACCGGCAGGTGCCGCTATCCGCTTTGAGTTTGTGACGATGGATCAGGCGATGGCGCTTCAGTCCGCCTTCGACGCTGAGCTCGCACGCCTACGCGGCAAGGTCGAACCGCTGTTGCGAGACCCGCATGACATCCAGGACCTGTTGTCCTACCAATTGATCGGTGGAGTGATCTCTGCCAACGACTAAGGAGAGTTGCCGATGCCCCGCGTCGATCTGAATGCCGATATGGGTGAAAGCTTTGGCCCCTGGACCATGGGCGATGATGAAAGCCTGCTGAAGATAATAACCTCTGCCAATATCGCCTGCGGATTTCATGCCGGCGATTGGGATGTGATGGCCAAAACGATGGCGTTGGCCGCTGAAAATGATGTGGGTATTGGCGCGCATCCCGGTTTTCCAGACCTGCAAGGGTTTGGCCGCCGCATCATGAAAGTGCCACATGCGAGCCTGCGCAACCTGGTGCGATATCAGCTGGGTGCGGCGCAAGGCATGGCGACTGCTGTCGGGACAAAAGTGCGCCACCTGAAATTGCATGGCGCCTTGGCCAATGTGTGCTCGGTCGATATCGACATGGCGCGCGCATGTTATCAGGGCGCGCTGGATGTGAGCCCCGACATCATCATCATGGTATTGGCCGCCACTAAACAGGAAGACGCTGTACTAGAGCTAGGGTGCAAATGGGTCGGCGAGATCTTCGCGGATCGCGCATATAACGACGATGGCACTCTGGTCGATCGCAACCTGCCCGGCGCAGTCATACATGATCCTGAGATCGCCGGCCCTCGTATCCTGAACATGGTTCGCGAGGGGGCAATCATAACCGAAAGCGGCAAGCGACTGGAAACATCGATCGATACGATCTGCCTGCACGGCGACGGGCCAACTGCAGTTCAAATCGCCCGCTCGGTCCGCGAAAACCTGATCGAAGGCGGCGTCGATGTGACGAAATTCACCCGATAGTCATCTATCCGCAATCAAACCTGATCATTTTCTTTCTGTTGCCCGGACAGTGTTCTGACCCTAGCATGCCTGCAAGTGCATGTTCTCAATACTGTAATTTTAGCAACTCAACGCGTGGACAGATGCCCGGCCATCTCAATCCCAGCCAGTTTTGCACAAGGAGGCAAATATGTCTTTCGACCTGATGTCCTACGAACCGCGAGGCGACAAGAAGAACTCGGACTTCTTCGGTGAATACCTCCCGAAAATCTACGAAAGACGCAACAGTTCGGGTATTGCGGAACTGGTCGGCCCAATGCGGGCAATTGTGATGCAGGTTGAAGCCGGGGCTCTGTTCGACACCATGGTCGAGCTTTATATAATGACGCCCTATCGCCATTCAGCCAGCTATCTGGGACGAACGCACAAGTTTTCGGTGATGCACTCGCACGCCGACTACCCGGCGTTGATCCTGATGGCACCTCTCAGTGACACGTTCGAGGATTTCATCCCGCGCATCAACCGCATGTACCCGCTGGCGCGCAAGACGCCTCAGACCCGATATGTGGGCGAGATCTTTGCCGCGACGGATTTGAATAATCTGAGTAAAACGCTCGAGGATCAGAACATCCGGTTCGAATACAGCGGCGATACCGAAAACCCTTTCTACACGCTGGATGGGTTCCGCTTTACGACCCCATCCGATTTTACCTGCAATCGGGTCGGCTATTCGACGCTAGATTTCAATGACACCGACAGCCTTGGACTGGGCGACCGGGTATTGCTGAGTGATACAGAACAAGCGCGATTGGTTCAGGCGGCAGCCTTCAGCACCGACAGCAAGATCGCCCCGCTTATGCTGGGCATCGACCACCTCGCCACACGGGTTCTGGCCGGAGAGCGCGAGGATGCGATCCTCGAATTTCTGACAATGGTGCCTTACTACTTTTGGGGGGCGTACAACATATTCGACATGAACTCGTCGACCAATGTGAACCGCAACCCAAATGTGGATGATGACAAGGAGTCTCCTGCCAAGGTGTTCACAGCCAACAATACACCATCCTTCGTGAATTCATTCGCAAAACTGCCGATGCCAACCGAGGATTTCGTGCGCAATTTCGGACGCCGTCTGCATCATATGGCGGTCGAGATTTTGGATGGCGATCACGGCGCCGGTGAAAAGAACGTCGATTTCGTGGTCAATACGCTCAAAGACGAAGGCGTCCCGTTTCTGGCTCATGTGGTTGGTGAATGCAAAGATGATCCGAACCTGAAACAGATCTTCTCAAAGCACTCAAAGAACACGCTGCTGATCACTGAGTATATCGAGCGCTGTCACAAGTATGACGGGTTCTTCACCAAGGATAATGTCGCTGCTCTGACTGCCGCTGCAGGTCAAGATGAGCAGTATCAGCATGGCCACGTGTTTGACTGAGGCAGCAAGAGAAACTGTCTGATCAACCGTAGAAAGCTATGCTGGGGTGCCTCTTTACTGTGCAAGCTCTTTCCGGGTTCTCACGAAAAAAACGGCTGCGAAACCTCTTCCGCAGCCCAGATCCAGTCAGGAGAGTCGTCGGGCCTTATGATGGTCCGATCATGAAACACGTTACATTTCGAGCGCTCAGGCGGCGGCAAGCCAGATCAGCCTGTTCGCGTGTCATGCCCTGAAAAGTTGCATCAAACCCGCGTGAGCTTTGGTTCACTTTACGCAGTGTGCCTTCCAGCGTGGTCATTTCCGACAGCGCTGTTTTTAGCAAAACCTTCTCGGCCTCATAGCGCGTTGTGTAGCGTCCAACGTTGACGCCCCACAGGTGCCCACCTGAGGTCGACAACCGGGTGACGATTTCCTGCTCGGGCGCGGGCTGCTTGACCGTTTCGGCCGCAGCCAAAACCAGGTTTTCAGGCCGCAAAGCCGGACGCGTGTCCGAGCTATCGACCGGAGGTGCGGTTGGTGCAATATCGGCTTCTGCCATAGCGGCCGCGATACCGCTTTGGATGCGGTCACGATCTTGGTTCGCCGTATCGACAACCGCGCTTGCAACCTGGGTCGCAGCGCTGGGACGCACAATCGGACGCAGGCTTTTCTTGGGCGCGCCAGTCAGACGCGCAACTTGCGTTGTTCCGCCAAGGCCAGTGTTCCCGGCATAAACCGGGCGCCCGGGTTTGCGGATGGGTGCGCGGGACGGTGCTCGACGAAAACCCAGATCCAACAGCTCTGCCACTTTGGCGTTGCGCGACGCACCTGACTTACCGCCAAACACTGTCGCAATGATACGTTCGTTCTTACGCTTGGCTGACGCTACAAGATTGAATCCCGCAGCCCGTGTATAGCCGGTTTTGATCCCGTCCGCGCCCCTGTAGGCCGCCAGCAGACGGCGATTGGTATTGGGAACAGTTTTGATCCCCGCATGGGTCGATTGGCGCGAAAACAGGTTGTAGTATTGCGGGTAGTCATAAAGCAAATGACGCCCCAGCGTTGTCATATCGCGCGCTGTCGACAGATGTCCCGACTCGGTCAGACCGTGCGCGTTCTTAAAGGTCGTCCGGCTCATCCCCATTGCTTTGGCCGTGCGGGTCATGCGACGTGCAAAAGCTGCCTCGGACCCGCTGATTGCGATACCGATGGCAGTCGCCGCATCGTTGGCGGACTTCACCGCGGCCGCGCGAATCAAGTAACGAAACGCGATAGTCTGGCCAGACCGCAGGCCCAGTTTTGACGGCGGCTCTGCCGCTGCTTTTTTGGTAATGCGAACCGGCGTATCCAACGTGATTTCACCGTTTCGGACCGCCTCGAATGCGATGTACAGCGTCATCATCTTGGTCAGGGATGCAGGATGGAGCCGCGTATCGGCATTGCGAGAATGAAGCACCTCGCCTGTCCTCGCGTCGATCACGACCGCTGCGTAAGGTGCAGCAAAGCCTTTGAGTGGCACAAAAAATAGCAGCCACAACAATGCTATAAGGAATAAGCCCATTCGGGCCGGAACTGTCCGCCGAACCTGCACGATTTTTGCCTCTGTCTGCCTCAAGCCGCCGGGTTTTCCCGGTCAGCAAAATTTATTTTGTTAACGATAAGGCTAACACACAGGTCCCATGAAATAAACCGAAAGCTGTGGTTTTTGCAGTTTCGTTTGGCCGCTTTTCACACGCTATATCTGGCCGTTTTTTCCCCACAAACACCAAATGGGCTATTTTCGGCGCAGTGAGGCTATTTTCGAAAATGGAATTTTTGGAACTGCGGCGGAATAGCCACATCACTCTAGCGTACAAATAAGACCTTCCAATTCGCTCAGATCATCCAGCGCTCGGAATCGCGGATTGTCCTCTGGTGTTTCGGCATGTTCGACCTCCCAAACCAGGCCATGTGGCACGTAAACACCCCAGCATCCCGCCTGAATCGGCGCGACGACATCCGAGCGCATTGAATTGCCAACCATCATCGAGGCCGCAGGCCCATCCCCATGCTGGTCAAAGATCGTCCGATAGACGTCCGGTGTTTTCTCGGACACGATCTCAATCCCATCGAACAGATCGCCCAATCCCGATTGCGCGAGTTTGCGTTCCTGATCGATCAGGTCGCCCTTGGTGATCAGCACCACGCGATGAGAGTTTGAAACGCTCTCGATCGCTTCGCGCGCAAATGGCAACAATTCGATCGGATGGGCCAACATATCTTGCCCCGCGTCGATCAACTGACGAATGACCGAGGCTGGCACACGATCTTCCGTAACCTCGATAGCGGTTTCGATCATCGACAAAGTAAACCCTTTGATCCCGTACCCGTAGTGCCGGATGTTGCGTTTTTCTGCCGCCAGAAGACGCTCCATCAAGTGGTCCTGTTCGGCGTGATCAGCAAGCAACTCGGCAAAATAAGCCTGGGTCAGCTGAAAGAACCTTTCATTGTGCCAAAGGGTATCATCGGCGTCGAACGCGATTGTTGTAAGCTTAGTGTTCATTCCGATTTCGTTCGCTTGCTCTTTTCACTGGCCACGCCCACGTTATATAAGCGCACAGATAATCCAAATGCCTGAATCGGACAGTTGCACAAGATGCTGGAAAACCAATGGATGATGTCTGACAAACTGGACGGCGACGATGACGCGTCCGTTCTGGTTCAGACGCGCCCCAAGACCAAGCGTCCGCCGCTGTATAAGGTGTTGTTGCTGAACGACGACTACACACCAATGGAATTTGTGGTGCACGTGCTGGAACGGTTCTTTGGAATGACCCACGCCGAAGCGTTCGAGATCATGTTGACTGTTCACAAAAAGGGCGTGGCAGTGGTGGGCGTTTTCAGTCACGAGATTGCAGAAACCAAGGTTGGTCAGGTGATGGACTTCGCCCGCCGGCACCAGCACCCTTTGCAATGCACAATGGAACGCGAAGAATAACGCGTTTCGGGGCAATTTACCCCATGCTCACCCTTAGCTGGAATTGTCCATGTCCCCTCGCCTAGATCTTGTCTTGCAAAGCGGCCTGACGCTGTCACAGCCGCTGACGGTAATTGGCCCAACTCCGGAACACGACCTCTCATCTCTGCCGCGTGAAACGCACGTAGTACAACCGTTCAAACCGTTTCACGATCACTTTGCAGCGCAGGGGTTTGATGTCGCCCCTGTTGCGCAAGACCGCTGCCAGAGCGCAATCCTGTTTCTTCCTCGGGCGAAAGCACTGGCCCGTGCGATGATCCAACAGGCTTGCAGCCGTACGGAGGGTTTGGTTGTCGTTGATGGTGCCAAAACCAACGGTGTGGACAGCATTATGAAGGACATCCGCAAACGGGTGTCTATTGAGGGACCGATTGCCAAAGCGCATGGCAAGATTTTCTGGTTCCAGTCTGATCCAGAAGCCTTCCAGGATTGGGCTGCGCCAGACACTCAAACCGCGGACGGATTTCAAACCGCTCCCGGCGTGTTTTCGGCGGATGGAATCGATCCGGCGTCATCCCTGCTTGTACGAACTCTACCGACAAAACTAGGAGCCCGGGTGGCCGATTTGGGCGCGGGCTGGGGATACTTAAGCGCCCAGTTGCTGGACCACGACAGCATCAAGGCATTGCATCTTGTCGAAGCAGATCACGCCGCACTCGAATGTGCTCGGGTCAACGTGCCGGACCCCCGGGCGCAGTTTCATTGGGCGGATGCGGTCATCTGGAACAGCCCCGAGCCCATCGATACCGTGATGATGAACCCGCCGTTTCATACAACGCGCAGCGCTGATTCCGCCCTGGGCCAGGGTTTTATCGCGGCAGCAGCCCGTAACCTGACCCGTAATGGTGATCTGTGGATGGTTGCCAACCGTCACCTGCCCTATGAGGCCACGTTGAACGATGTATTCGCGCAAGTCCAAGAGGTTACAGGAGACAATCGCTTCAAGGTGTTTCACGCCTCTCGCCCTCGGCGATAAGGCCCGCTAACCTGCCCTTCAACTCAGGAGGATTCGGATGTCCTTTTCCATCACCGGCAAAACAGCAATCGTGACCGGCGGCGCCAATGGCATTGGTTTGGCCATCGGGCGTCATTTCGCGGATGCCGGGGCGAATGTCATGTTTGCGGACATGGATGAGAAACGACTGGCGGAAGAGTTGGGTGAGCAGGCCGATGATAGCAACATCCGATATTTCGCCGGGGATCTTCGGGAAAAACTGACCATAGCCAATTTACTTTCGGCCACACTGGATGCATTTGATCAGGTAGACATCCTTATCAACGGCTCGCGGCAGGTGATCCCGTCCGACCCGCTGGACACCGATGACGACTCGGTTCGCACGTTGTTGAACCAGAACCTGATGCCCGCTTTACGGCTTAGCCAACTTGTCGCAAAACGCATGATCAAGCAGTCCGATGAAGATGACGAAGGCCCGGCGGGCTCAATCATCAACCTGTCTTCGATCGCCGCCCGACGCACGCATCCTGACCTGATGGCATATTCGGTTTCCACAGCCGCGCTGGATCAGATGACCCGGTCGCTGGCCGTTGCATTTGCACCAAGCCGTATCCGCGTGAACTCGATCGCGTTGGGATCAGTCATGAGTGCATCTTTACAGTCCACACTGAAAGAGAACCGCGATTTTCGCGACGATATCGAAAAACACACGCCACTGGCCCGCATCGCAGCCCCGAACGAATTGACCGAAACCGCTCAATTCCTAGCCTCGGACGCTGCCGGGTTCATCACCGGTCAAATTCTGACAATTGATGGCGGCCGCACCCTGCTGGACCCCGTCGCAGCCCCAGCGCATTGATCCCTATGTTCGACACTGAGAAATCCACCGCGTCCGCCTGGTTCCGGGAACTGCGCAATAATATCGTTGCGGCGTTTGAAGCCTTGGAAGACAGTCACGACACCGGCCCGTTCGCGGATGCCGAAGCCGGCCGTTTCGAGGTCAAGGAAACCAAACGCCAATCAGAGGATGGATCAGATGCGGGCGGTGGCCTGATGTCCGTCATGCGCGGCGGACGCGTGTTTGAGAAGGTCGGGGTCAACGTCTCGACTGTCTACGGCACGCTGGGTGAGCGGGCCCAACGCGCCATGGCCGCGCGCAAGGGCATTCCCGGCATGACCGAAGATCCTCGGTTCTGGGCCTCGGGTATCAGCCTTGTTGCCCATATGCAGAACCCCCATGCGCCAGCCGTTCATATGAACACACGCATGTTCTGGACCCCGCATGCCTGGTGGTTCGGTGGCGGATCAGACCTGAATCCCTGCATCGAGTACGATGATGACACGGTGCATTTCCACGCCACTCAAAAAGCTCATCTGGACCCGCATGGGCCGGGACACTATCCGCGCTTGAAAGACTGGGCAGACGAATACTTCTACATCCCGCATCGTAAACGCGCACGCGGCGTCGGCGGCATATTCATGGATGACTACTGTACCGGGGATTGGCAGAATGATTTTTCTCTGACGCAGGATATCGGCAGGGCATTCCTTCCAGCCTACCTGCCATTGGTGGAAAGGCGCCGCGGACACAGCTTTTCGGACGCTGACAAGACGACGCAACTGGTACATCGCGGCCTTTACGCCGAATACAACCTTGTCTACGACCGGGGCACGAAGTTTGGGCTGGAAACCGGCCATGATCCGGACGCTGTCCTGATGAGCCTACCGCCGATGGCCAAGTGGATCTGAACCTCAGAAATCAAAATCCATGAAGTTATCATAGCAGTAGTTTTGCGCCGAGATTGCCGACATGTTTTCGCCCACGCGTTTGACGGTGATGGAATAGCCGGGATTGGTATCGGCCCCTTCGGGCGGGGTCAGTGAGAACTGAACTGTCCTAACCCCGGGCTCGTAGGCTCTCGAGATATAGATGCGTTGAGAATTCGGAACGCGCAGCGTTCGGATCGCGTAATCCCCGATCCCACACCAATAGTTGACCGCTGCAGACGACCCCTTGGCTTTGACTTCGTAGATTCCGTTTTGCAGTGGCGTGATTTCGGTTTTGAATTGCGGCCTGACACTCAGGCCAAAGCCCACGGCCTGTGCCAAACCGGGCGTTATCAACAAAACCGACAGCGCAGCTAACCTGAAAAATTGCATCATAAAAAAATCCCAGAATATATTATCCAACCTCTTACAGCATAGGCTTTGCCACTTCTGAGTAAAGCCGCTTACCCAGCCGATTTGCCGGATCAGAAGATCAATATGGGTTCACTCGTTGGAGATTATCCGGCCACCTACATCCTGCGGCGCAAGCGCAACGGTCTTGATGACCGCGTGGCACGGCGCCCCTGCCTCAAGCCCCAGCGCGTTGACCGACCGGCGCGTCACACGTGCCAGGACGATTCCGGCAGGCGTTTTCACCGAAACGATGGCCCCAGGCCCGTCGCCGGACCGGATGGAGTCGACAGTGCCGCTTAGAACATTCAGGGCAGACAGACCTTGTGGTGGCGTCTTCGACAGGATCACTTCCTGAGCTGGAATTCGAATGCGCAAGTCTTCCCCTAAATCGTGCGAGATCCGAGGAAGAAAAAGCCGCGCGCCGTTCGCGTCCAACTCGGTCAACCCGTCGTCATGATGCGCCAGCACCCTGACTTTCAACACTGCCCCAATTGCGCGCACACCGGCAGGTGCAACCGAAGGATCCGCCAGTACGTCAACGGCCGGGCCCTGTCGCACAACTTTGCCGTCCTGCAATGCCACAACCGATGTCGCCAGCCGCGCCACCTCGGCCGCCGCGTGGGTAACATACAGAATTGGCACTGAAACCTCGTCCCGTAGTCGTTCAAAATACGGGAGAATTTCGGCCTTTCGGGCATCGTCCAATGAGGCCAGCGGTTCATCGGCAAGGATCAGACGCGGGCTGGCCAAAAGGGCGCGACCAATGGCAACGCGTTGTTTTTCACCACCCGATAGCCGCGCCGGACGACGATTCAGCAAATGCCCGACCCCTAGCATCTCGATCACCTTGTCCGGGTTTTCACGGCGTGCGTTCTTTGGGGCGAACCAGCGCCCATAGGCGAGGTTCTGGCGAACATTAAGATGCGGGAACAACCGTCCTTCCTGAAAAATGTAACCCAACCGACGTTTGTGTGGCGGCATCCATTGGTGTCGCTCAATATCAAACAGAACCCAATCATTCACTGCGACGCGCCCGGCCTCGGGCCTTAGCAATCCCGCTACGGCATTGACGATGGTGGTTTTACCAGAACCCGACCTGCCGAACAGAACGGTCACACCCGGTGGCGCATCGAAACTGAGGTCCAGATCGATCCCCGGCAGGCGGTGTTGCAATTGCACAGAAAGGCTCATGTTCCGGCCACCCGTGCTGCGGCGCGACGTCCGACATATTCCGACAGAAGCAGCGCACCCATGGCAATGATGATCGAGATGATGACCAGCCGCGTGGCTGCGGCTTCACCCCCAGGCACCTGCAAAAACGCATAGACGGCTGATGGCAGCGTCTGCGTCTGGCCGGGAATGTTTGACACAAAGGTAATCGTGGCTCCGAACTCTCCCATCGCTTTGGCAAAGGCCAGAATAGCACCGGCAGTCACGCCCGGCAGGATCATCGGCAAGGTCACAGTTGCAAAGACCATGGCGCGCGACGCGCCCAGGGTCGCTCCGGCTTGTTCCAGTTTTGGATCGACCGCCTCAATCGACAGCCGGATCGCCCGGACCATAAGCGGAAATGCCATAATCCCCGCGGCCAGCGCGGCGCCCGTCCAGCGAAAGGCCACAACGATCCCGATTTCGCCCAACAGACGACCCACCGGCCCCTGGATGCCAAACGTCAGCAACAGCAGATAACCGGTAACCACCGGCGGCAGGATCAGAGGCAAATGTACCAGACCATTCAGCACTTGCCGGCCCGGAAACCGCCAGCGGGCCAGCGCATAGGCAACGAAGATACCAAATGGCAGCGTCGCCAGCGTGGCCCAGAACGACACCCTCAGGGACAGTTTAAGCGCCTCTATCTCGGCTGGACCCAACCAATCCATCCCTGTCACCCGCCCGGCAGGGTAAAACCCTGCGCAAGAAAGACCGACGTAGCAGCATCGGATTGCAGATGGTCCAGAAAGGCCTTTGCATTGTCACCCGCCGACAACGTAACCGCAGCAGGGTAGATAATCGGCGGATGCATATCAGCGGGGATCGTGCCGACAACGCTGACCCGCGTTTCGGCGTTTGCATCTGATCGGTACACAATGCCAAGCGGTGCTGCACCGGTTGCCACAAGGGCCAACGCGGCGCGTACGTTATCGGTCTGCGCGACCAGATCCTGCACAGCGCTCCATACTCCCAATCGCTGCAAAGCCGCCTTGCCATACACTCCGGCGGGAACCGCATCGACCAAACCCATGGCCAGATACCCCCCGTCCAGCACCGAGAGCAGATCATACCCCGGCGTGATCTGACCAACCGAAGCGCGACCCGCAGCACCGATCAGGACCAGCCCGTTTCCCAACAAATCCACGCGCGATGTTGCATCGATCTGTTCTGCATCCTGAAGCAGATCCATCCAATCAGGGTTTGCCGAAATGAACAGATCCGCTGGCGCGCCCAGCTGTATTTGCCGCGCTAAAACCGATGAGGCTGCGTAAGACACAGTTATGGTCTCATCCATCTGCAGTTCATATTCCGCTGCAATCTGATCCAAAGCTGTCTTCAGGCTGGCAGCTGCAAATACCAAAACCCCCTCGGCCCCGGCCCGGATCGGGGCCAGCATCGTCGCGCCAAGAACCAGTGCCGCGATCAGAGATCTGCTGGCGGAGGATAGGGTCATGTGCACTCCCGGCTGGAACATTGCAGTCCCTCCGGGAATATCGGAGGCCAAAGGCGACACGCAAGCGCCTTTCAATGTTCATACCAGTGAAGAATTCGAAAATCACAGAAAATACAATGAAGTCAGCTATTGAGCGTCTTCTCCGCCATAGCGATTGCCACGGATGTCGCATTGGGTATTGATCTCGCAGAATGCCCCGGACAAAGCTTAGGCAAAGCGTCACGCGTCAGCCACAGGAAACAGGACACCGAATATGCTGCAGGAAACACCCGGTTTGATTGACGCCATACGGGCCCGTTTTGCCCATGTCGAAAGCTGCCCGTTTCAAGGCAAACGCATCTTTTTCGAGAATGCTGGCGGCGCATTGACGCTGAACTCTGTCGTTGAAACCTCCGCTAAATTTGCCGCAATCCCGGACAATCAGGGGCGTGACAATACCGCCAGCCACGCGTTGGTCGACATCATAGACAAGGCCAAATCAGATCTGTCGGTTTTCATGAATGCCTCGTCGGGGCAGTTCTTTGTGGGGGAAAGCGGAACCGAGCTGCTGTTTCGCGTGATCCGAACCGCCTGTGTAAACGCGCCCAAGGGCAGCAAAGTCATTGGCAGCTCCATTGAACACCCTGCCAGCCGCAGCGCCGCACGCCGCTGGGCGGAAGTTGCCGGTCTGAACTATGTCAGCGTTCCACATTGTGACGCGACCGGTCTGGTGACCGCCGAAGACTATGGCGCGCTGATGACGCCGGATGTCTCGGTGGCAACAATCTTACATGGATCGCCTGTGACCGGGATGGGTATGGATGTCGCTGCAATTTCCCGCGCCATCCGCGATGTTGCGCCCGACTGTTTCATCATTGTGGACGGCATTCAACATGCAGCCCACGGCCAATTGGACATAGACAGCTACAATGTCGATGGCTACGCGATTTCACCCTACAAAGTGTTTTCGCGACATGGGTATGGCATCGCGTGGATTTCGGACCGGTTGACCGCCCAGCCCCACGACCAGTTGATCGACGCCCCAACCGACGGCTGGGAATTCGGCACCCGAGACACGGGCGCATATGCGACGATGTCCGATGTGGTCACCTATTTTGACTGGCTGGGCAGCCAATTGTCCGATACCACCGACCGCCGCGTCCGGATTGAGGTAGCAGGCCACGCGATTCACGCCTATGAAACCCATCTGACGAGCGCAATGATCAACGGAACTGGAAACCTGCCCGGTCTGCGCGATATGGACCACATCAGCATACTGGCAGGGCCGGACAACCCAGCCCGAGAGGGTCTGATCTCGATCACAGTGCGCGATCTCCCATCGGCCGAAGTGGTGACCCGGCTAAACGAACAGGGCATAAGGACCCACACACGCAAAGCCGATCACTACAGTGGCAATGTGCTGACCCCATTGGGTCTAAGCGATTGCATCCGGATTTCGCTGTGTCACTACAACACGGAGCATGAGGTCGCCCAACTGCTGGCCGCTTTGAACGATATGGCGAACTGACCCGACAATCGCCAATTGAGCGCAAGAAATTGTTCCAGACCCTCTTGCGTCCGCGCGCAGGCTTGGCTACATGCACCGTCACGGGTGATTAGCTCAGTTGGTAGAGCGCTTCGTTTACACCGAAGATGTCGGGAGTTCGAGTCTCTCATCACCCACCATCCCCTTATGGATACAAGTATCTGCGCCGGGCCAGAGCTCAGCAGCTCAAGTTGCAACCGGTTGCAACCACAGGGCTATGGTGCATAATGTTCCTGCCATGAAAATACCAACAGTCAAACTGCTCCTCAAACCAACCGTGCAACGCCCATGAGTGTCACCCTAAAAGACGTTGCAGCCCTTGCTGGGGTATCGCGATCAGCGGTTTCGCGCACCTTCACCGAAGGCGCGTCGGTGTCGGCCAAAACCCGCAGCAAGGTAGAAAAAGCAGCGCACGAGCTGGGATACAGCCCGAATGCGTTGGCCTCCTCGCTGACGACCGGGCGGACGAAGCTGATCGGGCTGATTTCCAACAACTTTCACAACCCTATTTTCCTTGAGGTTTTCGATCAGTTCACACGTGCCTTGCAAGAACGAGGCTTGCGCCCTCTGATCGTAAATCTGACCGACGAAACCGAACCGGCAAATTCGGTTCGGATGTTACGGCAGTATTCGGTCGATGCCGCCATCGTTGCATCTTCGACGTTGCCGCCAAGCTTTGCAAAGGCCTTCCACGATGCGGGCGTACCTGTGGTCCATACGTTTGGGCGGTCAGCCACTTCGCCCGAGGTGCATGTGGTCGGGATCGACAATGTCGAATGCGGCCGTATGGCGGCGCGAGAGTTGCTGGCCCGAGGCTATAAGCGCGTGGGATATCTGGGCGGCCCGAAGAATGCGACCTCGGCACTCGACCGGTATCGTGGTTTCATGGAAGAATTGGCGAACCATCCGGAAATCGACGTCACCCACTGTTTTGCCGATGCCTATTCGTTTGAAGCCGGTCGCGCGGAGATGCTGCGGTTTCTGGAAGACACAACAGCCCAAGCCTATTTCTGCGGTGATGATATCCTGTCGGTTGGCGCGCTGTCAGCGCTTAAGGATCACGGGCTGCAACCGGGCCAAGAGATCGGAATCATCGGTCTGAATGACATGGAGATGTCCCGTTGGGAAAGCGTCGATCTGACGACGATTCATCAGCCAATCAAGCAGATCATCACCTCATCTGTGGATCTGATCGAGGAAATGCTGAAAGAGCCTCAGCGCTATCCTGAGGCACGTATTTTTCCCTGTCGTGTGATCGAACGGGGCACATTACGGCCCCGCCCCTGATCATTGGAACATCGGCGGGCGCGCATCTTTCCATGCGCCATCCTCATTCCCCGACGCCACTGCCGCATGAACTGCAGCGATAGATCGAACACCATCCGACGCGCCGGGCAATCCGTCGCGGGTTTCGCCCCGGATCGCATCAGCTAAATCGCAGTAGATGTTGGCGACCGCCAGCGGAAACCCTTCGGGATGCGCAATGGCAACGCGGGACAAGCGCTGAGCTTCATCATGCAGGCCACCTTCGCCCTTTTCGATGATCTGCGTCCGACCTCCGACGGGTGTGTAGATCAATTGGTTGGGTTGCTCGGATGCCCAGCGCAGCCCGCCGGTTTCACCAAAGACCTGAATGTCGAAGCCATGTTGGCGCCCGATGGCCACGGATGAGGTCCACAGCCGCCCGACCGTGCCGCCCTCCATACGGAAATTGATCATCGCATCATCTTCCAGTTCGCGGCTGGAAATGGTCGAGGCCATATCAGCTGACAGCGACTTGACCTCGTCATCGCAGATGAAGCTGGCCATGTGCAAGGCGTGAATCCCGCAATCCGCAAACTGGCCCGATACACCGGCCATTGCCGGATCATACCGCCAACGAACGCGTGGATTGTCGGCATCCGTGGCGTCACCGTGGTGACCATGGCTGAAATTCGTGACCACCAGACGCACCTTGCCGATCTCACCGGCACGCACCATTGCCCGCGCTTGACGGATCATGGGATAGGCCGAATAGCAGTAGTTAACAGCACAGATTTTCCCCGAAGCTTCGGCAACGCGGACAATCTCTTCGCCTTCTTTCACGGTCATCGTCATCGGCTTTTCGCACAACACGTTGAAGCCAGCTTCAAGAAAGGCCTTCGCAATCTCGAAATGGGTTGAATTCGGCGTGGCGATGGTAACCAGATCAATCCGGTCCGAGCGGTTCTGTTCGCCTGCCAGCATCTCTTGCCAATTGCCATACGCGCGATCTTCGGCGACACCCAGTCGCAGGGCGTATTCGCGGCCAACGTCGGGGCGATGATCCAGCGCACCTGCGGCGAACTCGAACATCCCGTCAGCAAGAGCACCTAACCTATGCGCGGGTCCGATTTGACTACCTTCACCACCACCGATCATGCCCCATTTCAGCTTTGCCATGGTCTTCGTCTCTCTTCAGAATTTCATTGGTACTGCGATTAGAAATCGCTGATCTCTTTCCACTGCCGCTGTTCTGACGAAGCCAGCGCGGCCGTCAAAACGCGGTTCACCTCATGCCCATCGCGGAATGTCGGCCAGATCGCTTCGCCGGAGTGGATGGCTTGCAGGAAATCCTTAGCCTCTATGATGATCTGGTCCTGATACCCAGTGCCATGCCCAGGCCCCTGGCAAAACGGCTCGTAGTCAGGATGCGCAGGACCGGTCAGGATTTTGGTAAACCCACGTGACGCCTCTGGCCCCTCACGCCGATACAACCAAAGGGCGTTCTGATCTTCCTGATCAAAGCGAATGCCGCCCTTAGTTCCCGAGATTTCATAGGCGTAGCCCATCTTACGTCCGGTCGCGACGCGGCTGAAATACAGATTGCCCATCACGCCATTTTCAAAGCGACACATCATCTGGGCATGATCATCATTTGTCACATCTCCACCGGGCCGGGTCCGGTGCACGGTTTCAACATCCGCCATGACCTGCGCAATCGGACCGATCAGCGCCAGCGCGCCATTGACCATATGTGGGGCAAGGTCCCCGATGGTTCCGTTCGCCATTCCAGTTGTGCGCCAGGTCGCAGGCGTTTCTGGGTCCGCATAGAAGTCTTCGGTATGTTCGCCCCGAAACCAGGTGACGTCGCCAATCTCGCCTGTGGCAATCAGCTGACGCACGTATTGGCTGGCTGGCGTGCGTATATAGTTGAACCCAACCATGTTGATCACGCCTGCCGCCTCGGCCGCAGCCGTCATCGCAAGGCTGTCATCCAACGAAGCACCCAGTGGTTTTTCGCATAACACGGGCTTGCCGCAACCAAATGCGGCCTCGGCGATCTGTCGATGTGTTGACTGTGGCGAGGCGATCACGATGGCTTCGACCCCCGGATCATCTACCAGTGTACGCCAGTTGTCAGTCGCGCGCTCGAACCCATAAGCTGCTCGATACCTCTCGGCGCTTTCAGGGGTCGAGGCACAGATCATCTCCAGCCGAGGACGCAGCGCCGTGTTAAACACCGCGCCGACCGCTGACATAGCGACGGAATGAGCCTTGCCCATATAGCCGCCACCTACAATTCCAATTCCGATTTTAGGCATCTTTGGCGGCTCCGAACATATCATTTGCAACCGGTTGCAAAATCAGTATCGTGTGA
Organism: Ruegeria sp. CK2; assembly: GCF_056536585.1. Taxonomy (NCBI): domain Bacteria; kingdom Pseudomonadati; phylum Pseudomonadota; class Alphaproteobacteria; order Rhodobacterales; family Roseobacteraceae; genus Ruegeria; species Ruegeria sp. CK2. The sequence continues at coordinate 18,368 of NZ_JBQFPW010000009.1, forward strand.
ATCGATCAAACGCAAGGTCCAACCGACTTTGCCCACCCCAATTTGCCGGAGGATATGAGTTGAGCGCTTTGATAGACGGTATCAAAGGAAACCGTTTCGCCGTATTGGGGCGCGCTGGCATGGATCTTTTTGCCGATCCCATTGGTACCAAAAGCGAAGATGCCGATACGTTCCGTGCAGATCTGGGCGGGTCTTCCGCCAATATCTGCACTGGTCTGGCCAAACTGGGCAGTCAGGCCTCGCTGATCACCTCAGTTTCAGATGATGCAGTCGGACGGTTTTGCATGAACAAGCTGGAATACTATGGGGTGGATACGTCGTTCATCCGCATCGTGGGTGGAGAATATCGTATGTCTCTGGCTGTCTACGAAAGCCGGATCGACGACTTTCAGAACGTCATCTACAGAAACGGCGCGGTCGATTTTCAGGTGACCAAAGAAGACATGGACAAGGTCGACTATGGCTCTTTCTCGGCGATCATATCGGCAGGAACAGTTTTTGCTGCCGAACCGTCACGCAGCGCCACCTTTCGGGCCTTTGAGAACGCGCGCAATGCAACGTTGCCGATCATCTTCGACATCGACTACCGTCCCTATAGCTGGCCGTCGCCCGAGGTCGCCGCTGACGTCCTGTCCCGCGCGGGTGAAGCCAGTGACCTGATCGTCGGAAATGATGAAGAGTTCGGGTTTATGGCAGGTGGAGTCGACAAGGGTTTTGCCAAAGCAACGGAGCTGGCGGAAAAGCCGGGCCGCATCGTCATCTACAAAATGGGCGAAAAGGGTGCTGTCACCTTAGCCGATGGCCAAGAGATTCACACCGGCATCTACCCGATCGACGCCGTTAAACCCAATGGCGCGGGCGACAGTTTCATGGCCGGTTTGCTGGCCTCAATCGCAACAGGGCATTCTTTGGAGGACGCGGTCATGCGTGGGTCGGCCTGCGCATCCATCGTCGTGTCACAACCCGGCTGCGCCCCTGCCATGCCCACAACATCTCAATTGGACGCGTTTCTCGCCGCCCACCCAGGTCCGACCCGATAGGAGTTTCCCATGCATATCGCGCCCTACGACAATCAGAACAAAGCCATCGTAGATGCCGACGATCCAACGGTGCCGTTGAACTATTTCAACATCGTCAAACTGAAAAAAGACGAGGTGTTCGAATATCAGGTGCCCGGTTATGAAACCTGCATCGCACCTGCAACCGGCAGCGTCGATGTCGACGTAGAAGGGGTTCAGTTCCCCCGCCTTGGCAATCGCGGCGAAGATGTCTGGGATGGTGAACCCGAAGGGGTTTACGTTCCGGTTGGGGCAAAGGTTCGGCTGGTTTGCGTCTCGGACAATACCGAGGTTTTTATCGCAGGCGCCAGATATGACAAAGTGCTCGACCCGTTTGACGTCCGCGAACATGATCTGGTTCAGTATGGTAGCGACGACACTAAAACCCATCGCAAAATCAAACACATCCTAGGCCAGAAACAACACGAAAAAGTCGGGCGCCTTTTGGTCAGCGAGTTGTTCACCGTCGGTCAGGGTGGCTGGTCCGGCTTTCCCAGCCACAAGCATGACACCAATCGCTTGCCGGATGAAACCCGACACGACGAAACCTATAACTTCCGGTTCAAACCCAACTGGGGATCCGGCCTGCAGATGCTGCAGCGCGAGGACAACGAACCAGGGGATGCCTATCACATCGTTGACGGGTCTACGATTTGCATCGACAAAGGCTATCACCCCTGCTGCGTGCTTCCGGGGTACGAGATGTACTACTTCACAATCCTCGGTGGCCTGAGTCAACGATCGTTGGTGCAGTACTTCCAACCTACCCATGCCTATCAGATCGAAACGATCCCGGGCATCAAAGACATGATTGCAAAGTTCAAATGACCCTCGTCACGCTCAAAGACGTTCTGACGCCTGCTCATAATCAAGGTTATGCTGTTGGCGGCCTGGTGACGCTCGGTTGGGAAGACATGCGCGCCTATGTGGCCGCTGCTGAGGCCGAAAATGCACCGGTTATATTGCAAGCAGGTCCCAGTTGCCGGGAGCACACGCCGCTGCCAGTCCTGGGTAAGATGTTCCGCCATCTGGCCGACAACGCATCTGTTCCCGTGGTTGCCCATCTGGATCATGGCTATACGTTCGAAGACTGCAAAATCGCCTTGGACAGCGGCTTCACATCTCTAATGTTCGACGGATCTCGAAAACCCCTGCAGCAGAATATTGACGAAACCGCGGCAATTGCCGAGATGGCCCATGCGGCGGGCATCTCATGCGAGGGCGAGATCGGGTTCGTTGGCTATTCCGGCGGAGAAGAATCCAACGGCACCGACCCCGCCGAGGCCGCACAGTTTGCGAAGGAAAGCGGTGTTGATGCGATGGCCATTTCGGTTGGCAACGTCCATCTGCAGGAAAACAAGGAAGGCGGGTTGGACGAAGACCGCATCCGCCAGATCGATGCCATGACTGAGGTGCCATTGGTGATCCATGGCGGATCGGGTGTGCCAATCGAACAGCGCACCCGACTGGCGCGCGAAACGTCAATCTGCAAGTTCAACATCGGGACCGAGCTGCGTATGGCCTTTGGTGCAGCCCTGCGTGACGCCGTCAACCAAGACCCGAGCCGATTTGATCGCGTGACGATCCTGAAAGAGACCCACGCCCCCGTTGAGGCCGCCGCCCGTGCGGTCATCCGTGCATTTGGAGCACCGCCACAAGGTTAATAGACGCGAGGCTTGGCCTCAGATCGATCCGCCTTCGACCATGAAGTTTCCAGCGCTGCACATTGCGGCATCGTCGGAAGCCAGAAACAGCACCATCCGCGCGACGTATATTGGGTCAATCGGGTCCGGCAGGCACTGGCGGTCCAGCTGTTTTGCCAGCGTCTCAGGCGTTACCCACAGGTCTTTCTGACGCTCGGTCATGATCCAGCCCGGCACAACCGTATTCACGCGGATACGGTGATTGCCCAGCTCTCGCGCCATGGTCCGGGTCAGGCCGTGGACGGCCGATTTAGCCGTGGCGTAGGCCGGGAACCCAGCGCCCGCCTCCCACCAGGAATTTGAACCGAGATTGATGATCGACCCTCCACCGTTTTTAATCATCCCCGGGGCGACGGATTGGATAGCAAAAAACATATGGCGGATATTGGTCGCCATGCGTTCGTCCCAGTAGGCCGGGCTGACTTCGCGCCAATCATGGCGGTCATCATGGGCAGCGTTGTTAACCAACACCTGAGCTTGCCCTAACTCTTCGGTTATCTGGGTGAAAGCATCCCGCAGCGCGTCGATGTCTCGCAAATCACACGGGGCAAAGACATGCTCACCCTCAAGATCGGTCAGCAGCGCGTGCCCGGCATCCGCATTGATGTCCATAAATCCGACCTTTGCACCCTGCGCCGCAAAGCCGCGTACGGTGTCTGCTCCGATACCACCAGCACCGCCGGTGACAATGACAGTCTTGCCGCGCAGGCTGGGGTAGATGGCAAAGTCTTTGGTCAACTATCACGCTCCATGATCCACTCGACCTCGGGGGCCGGAACAAAACGCCATTTCCGTAAGGGTCCGGCCATGACGTTCAGATAGTACATCTCAAACCCATAAGGTGCTCCGCAAGGGTGATGTCCACGTGGAACGGTCACGACATCGCCATCGGACACGGCCATGGTTTCATCCAACTGCCCATCATCAGTGTAAACCCGTTGAATGCCAAAACCATTGGCCGGGTTCAGGCGGTGATAATATGTCTCTTCCAGATAGGTGATCCGGGGAAAGTCATTTTCGTCATGACGGTGGCTTGGGTAGGAAGACCAATGCCCGTTGGGCGTAAAGACTTCGGTCACCAACAGACTATCAGCGTAGTCTTCATGCTCCATCGCAATGTTATTGATATACCTTGTATTCACGCCCTTCCCGCGTTCGGTCAGGGTAATTCTATCAGGTCCGATCCGGCGCGCCTCATGCCCTCTGTTCCCCGGCGCCGAGCACACGGCGATGACGCAATCGGTTTCAGCCACCGCCTCCCAACTCGTCCCATTCGGTAGATACAGACAATGCGGAGGCGTCTTTTCGAAAACGTTCATCCTGTCGCCCAGAACACCCCAATCCTGGTCAGCTCCGGTGACCTGTGCCTTGCCTTCGACCATAACAAGAATGACTTCGTTGTCTCCGGTGTCCTCTGCCGCCAGGTCCCCCGCTTTAAGGTGGAAAAGCCCAAACCCAACGTACTGCCATCCCGCGCTGGCAGGGGTGATGTCATGCACTTTACCACTCGTGCCAACGGGTTTTTTGAGCAGATCGGCCATTTGGGTCTCTCCTTGATGGGCGGGCGCAACGCCCACCCGTTTCTTGCTTCAGGCAGCCTGCCGGTTTTGCAAGGCCGAAAGTGCTTCGGCCAGTTGCCCCTCTGTCCACCCTTCCGACACCGCACGGCGCAGAATGTCGGCCTGACTTGCCGGTGCGTTGCCGCCAATCGGCGGGTCTGTGTCCAGATTGGTTGGGAAAGGGTAGCCTTCAGCCGTAGCCGCGATGGCCGCGTCCACCTCAGCCGCGCTGAGATCACCACGCTGTTTCAACGCAACAAGTGAGGGGAAAATGGCCTCGGACATGGTCCGGCGATCCACCACCTCCATCGCGCGACCAAAAGCCGAGGAGATTTGCAGCAGGTTCGCCATTCTGTGGATGTCCGAACTGCTGTTTTCGCCCGCAGCGTGAAACAGCGCCGGGTTGAAAAAGACAGCATCGCCCTTTGCCAATGGCAACTGGATATAGCGGTCTTCGAAATGGGCCCGATGCCCATCATCATGAAACGCCAGATACCCGGGCGGATAAAGTTGAGAAAACGGCAACAGCTTGGTTGGCCCGCTCTCCACCGGCATGTCACAATGGGCAACCGCCCCTTGCAACGTCAGCGCAGCTGTCACCAGATGCGCATGTACGGGATACCGGGCGGCGCTGTCGGCGCTTTGGAACCCCAGATGGTAGTCCCGATGCGCCTGTTGTGCCTTTCCACCCGGGCGCACCTGATTGATCTGCGCTGTGACCTGATAGTTCGGACCCAGCCAAGCCTCGCACGCTGCCGCGATTGTTGTGTTGCCGAAATAGAGCGCGAATCCTTCCGGGTCGCGCAGGCATTGCTTTTGCAGCGCATTCCAAATCCGGTCATTGGCCCCGGACGCGGCGAAATGATCGCCCTCGCCTGCCCCGCTTCTGCTCTCATCTTCGATGATCTGACGGAATACATCTGTGGCCCGATCAATCACGGACGTGTCCGCATATGCCCCCTTAAGAGCAATAACACCCGACGATTTATCCAGCACCCAGCCCCATTCCGCCAGCAGCGCACGGCGCGTTTCACCGTTCTTCAACGCAGGGCGCAACGCATGCATGTCGTATATCGGCACGTTCTTTTCAACCGACGCAGCATGTGGCACGGCGTGGGCTATTAGATTTTGTGAGGTCAACACCTTGAATTCATCCAGATCACAGGATTCCCGGTCAAAATATCCGACATATCCAAGGTCTTGATCTACCATGATTTTGTTCCTTCCTCATGGCCAAGGTGATGCTCCCGAAAGGGCAGGTCGTCAGGCTTTGATCTCCAATCCAGCATGTCCGCAGACATCGACAATGTGGTCGTAGCCCAGTTTTGAGTACTCATATGGTGGCGCTTTGGCTGGATCCTGTTCCGCCTCGACCACGATCCAGCCGTTGTAGTCCATCGCCTTCAGCGCATGGGCGACGGCCTGAAAATCGATGCAGCCATCGCCGGGCACCGTGAAGGCACCGGCAATCACCGCGTCCAGGAAACTGAGGTTGTTTTCGCGCGTGTCCTGTACCACAGCCGGGCGGATATCCTTAAAATGCACGTGATGAACGCGATCGCCCCACCGGTTCAACGTCGCCATGACATCGCCACCACCAAACAACAGATGGCCAGCGTCAAAGCACAGGTTCACCTCGGGACCGGCCCCCTCCATCAGCCAGTTCACGTCATCTTCGCTTTCGATGATCGTGCCCATGTGATGGTGATAGGCCATCGGCATGCCCCGATCGGCCATCCATTTGGCCAGTTCGGTGATCTTTGCGGCGTAGGCCAGCACCTCGTCTTTGGACAGTTTCGGACGATCGTTGAGCGGTGTCCCAGCCTGCGTCTGAATTGTGTTCGAGCATTCCGCGTAAACGATACATGGGCTATTCAGCGCCACGAACTGTTCTACCTGCTCACGCACGGCATCACGCTCGGTTGCGAAGTCATTAATCAGCGACGCGCCCGAGCACCAACCACCGCAGAGCGCGATATCACTGCCGTCAAGATAGGCGCGCAGCCCTTCGGTATCGCCGGGCATCCGCTGGCCACGTTCCACGCCGGTATAGCCGATCTCGCGCGCCTCTTTCAAAGCCTGCTCCATTGTGTAGGCCGCAGTCAGATCGGGCAGGTCATCATTTTGCCAGGCGATCGGCGAGATCCCGATTTTCACGCTCATTTCGTGTTTCTTTCCTTTATGGCGACTTCATATGCCGCTCGCTTTTCATTCACTTCGGGGCGGCTGCTGACCTCGGGCACCGCCACTTCCCACCATGTGCCGCCATATTCAGTCGACGGGTATGGGTCGGTGTCTATAACAACCACATACGGGCCTTTGACCTCAGAACGTTTGGCCAATGCCTCCTCCAACTCTGCAATCGAAGTGACTTTGACCGAGGTCGCGCCCATCGCTGCCGCGTGGGCGGTGAAGTCGATGGCCGACGGCGTGTCATGCACGGCATGGTCCAGAAGGTTGTTAAACTCCGCCCCGCCGGTGCCCATTTGCAAACGGTTGATGCAGCCGAAACCGCGGTTATCAGTGATAACGACGGTGAAGGACATACCCATCATCGCTGCCGACGCCATTTCCGAGTTCGCCATCATATATGTGCCGTCGCCGGTAAAGCAGATTACGTCACGCTCGGGCTGGGCCATCTTGATGCCCATGGCACCAGCAATCTCGTACCCCATGCAGCTGAACCCGTATTCCATGTGGTAAGACCCGGGGCGCGGTGCTTTCCACAGCTTGTGCAACTCTCCGGGCATGGTGCCCGCGGCGCACATCACAACTGTGTCGTCATTTGATGCCCGCTGAACAGCGCCCACCACCTGCATATCGGTCGGCAACGCGTTGCCCTCGCCCGGCGCATCCGTCAGCGCATCAACCTTGCTAAACCAGCCCGATTTCAGCGTATCGGCCACCGGTTCTGCGCGATAGCCTTGCAGCCCTTGGCCCAGTTCGTTCAGACCAACCTGCGCATCGGATTGCAGGGGCATCGCGCCGTGCTTTTCAGCGTCATAAGCGGCCGTGTTCAGGCAGACCAATTCACGCTGCGGATTTGAGAACAGCCCCCAGGAACCTGTCGTGAAGTCCTGCAACCGCGTGCCAACGCCCAATACCAGATCGGCTTCGGCGCAAACTGCATTGGACGGCTCGCCGCCTGTCACGCCGACCGGACCAAGGTTCAGCGGATGATCCCAGGCCAAGGCGGATTTGCCCGCCTGCGTCTCAGCCACGGGAATGTTGTGCGTCTCGGCAAAGCTTTGCAGTGCATCAGTCGCACCCGAGTAGTGCACCCCGCCCCCGGCGATGATGACCGGTCGCTTTGCTGTCTTGATAGCAGCAACCGCGCGGGCCAATTCCGCCTCATCCGGACGGATACGACGTTGATACCAGACGCGCGGCTCAAAGAAGCTTTCGGGATATTCATAAGCTTCCGCCTGAACGTCCTGACAGAAGGCCAACGTTGCGGGCCCGCAATCGGCCGGGTCCGTCATGGTCCGGAAGGCACGCGGCAGCGCGGTCAGTAGATGCTCAGGGCGGGAAATGCGGTCGAAATACCGACTGACGGGTTTGAAACAGTCATTGGCGCTGACGGTCCCATCACCAAAGCTTTCGATCTGCTGCAAAACCGGGTCAGGTCCCCGCGTGGCGAACACATCACCGGGAATGATCAGAACCGGCAGCCGGTTCACATGCGCCAGCGCCGCCGCCGTCACCATGTTGGTTGCCCCTGGACCGATCGACGACGTGACCGCCATTGTACGTGTACGTCGCATCTGCTTGGCATATGCAATCGCGCAATGCGCCATGGTCTGCTCGTTGTGGCCACGATAGGTGGGCAGGCTGTCTTTCACGGCGTGCAATGCCTCGCCCAGCCCAGCCACGTTTCCGTGGCCGAATATTGCCCAGACACCGGCGATGAACGGTTCTCCGGCCTCGTTCATCTGAGCGCCTAAATAGCGCACCAGAGCTTGCGCTGCGGTCAGTCGGATTGTCTTGCTCATGATAATCCCTTTCAACAGGAGCCCACGCCGGGCAATCCATCATGTCTCATTTTTTTGAAGGTTCTCATTCTCTTGACTGGCATGGCTTAGGGCTAGAAAGCCTATGCTGTCGTTTCGGATGTCCCACCCAACACGGCGGAACACCCTGATTTCTGCCTGCCTAGACGGTACCGCCCAGCGATCCTTCCAGCTGCGCCATCTCCTGACCCCCGGCCATCAAATCCTGCAACTCTTCCGGCGTGATTTCCCCGCGCTTGGCCGTGCCAAGGGTTTTACCCCTGTTCAGCACAGTAAAGCGGTCGCCGACGGCCAATGCATGCCGCACGTTGTGGCTGATGAAGACAACACCCACACCCTGGCTACGCACCTTGTCGATGGTCGCCAGAACATTCGAAGTCTGTCGTACACCAAGGGCCGAGGTCGGCTCATCAAGGATTAGAATCTTGGCGCCAAAATGCACAGCGCGGGCAATGGCGACCGTTTGGCGCTCGCCCCCTGACAGGGTTCCAACCGCCTGATCTGGTCCACGAAGGTTAATGCCCATCTTTCGCATTTCCTCCATGGTGATTTCATCAGCTTGCTTCTTATCAAAGAAATTGATCCCCGCGACTTTTCGGGTCGGCTCATTTCCCATGAAGAAATTGCGGCTGACGCTCATCAGCGGAATCATAGCAAGGTGCTGGTGCACGGTCGCAATCCCCGCCGAAATTGCATCGCGCGGATCTTCGAAATGCATCGGACGATTCTCAAAGAAGATCTCGCCCGCAGTTGGCTTATGTACACCGGACATCGTCTTGATGAAGGTCGACTTGCCCGCACCATTGTCACCCAGAAGGCAGTGGCACTCACCGGGCCTCAGATCAAAACTCACACCAGCTAGGGCAATTACCGAACCAAAGTGCTTTTCGATATTCACCATTCTGATGATCGGTTCTTTCTGATCTGCATCGCCGTGATGGAATTTGCTGTCTTCAGTCATCTCAGCGTTCTCCTGTGATGATGCGGCGGATGTATGTGTTCAGGATCACCGCGCCCAAAAGTATGACGCCCAGGAACACTCGGAACAGAGAGCTTTCAACCCCGGCAAAGAACAGCCCCTGCTGCACCACGCCAAAGATCAACGCCCCAAGTGCGGCCCCCAATACCGAGCCGTAGCCGCCGGTCAGCAATGCGCCGCCGATAACCACAGCGATGATTGCTTCGAACTCTTTCAACAGGCCGCGATCGGCCCCGGCAGAGCCGAATTCCATAACCTGACAGGTCGCGAAGACTGTTGCGCAGAAGGCAGTGAACATGAACATCAGTATCTTGACCTTGTTCACCGGAACACCAGAGTTTCGGGCCGCTTCGGCGTCGCCACCAGCCGCGAAAATCCAGTTCCCAAACTTGGTTTTGGTCAACAACACATGGCCAAAGATAATAAGCCCGATGGCCCATATGATCAGCATTGGTATCCCGTCAACAACGGGCTGCCCTTCGCGTGTTCCGCGTTCGAACGTAGCAATGATCCCTGTGTCACCCAGCCACGCAAAGAAACCCTGACCAATCTTGCCGCCAAACACGGACGCCAGCCAGTCGCCTTCGGCCGTATCCTTGATACCGCCAATGATGGTTTTGCGTTCGATTGTCTGTGGCAGGAAGATGGTAAAACCGCGCAGAATAAACAGGAATGCAAGCGTCACGATAAAACTCGGAAGACCGGTTCGAACGACAATAAAGCCATTGAGCGCGCCGATAGAGACACAGAGGACAAAGGTCACAATGATCGCCATCCAGACAGGCCAGCTCATCGTGACCGAGAATATCGCGATCATCATACCGGCGAAGCCGATCATTGATCCCACTGATAGGTCAAACTCACCAGCAATCATCAGCAGGCATGCCCCGACTGCGATAATCATGAATTGCGCCGAAACGATGGACCAGTTTAGAACGCCCTGACTGTTGAACATTCCGCTGTCAAAAGCAAAAAGCAGGAAAAACGTGAAGACAGCAACTGTGCCCACCATACCGCCCAGTTCCGGACGGATCAGGGCCTGACGCAGGGGTGAGATTTGTTTGATTCGTTCGTCATCGCCTGTCGTGGATTGCGCCGACTCAGCCATTTTTATCCTCCCTCAAGCGGTCTTCTGAGAATTGGAAAACAAGGTTGGTACGGGCGCGCATTTGTTGCGCCCGCACCTAAGTGAAGATCAGCGGTACTCGCCCGCAAATTCTTCAATTTTGGTCAGGCCATCAGCGGTTACAAAGCCGGGGCCCGAGTTGATGTTGTTGCCCGGCAGAACGCCGTAACGGTGGTAGTTGGTCATTACAACAACCGGCAGGTACGCCTGCAAGAAGGGCTGCTGATCGATGCCCCACTGGATGGTGCCGTCCTTGATTGCTTTGACAATTTCACCACCCAGATCGAAGGTGCCGAAATAGATGTCACCGGCCATGCCATTTTCCTGCAAAGCAAGGATGGTCGGGTCGGCAGAAACAGGGCCAAGCGTCAGAACTGCGTCTGTGTCTGGGTTCGCCGACAGATAGGCCAGAACCCGGTTTTTTATTTCCGCAGGGTCCTGACCTGCGTCAATCATTTGCTCGCCCAGCTCAATTCCCAGACCATCGGCAAAGCCCTGGCACCGCTCTTGGCTGGACGGCTGCACAATGTAATGGTTCACGCACAGGAACGACCCAATGCCATCGCCCTTGGCCTTTTGACCTGCGGCAAAGCCGGCATCATATTCGGGCTGGCCGACATACATCAGTGCACCAATTTCACGGGCTTTTTCAGGCGTACCGGTGTTCATGATGATGACATCGATCCCGGAATCAACCGCGGCCTTGATCGGACCTTCCAGAATGTCTGGGTCCGCCAGAGTTGTGATGATGCCGTTGGGCCCAGATGCCGCCGCCTGATCGATGATCCGCGCCATATCGGCAAGGTCTCCGGTGGGGGGATTGCGATATTCGACTTCGACACCCATCTGCTCACCCGCCAAGGCGATGCCGTTCTTGATTGTGTTCCACCAGCTGTCGCTGTCAGGTGCGTGGCTGACCAGAATGTACTTCTCGCCTTCCGCCGCAGCACCGGTCGCTGCGCCAAGCGCGACCGCGCTTGCCATTAATACCCCTTTTACGAACATTTTCATTTCCATTCCTCCCATTAGAACAGTTTGTCTTGTCGCCGGGGTCTTAACCCCAATAGTTCGGCACAGCCGAATCTCTGACGCTCCAACCCAAGGCCGAGCTGTGTTCAGTTTGAAGAAATCCGATCATTTTGCAACCGGTTTCAAAATTTCATCCATTCGCACTGGCCCGCCAGACTGGACTGAGCGCGTTGCTGCCTCGGCCATCGCCAGCGCCGCGACGCCATCCTCCAGCGTCACGGGCACCTTTGCGCCGGACAGCGCCGCCTCGACAAAAGCGGCCCATTCTGCCTGATAGGCCGGCATATAGCGTTCAAGGAAAAAGTAGGTCGGCTTGGCCGCTATGACGCCATCGGCTGTAGACTTGACCATTGTGTTTTCCAGCATGTTCTGCGCTTGTAATAGCCCTTCGGACCCCAGCATCTCGACCCGCTGATCATAGCCATATGCAGCCCGGCGCGAATTCTTGATGACGGCAATCCGGCCATCTGCATAAGTCATTGTAACAACTGCGGTATCAACGTCGCCGGCATGACCGATTTCAGCATCAATGATCGAAGACCCAACAGCAGAGATAACCGTTGGCACATCTCCCATCAGGTAGTTGGCCATATCAAAATCATGGATCATCATGTCCCGGAACAACCCCCCCGACACCTTGATATAGCTTACAGGTGGCGGTGCCGGATCAAAGGAGGTGATCGACAGCAATTCGGTTTTGCCGATCTCACCCGCGTTGGCGGCTGTTTTGATCGCCGAAAAGCTGGGATCAAATCGACGGTTGAATCCGATCATCACCGGTAGCCCGTGGATCGCAACATTTACCTGACATGCAATGGCCCGCTCCAAATCCAGATCAACAGGCTTTTCACACAAAACAGCCTTGCCCGAGCTGGTCGCTGCTTCAATCAGGTCAGAATGTGTATCTGTCGGCGTCGCAATTAGAATCGCATCAATGTCAGAATCCGCAATGATCTCGTCCGAGTTGCGCACTTTGGCACCATGCGCGTCCGCAAGATCAGCGGCTGCTTCGGGCACCGCGTCAGAGACCGCGCAAAGCCTGCTGCGCGGATGGGCAGAAATGGCCTGCGCATGAACGCGACCGATGCGCCCAGCGCCCAGCAGTCCAACCTTCAGCATTCAACTCTCCCGAATCCTTGTTGGACCCAACAATGAGTTTCTTTGCAACCGGTTGCAAGAATTATTTCACGGGACACGCCTAATAGCGTTAGAAACACCTTCCAACCCGCCGCTTGGGGCCTCAGCTGCTCGCCAATCAGTTGCTCCCACATAGGTCCGCGAAGCAGCGATGTTTCCTAGCAGAGCGCAAAGAAATGACGGCTTAGGACACCTAATTTCAACAACTACGGGAATCCCCCAATTTATTGAGTCGTTAACCTAGGCTAAGTTGGATTTACTGGAACACACTACCACTCAACGACCCCCTTGATGAGGGGCTGGCCTGACCCCCTCACCCAGCCCCTCAGACCTCCCCAAAAGTAAAATAAACCAAGCACGGTGCGCTCGCACTTGCGGTACTTATTGGGCAATAAAGTCTGAAATGGCGATCCCTGAAGGACTCGAACCCTCAACCTGCTGATTAGAAGTCAGCTGCTCTATCCAGTTGAGCTAAGGGACCGCTGGGTTCTTCTTGCTGCTTTTACGACCGAGGTTCAAGAGCCAAGCGCATGAAGGCGCTGTTCGGGTCATGGTCGTACCCATAGATCGGTTCGCAGTAGGAATAGCCGAGTGTCTCATAGAGCTTGCGTGCGGCATCATATTCCGTCAGATGCGCGGCACCTGTTTCCAGAACCAGCGCCAATATGCCCTCGGCCCGCGCCATGTCGGTGAGATGAGTCATCATCACGCGCGCTAGGCCGCGGCCGCGCGCGGTTGCCAGAATATGGACCGATTTTACTTCGGCAGTGTGATCAGGCAACGTTTTAAGCGCGCCACACCCCAGGGGTTGTCCCTCATCATAGAGGGCAAAGAACCGAATACCCGGCTCTCGCAGAGCATCAACATCCAAGGTGTGATTCGAGGTTTGCGGCGTCGCATCCCAACTATGGGCAAGATGCGCCTCAATGATAGGTCGCAGATCCTCTGCGCCGGGGTCAGCCTCGCGGATATCGATCATTCAGTGCGTCCAGGGACCACGCCGATCGGTCGCAAAATTCTCGCCATACCCACGCGCCCGCAAGTTCGGCTTGCGCTTATGCGGCTCGCTGACCTGAGCGTCGATCCCATTGTCTTTGGCGTAATCCAGCGCTTCTTCCTTGGTGTCGAATTTCAAACGCACTTGGGTTTGGGTATCGTTGGACGAAGTCCACCCCATCAACGGATCAACCTCGCGCGCCGAAGACGGGGCATATTCCAGAACCCATTTCCGGGTCTTTGCCATGCCCGAAGTCATCGCATTCCGTGAAGGTTGGTAGATCCTTGCGCGCATGTCGCCTCTCCGTAGTACTCACTTGGCTGTGCCTGTTTATGCGTCAGAGTGCGGGCCGGGACAAGATTGCAATTGTCACAGTTAACAATCTGTCGTCCCGCCATGGTAGACTGGCCCTGTTTATTTATGCCATTTGGAGGAATCTTATGTCTGGCACATCATTTACAGCCAAAGTGGACCGTGTGGTCGACGGCGACACCGTTCGCGTCTTTCTGGATGACGACAGCGACAATAGCGAAAGCCTGCGCGTTCTGGCTTTGGACACCGAAGAGGTGTTTGCTGGCAGCAAGCCCGTCACCCCATTGGGTCAGGCTGCATCTGACCGCGCCAAGGAACTGATCACGCCAGGCGATACCGTGAAACTGATCCTGCCCGGAACCGAACCCCGTGAAGAGGCCTTGCAGAAATACCGTGGAAATTTCGGCCGTGTGTTGTGCTATCTGGAGTTGGAGGACGGCACAGACTTTCAACAGGTGATGATTCAGGAAGGCTTGTCGCCTTACTTCCAGAAATATGGGTATGCAGAATTCGCCCATCTACACGATCGCTACCGAGATGCCGAGCGCCGGGCCCAGACCGCAAAGCTTGGGATCTGGGACCAGGTCGCCAACAACGGCTCGGTCATGCGAAACTATGCGCCCCTGACCACATGGTGGGACCTGCGCGCCCGGATCATTGAAGGCTACCGCGATATCAAACGCCGCAATCCGCAGATCAACATGTTCAATACCCGGCTGGATTATGACCGGCTGGTCGAAATTGCCAAAGCCGGGCAGGAAACCACCGTGTTCATCGAGCTGCGCGATTTTACCCCAACCTCGGGGGATCACATACTGTTCAACACAGGCAGTCTGACCCAGCCCTATCAACTGTTCATTCCAAACGGGAACATGGGCGGCGGCGAGGATGTGATGAACCTGATCCTCACACGCTATCGTGCAGATGGAGAAGACGTCCCGCGTCGATCTTATGCCTATGTCACAGGCGCAACCAAGATGTTCCCGGACAACGATACGGGACGACCCGAGATCATCGTGACCGATCCAGCGCAAATTACGGATTGGCCGGATGTGGCCTTGGAACGCGTTGGATTGTCCGGCTGAACGATAAAATGCTCTGCAACAAATCCATCCGACAATCCCGGATGGCCCTGACTCAGCTGCCAACGTATTGTGACGCTGCTAATGACAATTTCTGTCGTGAGCGGCGTCTAGACATTCCGTAGCTTTCAAATCGGGACAACCACTATGATTCGCAAAGAATGCAAACTGGATATCGATGCGACACCCGATGCAGTATGGGCTGTCTTAGGCCGCTACATGCATATCGACGAATTCGCCCCGGCGGTCACATCGGTGGATGCGTTGACAGATGGCACAGACGGGATCGGATCGCGCCGGCGCTGTCACTTCGAAAACGGGACGTCGGTCGTCGAGGAAGTCACCAGTTGGCAGGCCCGCCACGGATATGGCGTGCGGCTGAGCGAAATGGACGCCATGCCCCTGCACGAGGCTAGCGCTGCGCTGGTCCTAGAACCATTGCCGGGCGACGGTACTCGTGTGATTTGGGGCATGGACTACCGGGTCAAATACGGTCCTTTGGGATGGCTGCTGGGGCAGACCCTGATGAAGATGATGATGGGCAAAGTTCTGGATGCCAATCTGAACGGACTTGCCGAAAAACTACGTCGTGACGTGGTTTCGACATCCTAAGCCGTCATCACATCTCCTTCAGCCCTTGCAGTTGGACAAAATAAGAACAAATGTAGAGGCCTGACCCGGAGCCTGCCCATGCCTTACGCCCATTCTGACAAGACCCAAATGACCACCGAGGACGTGCGCGCGCGCCTGAAACTGGAAGGCGGCAAGCAATTCGTGATGCATACAGAATTTGCGCCCGCAGGCGACCAGCCGACAGCGATCAAGGAATTAACCAGCGGAGTGCTGGATGGTGAACGCGAACAGGTCCTGCTGGGCGCGACCGGGACCGGTAAGACCTTCACCATGGCCAAGGTGATCGAGGAAACCCAGCGCCCCGCCATCATCCTTGCGCCCAACAAGACACTGGCGGCGCAACTGTATGGCGAATTCAAAGGCTTCTTTCCCGAAAATTCCGTAGAATACTTCGTGTCCTACTACGACTACTACCAGCCCGAGGCCTATGTCGCGCGGTCAGACACCTATATCGAAAAAGAATCCCAGATCAACGAACAGATCGACCGGATGCGCCACTCGGCCACGCGGGCGCTGCTGGAGCGGGATGATGTGATCATCGTCGCCTCGGTGTCGTGCATATACGGTATCGGTTCGGTCGAAACCTATGGGGCGATGACACAGGATTTGAAAGTCGGCGGCGAATACGACCAGCGCCAGATCATGGCCGATCTGGTCGCCCAGCAATATCGCCGCAACGATCAGGCCTTCCAGCGCGGCTCGTTCCGCGTGCGCGGCGACAGCCTCGAAATCTGGCCCGCCCACCTAGAAGACCGCGCCTGGAAGTTCTCGTTCTTCGGCGAAGAACTTGAAACCATTACCGAGTTTGACCCCCTGACCGGCGAACGCGCCGCGAATATGGAGCAGGTGCGAGTCTACGCCAACTCCCACTACGTGACGCCGAAACCAACGATGAACCAAGCGATCATCGGCATCAAAAAGGAACTGCGCATCCGGCTGGATCAACTGGTCGGCGAAGGCAAACTGCTGGAAGCGCAACGACTGGAACAACGCACCAATTTCGATCTGGAAATGCTTGAGGCCACCGGCGTCTGCAACGGGATCGAGAACTATTCGCGCTATCTGACAGGCCGTGCGCCGGGTGAACCGCCCCCTACCCTGTTCGAATTCATCCCCGACAACGCCATCGTGTTTGCAGATGAATCCCACGTCAGCGTGCCGCAGATCGGCGGCATGTACCGGGGCGACTATCGGCGCAAATTCACCCTGGCCGAACACGGGTTCCGCCTGCCGTCCTGCATGGACAACCGTCCCCTCAAATTCGAGGAATGGGACGCCATGCGCCCGCAATCCGTTTTCGTTTCGGCCACCCCGGCCAAGTGGGAGATTGAACAGACCGGCGGCGTCTTCACCGAACAGGTGATCCGCCCGACGGGCCTGCTGGACCCCGAGGTAGAAATCCGCCCTGTCGGCATGCAGGTTGACGATTTGCTGGACGAAGTGCGCAAGGTCGCCGCCGATGGCTACCGAACGCTGGTCACTACGCTGACCAAGCGCATGGCCGAGGATTTGACCGAATACATGCACGAACAGGGCATCAGGGTCCGCTACATGCACTCGGACATCGACACGCTGGAACGCATCGAAATCCTGCGCGACCTGCGGTTGGGCGCGTTCGACGTGCTGATCGGCATTAACCTGCTGCGCGAAGGGCTCGACATCCCCGAATGTGGGCTGGTTGCCATTCTGGACGCGGATAAAGAGGGCTTTCTGCGATCGGAAACCTCACTGATCCAGACCATCGGACGCGCCGCGCGGAACGCCGACGGGCGGGTGATCATGTATGCCGACAAGATCACCGGCTCGATGGAACGCGCGCTTGGCGAAACCAATCGCCGCCGCGCCAAGCAGGTCGCCTATAACGAGGAACACGGCATCACCCCCGCAACGGTGAAAAAGAATGTCGAGGACGTTCTGGCCGGGCTCTATCAGGGCGACGTCGACATGAACCGCGTCACCGCCACCATCGACAAACCGATGCACGGCGCCAACCTTGAGGCCCATCTGGACGGTCTGCGCGACAAGATGCGCAAAGCCGCCGAGAACCTTGAGTTCGAAGAGGCCGCCAACATCCGGGATGAGATCAAACGTCTGGAAGCCGTCGATCTGGCCATCGCCGACGACCCCATGGCACGCCAATGGGCGGTCGAGAAAGCCTCGGAAGACGCGGTGAAGTCACGCGGGCGGTCAACGGCTGGCAGACCGGGGCAGCGGGGTGGGAATGTGAAGCGGCGGAAGCGGTAGTGCCTTACTTCAAGTGAACGCACTTGTTTCTGATTCCACCCCGCAAAAACAAGTCTTGCTGAGCTACTTGGGGAAAACGTTCTTGCCAATCTCTGAACCGATCATTCGTCACTATTAATGCCCTCAACCTTTCCGCATCGCTGATTAACAACGGGTCAGCAGGTGTTCCTTTTGGCGCAACTGATATTCGGCCTGCTGGGTATCGAAGAGCTTTTGATAGTTTGGCAGGGTTCATGTAGTGACCCGCAACCAAGTAGCCAACATTCGCGTCGAACCACAGTAACGGTACAAACCCATCTAGAACTAGCTTTTCAACAACTAATCTGACTGAATACAAAGTTGGCTCATCGTTTTCCCAATAGAGCACATTTGATCCATCAACGACGACCCAGTTAATCCGTTTTCGAAGTCTGAGTCTCAGCAGCAGAATCACTGCCAGAACAACACCGATAGCTCCCAGTAGAAGCGGTAGAGTCAATATCGGGCCGGATGTCATCACCGACCAAAATGCTAAACCAACCGATAAAAGTAGAAGTAGCGACAATCCAATCATACTGGGGTTGATAACGAGTTTGTAAGGCTCTGCAATACCTCGAATGCTGAAAGTTTCTATGAGGATAGCCCGGGCAGGCCGCCCAACACTTCGACCTCAATTTTTAGGCGATCAATATGGCTTGCGGCTTCAAGACCGCCTCACACTTCAAACTTGCAGCCCAGCGCTCCCTCCTTCACGTTTGAAATCACAAATTGTGATTCCAAACGGTTGCCTTGACGAACCCGGACACCCTGCCCAGCACGCGTGAAGTCCAAAACGCCATTCACCGGGTGCGAGGCACCCGCGTGGTACCGGCCGAGGATCTGGCGCAACTCTCAGGAAAATCCGTCAGCGCCGTTGCTCTCCCGTTCTAAACCCCCAACTCCGCCCGCGCCTTCTTGGTCAACTTGGCCACAACCAATTCATAAGACGTCACGATATGCTCACGCAGCGAGGTGTCGCTCATGCCACGTTCCTCGTAAACCTGTAGCCATTTCATCCCCCGGGACGCCAGATAGGGGGCCGGGCGGATGCCGGGCTCATCGCTCAATACCTCAAAGGCCAGATCAGTGGCCTTGAAGGTGAACGCGTCTTTCCCGTCATTCCAGCCACACAGCGCAAACACCTTGCCGCCCACCTTCCACACATCCGCATTGCCCCATTGCACCACATGGCTGGTGGCTTTGAGGCTGGAACAGAAGGTATTGAATTCATCGCGGGTCATGGGGCCAATCTGAGCGTACTTAGTGGTGCAAGACAAGCGCTTGCGTTCTATCGAAGACAGAACTCAACGATCAGAGTTCCCGAAGCCACGGCACTGCTGATCCGTGGTCCGAACCCTGTTGAACTTGCCAATTCCCAGCCCTCAGCTAGTTTCAGCAGATGCGCGTACTTCTTATCAGCCTTCTCGTCGGTACACCCGCCCATGCTTGGGAGGCCACCGTAGGTGAGATTTGCACGCTGGCCCATGACACTGATGACGCAGGTATCTTCCTGACTTACGATCCGGCACAGCCGCTGTATACGCTGACGGTCACTCGGAAAACCGACACGTGGACAGTGACCCCCTGGTTTGCGATGCGGTTCAGTGGGCGTAACCCGATCGAAATCGCAACACCGCGCCATGTCCTTTCACCCGACACCTATTCACTTGGCGTCAGTGACGCAGGGTTTGGGAACGTCCTTGATGGGTTGGAATACAATGACATGGCCTACGCCTTCACGCAGGACCGTATCACCGAGTTTCCGCTAAACGGCGCCGCGCCCGAAGTGCGCAAGTTTCGCGACTGCGCAGGCGGGCAGCTGTCGTGACCTCGTCTGAGTTGGTTAGAAATCGAATAGCTCATCCAAAAAACCGCCGCGCTTTTTCTTCTTGCGATACCCATGATCTGAGCGGTCGTCATAGCCCTGCTGAGGTGGTGGTGGAGGGGTATGGGCTGCGGACCGGTCAATGATTTTGTCCAACTCACCCCGGTCCAACCAAACGCCACGACATTGCGGGCAATAGTCGATCTCGACCCCGCTGCGTTCGGCAATCACCAAATTGGTGCCATCAATCGGACATTTCATCAGACGTTCTCCCATAGCTGTGCGGGTCAGATGGGAAGGATCGGGCTGATTTTCATCCCGGTTGCGGCCAAGTGCCCCGGTCCGGCAAGGCAAGCGGATCAGGGTCGCACGAATTTGGCGTTACCAACCGTGCGGTTCGCAGGCGCCGAACTGGTCGGCGGTATCGCCTGCTGGGTGAAGGCCGGAGCGAACTTTTCACAGGACACACCATCCCCATCCGCATCGTAGCGCTTGTGGTAGCCCGGCTGACCCTTACGAAACGGGCCAAATCCGATGGCGTCCGCAGCATCACATCCGGCCAAAGCGATCAGGTGCAGCACAGCGTCGTTACGGTCATAGTCAGAGATCCGCAGAAACATACCGGCCGCAAACACTGCGGTGGTCAGCGGCAGAAAAAGCACCATGATCAGGATGCGCACGGGGGACAGGGCCTTTCGACGCATGGCGTCGGCCCGACGGTGCCGTTTGGACGAACGCGGGTTGAGATCGCTCTCGTTTCGTGCAGGTTTTCCGAACAACATGCTGTCAGGATACTCCGGATATGTGGCAACAGTTGGACTGGTCCCAAGTAGATCAGGCATCTATCAATGGCAATTAGTGATTGTTCCCGGAACCACCCGACATGACCAAAACCGACCCGTTCCAACCAATGGACGCCACCGCCCGTAGTCAGGCGAAAGAACTGATCACCGACGCAACATTTGCTGCGCTGGCGGTTCTGCGTCCGGACAGCTTATTGCCATCAGTCTCTCGTATCGCGCTGGCCACGGATGACGCTGGGCGCCCGGTATCTCTGATTTCGACCCTTGCGGATCATACTCAAGCGCTGCGGGCAAATTCGTCTTGCGCCCTTCTGATTGGTGAGCCCGCCGACAAAGGCGATCCGCTGACCCATCCTCGGTTAACACTCCATGCAATCGCACGGCTGGTTCCGAAGGAAACGCCAGAGCACAACAGATTGCGCGCAAGATATCTAAGCTTACGCCCAAAGGCGAAGCTCTATGTCGATTTCGCCGATTTCAGCTTTGTCCATTTTGACGTTCAGGATGGCGTTCTGAACGGCGGGTTTGGCAAGGCATACCGCCTTGCCCCTGACGATCTGTAACCCTCACCGCACCACGTGCACAGCACATTTTGCGTGGCGCACCACATGCGACGCCGTCGAGCCCAACAAAAGATCCTGCATTCCCGGCCTGTGCGAGGCCATGATGATCAGATCCGGTTTGTGTTCTTCCGACCAATCCAAGATCGTTCTGCCCGAATGGCCTTCTACTACCAAGCCCGTCGCATTGGGCAGTTTTGCGGCCATATTGTCCAATTCGGTTTGGATCGCCTTGCGCGCTTCCGTCAAATACTCGGCAGGCATGTAGGAAATTGCATAATTCGGAATATGCTCAACCACATGCATCAACGTCACCTGCGCATCTGGCGTCGCCAGAACTTCGGCCAGTTTCAGCGAACCGGAAGTATCTCGTTCGGTATCAAACGAAATGGGGACAAGAATGTTATGATACATGCTGCAGTCCTCCTTTTTATACCCATCTAACATGAGCCTAAAAACTAGCGCGTGCTTTGATCCAGGTCAGGAATTGCCGAATGTTTCAGCCACGTCATACATGACAGGCTCAAAGCTTTTGCACAGCTCGTTGATCTTGCGGTTTCGGTCGCGCATCTCAGGCGTGCGCAGCATCGCCAGAAAGTCTTCCCGGCGCTTCCACTGAGAATAGTTGGCGATACGTGTCTGAGCGTCATTTACATGCAACCCAGCTGAAACGAAGCCTGGCTGTTTGGAAATGAAGTCAGCATAGGCTTCGGTCAACGATTCGAGCAAGTCCTGGCAAGTTCCGGGGGTCATTTCAAAGGTGGTAATAACAGTTTGGACGCTGGTGTTTTTAGCTATGTTCGGCATCTGGCTCCTCCTTTGGCTGACCTGAGCCTAGCATAGGAAATTGAAACGTCTCCTGTTTCCTTCGGCTTTCTTGTCAAATCCAAATGGCACCCAGTATAGGCAAGGATACCACCCGATAAATGTGGCTGCCCGTTGGTGTGCAACATCCATTAGATCAATGCTCCATCCGCATTAGCACCGAGACTTCACCTTGCAAGTTTTCCGGCCACCGAAGCAATAACCCATCGCCATTGCTGCCTTGCGCTAGCTCTACATAAGGTGTCGCGTGACGCACCGATCCAAAGGCACTCCGCAGCGGGCCGAGAACAGTTACGGCGTCACAACTCAGGACCTTACCGCCGAACGGCAAATGAGCATAAGACCAAACTGGCCAGGCGCTGGTTGCGGCCGGCTGTATGTTCCGGACTCGCAAAGGGTTCGCGGCCTTCACGCTCACGCCATGATATGTGTTGTTTTGGAAGGTCACGTTAACATGGCGGTTCTTATCCAGATCGGCAAACGTGGTATCCACTCTCTCCGCACGGTCAATCCCGCCGCTACTGGCGCGAAATTTGTTCCCGGTGACAGCCAATCCATTCAAGAAGTGCCCGGGACCATGCGGGCGGATGACAATATAACTGAACCAAGGTGGGGCTTCGCTGGAATAGAAAATGTTGTCAGTGATGCTCATTGCACTGAACGAGTACCCCGAAACATAACTGGGAGTGGCATCCCGTTCATTTGACCATTCGACGAAACAGTTATCCACATAGTTCTCGGCGATGGTCGAACTGTTGTAGGTCCCGATCATGATCAGCCCGGCGGTACGGACACCCTGCGGAATGCTGTCACCCTGAAAGAAATGATTACCCAGGATCATGTTGTTGTCCCCGCCCACAACGGCAAAGTGTTTGAAACGTACCGCTCGGTTGTGTCGTAACTTCACGTCATTCGCGTTGGTATTCAGCGCTATCGAATTGCGGTCAGTGACAACGAACGACTCCTCCGCAGACAGGAACTGACAATTGTCGATCAGCATCCCCTTACACCCGGTTCCGATCGACGAGATTCCGCGATCCTTGGGTCGGCTGACAAAACAATCCGTCAGCGAGAACGTACTGCCCGACGGCGCCAATCGGATAGCGCTGCAGCGCCCGTTGCATTGAAACTCGATTTGCTCCATTCCGAATTTCCGCAGCGTACTGAAGCCGCTGAAATCCAAGAGATACTTGAACGCCTGAAAGGTGAACGTTTGGGTGCCTGATGCATCATAGATGGGTGCGTTCAGGGTGATCTCTCCGGCGCCAATATCCTTTGATCGCACATAGATCTCGCGCCCCACACCACTGCCCTCCACCAACGAGCCTACGGGGATGTTTGCAATATTGGCCACATTCGTCAGTCGTTTCGAATCCGACGGATCGTAGGTCGCGACCGAAGTAAATGTCTCGGTATCCCAGGCCGAATTGCTTTTAACATCAAACTGCCCGTTGCGGATCACGCGGCGCGTGGAAAACCCGCTTTGCCTGTTGGGGACTGCAGCGGCCAATTCAATCGGTGCATTGACCGAGATCTTGCGCCCCGCCAGATCCAACGACTCATGATCTGCGTTGTTCAACAACGCCTGAAATGCCTTCTTAAACGCCAGCTCTTCGTCGCCAAAGGCCGCGTCATAGGCAGGAAAGTCAAAGTTCTTGGTCAGCAGCAGCATTTTGTCGTCGGGCATTGTGACCGTGCCTTCGAAATCCATCTCGGACGCCATGCTGGTGTTTTCCGCCAGATGATAAGTACCTTGAGGGACATAGACCCTGCGTCCACCGGCTGCCTGATCCGCCACTTCAAACGCGGCTGAATCGTCGGTGACTCCATCCCCTATAGCGCCAAAATCGCGGACATCGACGACGCTGATCATCTCGCGCAAAAAAATACCGGTTACATCGGTGATCTCAATATCATCGACCCGGACCAATGCCCCGTTGACCCCTTCGATATCCAAACCAAAATGCCCGTACAGAGCCGACACACCCCAAGGCATATCCACCCCAGGACGCTGTCCGGTGCCGACGATCGCCGTAATCTCATGCACCGTACCATAGCCAGAAAGCTGCGTGGCGGGCCCCTGTTCGGCAACAGCAGCCAAATGGGTGTCGCCAGCAGCCCCGGCCCAGGCCGCAATCCTGACCTCAGGCAGCGGCCCGCTGATCGCCTTTACCCGGGCCTTGATCTGCAAGTAACAGCCCGGCACGATTGGCGTCTGCCCCATGTAACGCAGCTTTTGCGTGGCATTAACCTTCAGTATCTCAAGACAGCCTCCGAAATCCGCATCCGCCGGAACAAAGGCGCCTGTCCCTGATCCGTCATAGGTTGGTGAGCCCGGCGTGCCGTCGCCCGCAGACCATACACCTAAGCCATTCGCGAACTGAGGCGGCATGAACACGATGCCGTCGGTGATTGCCTTGTTCATAGAAATCCCTTTCCCAATCGCGCCGCACAAATCTGCGACACGTTCAAACCCCGTGCTCAGGTCCACCCCGAACGCGAAAGTCTGAGTATCCAAAAGGAATTAACCGCCGCTCAAATCACCGTAACGATGGTGTTGCGTCAGGCTGCCGGATCCGCGTTGCCCAACAGTTGTACACCGTTGATCTTCCAGGCGTCGTTCTGCTGCACCATCTGATAGTCCAAAATATGCACCCGCCCGTCACCATCGGTGATCATGACCTTCTGCCACAACGCTCCGGCAACCTCTCGCAGATTCAGAAACCGCACATCTGCTGGCCGCCAGACCATTGGATAACCGCGCTGCACCATAACGCCAAAATTCTCAGGTGTTCCGAACAAGCGCTGGATATTGGGGCTGGCAAAGGTGAAGGCAGTGGCAAAGTCATCCGCCTTGAATGCCTGTATCTGTGCGGCAATATTAGCCTCGATCTCGGCGTTCTGGGCGAAGGCACCTGATGCCAGTCCGGCACTCAGGGATATAGCAAGCAATAAACGACGCATGGGGCCACCTCCTATTCGAAGGATAGCCTCACGCTGGGTCAGGTCAAATCAGACCAGCTCTCCGGCCAGCGCCTTGTCGATCAGTGCAATGGTTTCCGGCACGCCATAGAGCGCGATGAACCCGCCAAACCGCGGGCCCTGCGAGGCGCCCAAAAGCACCTCATACAATGCCGTGAACCAGCCCCGCAGGGGATCAAACCGCTCACGTCCGACGGCATAAACCACCGATTGCAGCGCTTCATCCTCGATAGGTCCGTCATACGCTTCCAACTCCGCCTTCAATGCTTCCAGCGCTTCACGCTCTTGATCCGTCGGCACCCGGTGCATGCGGGTGGGTTTGACAAAATCATTGAAGTACCGAACAGCAAAACCCGCCGCCTGATCCAGATCGGGGTGCGTCTCGGCCGTGGCATCCGGCGCATAGCGACGGATGAAACCCCACAGCGCCTCTTTGTCCTCGGCCCCGGAAACCGAGGCGAGGTTCAACATCATTGCAAAGGGGACGATCAGGGTCGACTCAGGAACGTCGCCGCCGTGGATATGCCAGACGGGGTTGTTCAATTGCGCCTTCAATTCCTGCCCCGGATAAGCGCGCAACTGCTGGTGATATTCATCGTAGGCTTTTGGGATCACATCGAAATGCATCCGCTTGGCCGTCTTGGGCTTTTGGTACATGAAATACGCAAGGCTTTCAGTCGGCGCATAGGTCAGCCATTCGTCAATCGACACCCCGTTGCCCGAAGACTTGGAAATCTTCTGACCGTTTTCATCCAGAAACAGCTCATACGAGAAATGCTCCGGCGCACGGCCCCCCAGCGCCCGGCAGATCGCGTCATAGATCTTTTCGTTGGTGGCGTGTTCCTTGCCATACATCTCGAAGTCAACGCCCAGCGCCGCCCAGCGCGCACCAAAATCCGGTTTCCATTGCAGCTTTACGTTGCCGCCGGTGACCGGCAGCGTCCACTCCTTGCCGTCTTCGTCGTCGAAGGTAACCGCGTAAGTCTCAGCACAAACCTTCTTCATGGGCACATACAGAACGCGACCGGTTTCGGGATGGATCGGCAGGAAGATCGAATAGGTCTGCTGGCGTTCCTCGCGCAGGCTTTTGAGCATGATCGCCATCACGGCATCATAGTTATCGACCGCCCGCTTCAGGATCTCATCAAACTGACCCGAGCGATAAAAGTCCCGTGCTGAATAGAACTCATACTCGAAGCCAAAGGTATCGAGAAACCGACGCAGCATCGCATTATTGTATTCGCCGAAGCTAGGATATTCGCCAAACGGATCGGGAACCGTGGTCAGCGGGCATTGCAAATAGTCTTGCAGCGCCTCAGGGTTTGGCACGTTGCTGGGCACCTTGCGCATGCCATCGAGATCGTCCGAGAAACAGATCAGCTTGGTTGGAATGTCCGACAGCGCCTCAAACGCGCGCTTGACCATGGTGGTCCGCGCAACTTCGCCAAACGTTCCGATATGCGGCAAGCCCGAGGGACCATAGCCCGTCTCGAACAGCACATATCCCTTTTCCGGAGCACCCTGCTTGTACCGTTTGAGCAACCGCCGCGCCTCCTCAAAGGGCCAGGCCTTGGACGTCATCGCGGTTTCACGCAGGTCAGACATTTGTATTGAACTCCATCGGGGATCGTGCCAGCCACCCCATGCAACCAGCCCGGCCCCTGTTATTGTGCGGATGCAGCATGAGTCAATAAAGCGGACCGTATTTCTCAATACCCGCCCGAAAGGAATTTGACGGCATTGCCAGGTGCGCCAAAAAACAGAACAACCTCTGGGCGGTATTTCTGCTTCGTCCCGGTTCCAAAGCCTGCTATGACGCGTCTTCTGCGAGAACAAAGTAAACGATCTGAAAACAAGGAAGACGCATGCGACGCGAAACGACCAACAGGATCCGCTTTGTCCTTGAGGATATCCTACCGCCGGTCCTGCGCGACAGCTCAGCATTCCACTGGCTGGCCCGCCGTGTCTGGGGAACCCATATCACCCGTCTTGCTGAGTTTCGTGAGCGTGCGCCATATCTGGCTGATGACGAGTATGAGGCGCTCTATCGTGACCACCCGCGGGTTCATCAGGGAACTGACAACTCCGAAGCATGTATTGAGCGGATCGCAAAGGACGTTGTTGGTCAAAGCGTCTGCGACGTTGGCTGTGGCACTGGTTTTCTATTGCAACGTGTCTTTACTGCACGCCCCGATATCGAAAAGATGACTGGTGTTGATTTTGTAATCGACGACGTCGCCACCATCGACAATATCGACTACGTCGCAGCCCGTATCGAAGATCTGCCATTTGACGATAACACCTTCGACACAGTGATCTGCACCCATGTGATCGAGCATCTGCTGGATTACCGCCGCGCCATTGCAGAACTCCGTCGTGTTGCTCGCAAGCGCGTCATCATTGTTGTCCCGTTGGAACGCGAATACCGGTACAGCTTCAACCCGCACTTCAACTTCTTTCCCTATACCCACAGCTTTCTTCGCGCGGTATATCCGAGCCCCAAAGTACATGTCTGCGAGGACATCGGGCGGGACATTTACTACTGCGAAGACCTCGCAGAACAAACGGCCTCAGAGACACCGACAAAGGATCAACCAGCATAATAGTACCTACACCGGCGGTGGTGGTCTGATCAGAGCTACATTTGACACGGTTAAAAAACTGGGACGGGTTGCTATTGGCCGAGACAATCAAAGTATACAACTGACCTGCGCTATCCGCCGCGCCCGCAGATCAAACAAAGTGTTGTACCTGCTTCCACCCGCCCATATCCTACGCGTTCGAACACCTCCAAGCAGGACACATATAATGACCGATCAAATTCCCCACCCCATGTCCCCACAAGATTGCCTTGTGGCGATCATGGTTGCGGTCTCTGCGTCGGATGAAACCATTCGCACTGCCGAGCTGGTCAAAATCGAAACTGCGGTCAACATGCTGCCGGTCTTCTCGGGTTACGACATCGACCGCACCCGCCGCGTGTCGCAGATCGTGTTCGACCTGTTCGAACAAGAGGATGGGCTGGATGCCCTTTTTGGCTTGATCCGGGTCAACCTGCCCGAGCGTTTGAACGAAACCGCTTATGCACTGGCTTGCGACGTTGCTGCGGCTGACGGGTCACTGGCTGAAACCGAACTGCGCCTGTTGGAAGAAATCCGGTATGAATTGAATATCGACCGGCTGCACGCAGCCGCGATCGAGCGCGGTTCGCGGGCGCGTCACGTCGTCTGAATCTAACTTCCGTACAATGCGCCCCATCGCTCTATCAATGCTCGTTGCAGCTTGCGTGATCTTCGGTTCCAGCTGCGCGCGCCATCCGGGCGTTCTCGGGCCTCTCGCGGGATCGTGGCGCGGTGATCCATATCGGCGGTAAAAATGGCAAAAGCCAGGTCCGAGCCACCCGCAGTTGTCAGGAACCCGCCCAGCCCCGAAACAAAATTCAGCGTCCCGGTTTTGGCATCCACGCGGATCGGGTGATCCTTGATCGGCTTGCCATTGGCATCGGTCAAAGAAAACGGCTTCAGCAATGGCCGCAGCGCACCCGTCTTCCGCGCAGCGACAAGCGCAGCCACCAAATCACCCGGTTTCATGCGCGAGGCATCGCCAAGCCCGGAATGATCCACCATCGCGACCCCTTCGACCCCGTAGGTCTCAGCGGCCCAGCGGTTCATCTCGGCGGCCGAATCCGCAAGGCTGTTGGGTGCAGCGCCCCGTGCGACCGACGCGGCAAGCCCCACCATTTCTGCGGTCAGGTTGGTCGAGTACTTCAGCATCCCGCGCAGGATACTGTCCAGAGAATCGCTCTGGTGCAGAACCAGTACATCTCCGCGCGGTGTTTCGGTTGTAACCTGCACCCGGCCCAGAACGATTCCGTTTACCCGCGCCAATGTCTTGAACACATCACCAGCATACAGCGCGGGCTTGCGTACTGGTAACCACCGCGCGCCACCTTTGCCCAAGGCACCTTTTGCGACGGTCCAGCGATCCTGGCGGGCACTCGCTTCGTAAGTGTAGATCGGCAGTCGCCGGTCCGTGACCCGCATCCGCGCCATCTCAACCGACGGAGTATAATTCGCACTGCGCGCGTCCATGGTCACGTCATAGCTCGTGGCTTCACGTTTCCACTCGAAATGCACCCGGTTAAAGTTCAACGATATTCCACTGATCGCCGGACTGTACCCGACATGATCCGGTTGTCCGGGATCCACGCTGAAAATATACGGCAGAGCGCCGTCATAGACCTTGAACGCCCCGCGCACCTCGGTCACGCCCACCTTGCGCAAATTAGCCGCCATCTGGGCCAGAGCATCCGTATCCAGCAGCGGATCACCCCCGCCGACAAGGATAAGATCGCCCTTTAGAATTCCATTCTCAATAGGACCATTCGCCATTAGCGTGGTTTCAAATCGATGCGCCGGCCCCAGAACATCCAGTGCGTAAAGGGCTGTCATCGCCTTGGCAACACTTGCCGGAGGCAATCCCTTTTCGTCCCCAAAAGCTTCCAACTGCGCGCCGGTTTTTACATCAGCCACGGCGAACACAACGTCACCCTTTAAACCCTCGGCTTTGATGAACCGTTCGACGCCGCTCAGCTGCGGTCCACGCGCCTGCGGCCTCAAAGACACCAAGGGGGCTTGTGCCAAAGACATGCCCGGGATCAGAGACGCCCCCAATCCCCCCAGAAACAAACGACGTGAAATACGATCAACCATGGGTCAATTAAAATCCCAGAGATCACAACCAAACAACCACTGAAATGCACTATGCGCCGGGTGTGGCTATTCCGGCAACACCCCATCGCCCCAACCGCCGCGCCCGCGAATTTCAGTCGAGCTGACATTGATCATAGGCACATTCACGAAACACCACGCCGGCGCAGCAGCCCGCCCAAGCAAATGCCGCGCCTGCCCATCGATCCTGTACTGTGCATATGCGCGCGCCGCCGGAGACATCCGGGCCGATATCCGATCCCCCGGTCGCGCCACCACGCCCACCGGTACGCTGTCCATGATCTGTCGCCAGTCTTTCCAACGGTGAAACTGCGCCAGATTGTCGGCACCCATCAGCCAGACAAACCGGACCTGCGGATAAAGCCTTCGCATCGCCGCCAGCGTATCCGCCGTCGCGCGCGTCCCCGTCAGCGCTTCGATATCTGTCACCTCGACCCGAGGATGCTGCATCATCTCCCGCGCCGCCGCCATACGCCGCGCCGATGGAGCAGGGCCACGTTCCTTTAGCGGATTACCTGGCGACACCAGCCACCACACCCGATCCAGTCCAAACGCCTTCATCGCCTCAAGCGTGACATGCACATGCCCCTGGTGCGGCGGGTCAAACGACCCACCGAACAGCCCGATGACCTGCCCGGGCCGCGTGTATGGAATGCCAAAACGATCCATGCCTTGCTGATGTTCAGAACTGGACAACGTTGTCAATCAACCGGTTGAACCGCATCGCCCAACGTGACCCGCCCCGGCCACACCACCTCGGCGCACCACCCACCGTGCCCCCGCACGGCGGAATAGCCGCCTTTGCCCAGCGCCTCCTCCATCCGGCTGCACGGCGCGCAGATCACGGTAAAGCGTAGGATCGCCTCGCCCACCTGCACTTCGCGCCCTTTGAGCGCGGCTAAATTGATCCCTGAGACCACCAGATTGCGGCGCAGAATATCGGGCGACACCGGCCCCTGCCCCAAACATGACCCAATCGCCGCCAGATGCTCATGCTGGATCAGGGTCACCGCCCGTTTGCCTGCGCGGCCCCGGTCGCCATCAAGCCCATTGGTGGAGATCATGCCTTCCTTAACCGCGACCATCTCCGCACGACGCTCAGGCCGCAGACCGATCCATTCGACACGCCCCGGCTGCGTCCAACCAGCTATGAGATCTTTCAAGGCCACCTAAATCACCAGTTTCTTAATTGCGTACATCAGGCCTCAGGCCAACCCAACATCGATATTTGTTCTCCAAAATGCCTTGCTCCAATACCACCGATAGCGAATATCTTCCGGTCTGACTTCCGCCTTGTGCGCGGGAGCAGGTGGCATCAATCGGTCAATGCGTCGGATTGGTTCGTTGTAGATTTCCGAGCGTGCCCGCGCGGCGTCCCGGTGGAGTTTCCGCAGACAAAACATCGAAAAGCAAAACAATCCGAACCACAAAAGATATCCGGCGGACTCGGTTAATCCAATAGAGTTGCTCAAACCGTACACCTAATCCTGCAGCCAAATGATCCACGCTTGAACTACCCAATCTCAATCTCGTAGTCCACCGACGCCTTCGACGATCCTATCCATTGCCCCCAATCGAACCATCCGCTATCACCCCGCCCAACCTGATTTCCCCGACCCAGAGGACGCGACATGGCCGCCTATCAATATGTCTACCACATGCAAGGTGTCTCAAAGACCTATCCAGGTGGCAAGAAGTGCTTTGAAAACATCCACCTGAGCTTTCTGCCCGGCGTGAAAATCGGTGTCGTCGGCGTCAACGGCGCCGGTAAATCGACGCTCATGAAGATCATGGCGGGGCTCGACAAGGACTTTACGGGTGAGGCTTGGGCCGCCGAGGGTGCCAAGGTCGGCTATCTGCCGCAGGAACCGAAACTGGATGAAACCCTCAGCGTTCGTGAAAACGTCATGCTGGGCGTGGCCGAAAAAAAGGCGATCCTCGACCGGTATAACGAACTGGCGATGAACTACAGCGACGAAACCGCTGATGAGATGGCCAAGCTGCAGGACGAGATCGATAGCCAGAACCTCTGGGACCTCGACAGCCAGATCGACGTCAGTATGGAGGCGCTGCGCTGCCCCGCTGACGATGCCAACATCGCCAACCTGTCGGGCGGTGAAAAACGCCGCGTCGCGCTATGCAAACTGCTGCTCGAAGCGCCAGACATGCTGTTGCTGGATGAACCGACCAACCACCTGGACGCCGAAACCATCGCCTGGCTGCAGCAGCACCTGATCGACTACAAGGGCACCATCCTGATCGTCACCCACGACCGTTATTTTCTGGACAGCATCACCGGCTGGATTCTCGAACTCGACCGCGGCCGCGGCCTGCCCTACGAGGGCAACTATTCCGCGTGGCTGGAACAAAAGGCCAAACGGCTGGAGCAGGAAGCGCGCGAGGACAAGTCCAAGCAGAAGACCCTGCAGCGCGAACTGGATTGGATGCGTCAGGGTCAAAAGGCCCGTCAGGCCAAATCCAAGGCCCGGATCAACGCCTATAATGAGTTGGCCGAACAGTCCGAGCGCGAAAAGCTGACCCGCGCCCAGATCGTCATCCCCAACGGCAAGCGCCTTGGCGGCAAGGTGATCGAGGTTGAGGGTCTGGCCAAACACATGGGTGACAAGCAACTGATCGAAGGGCTGGATTTCGCCCTGCCCCCCGGCGGCATCGTCGGCGTCATCGGCCCAAACGGCGCCGGTAAATCAACCCTGTTCAAGATGCTCACCGGTCAGGAACAGCCCGACGCAGGCACCATCTTGCTGGGCGACACGGTCGAACTGTCCTATGTCGACCAGTCCCGCGACGACCTCAAGGACAACGACACCGTGTGGGAAGCGATCACCGGCGGCGCCGAGATCATTCAGCTGGGCGACGCGCAGGTCAATTCCCGCGCCTACTGCTCGTCCTTCAACTTCAAGGGCGGCGACCAGCAGAAAAAGGTCTCACTGCTATCGGGTGGTGAGCGCAACCGCGTCCACATGGCCCGCCTGCTGAAAGAGGGCGGCAACGTCCTGCTGCTCGACGAACCGACCAACGATCTGGACGTCGAAACCCTGCGCGCGCTGGAAGACGCCCTGGTCGATTTCGCCGGCTGCGCCGTCGTCATCTCACACGACCGCTTCTTCCTCGACCGGATCTGCACGCATATTCTGGCCTTCGAGGGCGACGCGCACGTGGAGTGGTTCGAAGGCAACTTCGAGGATTACGAAGAGGACAAAAAACGCCGTCTGGGGCCGGACGCGCTGGAGCCCAAACGGTTGAAGCATAAGAAGTTTGCGCGGTGAGGCATGCCATTTAGTTGGGAACGAATACCCGAAGATGTCCCATGTTTGGAGCGTGAAAGATCGATTAAGTTCGCAGTGGGCAATTACAGCTACTCGCTTCGTCTGGTGCCGTCCTCACCGACCAAAATTCAATTTGAGGCCAACGAACGAACCGAGAATTGGATCGTGGAAACTGTCAAGCGTAGCCGAAATCGTATAAGTTTGCGAGGAATTGCGTTCGATGCTCCCGGCATCAAACAGAAAGAATGCTGGTACGAGTTGGAATTGGGCTCGGTAAGCAAAATTACCTTTTGGGGTGATCGTGTAATTCTAAGAATCGACGAGACCATAAACGCAGATATCGAATCGCAGGATTGATGCTCGCTCGTATTAGTCCCAATTTCCGTTCAACCCTACACTTCATACAATGGGTGGAATTCCCTGTGCTTCAGCTCTCCGAATGCAACCAATCGGTCGAGTGCTTGGCCAACCCATGCTTGACCGGGGATCCGCGCGTTCGCACCTCGAAACGCCCACTGGACGTTTCGCCACCTGCGGTGGGATAGCGCTCACCGCCAACAATATGCTTGTGATTGCGGTAATCGTGCTTGTTCCTAGTGTACTGCCCTACCGCCGCTATCCTCTCCTTACAGTCCAAGCGCTATGTTTTATTAGCCAAAAGTGGTATCTTGTCTGCATTTGATATTCAGATTTCAACACAAGTTCGGTGCGACATGGAAGACACTGCAACTCTTTTGAACTGGCTCAATAATGAGACGACCCGAGATTTTTTGGCGATCGCGTTTTTTGGTCCGCTTGCCGCAGGTCTGGTCGCCTTTGTCGGCGAAAGGCTTGGGATTTCAGGCAAGATCAGACGATTGGAAGCACAGGAAAAACGGCTGATAATCGTCAACGGCCTGATGGATAATTCCAATCTTTCGCCCGAAATCCGGACCAACCTATCCGCCCAGTTGAACGACATTTCCGCTGAACTGGTCGCCGAATTTGGGGCTGGTGGACATGATGAGGAGGTTCTGGGCGCAAGTGCGGGTACACCAATCGAATGGGGCAGGCTCAAACCAATCAGGCGCGCGGTTTTCTTGCCCGTTCCCCGCACGCCTTTCGGCTGGACGTTGATCATACTTTACTACTATTTCCTGTTTTCCGTTGTCGTCCTGACAATAGGCATGGTGGCAGGTGATATTTCTATCGAAGGCCTTTGGTTCGGGGTTTTCGCCTATGTCGCCATAATCGCAGGGCTCCGGCAATTGCTGCGATTCCGTTACCAAGCGTATGTTCGCAACAGTGCCGAGCGCATCAAATACGCCCGCAATCTACTGAAGCAACAAATGGAGCAGCAGATCTAGCTTAGCACTGGGCCTTTCGCGCCAAACTCGCACCAGATCCAAAAAAAGTGGAAAGCGCGTTTCTACCCCCGAAACCCAAACTCCGTCACATAAACCCGCGGAGACATCCCGCCGAACAGATCGCGCAGCTTCTCAAGCTCGGCCTCGGGTCCATTCAACTCGACCCCGGTGGTCTCCACCAGTGCCTGCGTGCTTTCAAAGATGTGGCTGCCCACCTCCATATGCCGGATCACCGCATGAGCGCTGTCGTAGTCCTCACGGGACACCGCCGTGCCATCGGCCCCGAAACTATAGGCGGAGGCCAAATGGCCGGTCTCTTTCTTTCGCAGGTCAATCATCTCGGCACAGTTCTTGCGAAAGGCAGCGGCATTCGCGGCAGGTACCAAAAAATATCCGATGACGGTTACAATCTGCGGGACGGGCATAAGAGTTCCTCCAACATGTCGATTGAAAAAGACCTCGCTATCGTATCCTCGTTCTCTGCAGATACAAAAACTGATCCTGGCATGACGCACGATCCATAGCTCGCAAAACCGTCGTCTGAATTGCAATCCACAGCCTCAAACTGTCGCAATTCAGTATCTTTATGACACTTAGATTCACGGCAGATTGCGTCGGCGGATTCTTGTGCAAAACCAACGATTGGCCCTCAAACCCTTGTACAAACCGCACAAATTACCTTGTCACACGCAGTTCTCAATGCCATATCAAGGGCGCTTACGTTTTTCTATTCGACCTACTGTCTCCGATTCCGGCGCTCAGTCTATCGATACAGACAACGACGCCGGGCTGCCGCAACACCGTGGGTAGCACTTATAGGAGATTTCGGAATGCCTACAGGCACCGTAAAATGGTTCAATACCACAAAAGGCTTCGGCTTTATCGCACCTGAAGATGGTGGCAAAGACGTGTTTGTGCACATCTCGTCCGTCGAACGTTCGGGCCTTACCGGTCTCGCCGACAACCAGAAAGTCACATACGAGCTGCGCGCTGGTCGTGACGGTCGCGAAAGCGCCGACGACATCCAGCTTGTCTAAGCTTTTGAAAGGGTGAGGTTTTTCCTCGCCCTTTTTCTTCGGAGACATAACTCCTCGCGGCCGTCAGTGTGGCCCGCGGAATACATCACTTTTCGGTTATCCTTGCCCTGCAATTGACCAGATAGGCTATCATTCTCAAACTACGGCAATGATTTATTTGGCAATTTTGTGAGGACCATCATGTTCACGCGTCGCGTATTTCTTGCGTCAACGGCCGCCGCCAGCTTAATACCTGGCCTCGCTGTGGCGAAAAAAGCGGTGGAATATGACCCGGCACCGCAATTTGTCCGGGTCAAAAAGCAGTTCCTGCCCGGTCAGCTACTGGTCGTTCCACGCTCGTTTTATCTTTATTTCGTGACAGAACCCCGTAAGGCGATCCGTTATGGGTGCGGCGTCGGCAAAGCCGGGCTGGAATTCACCGGCATGGCCACAATCGATGTAAAAAAAGAATGGCCAACCTGGCGACCTACGAATGAAATGATCGAACGCGACCCGGTCGCTTACGCGAAATTCAAGGACAACGACTATGTTCAGCCCGGAGGCAATGGCAACCCTTTGGGCGCCCGGGCATTGTATTTGTTCCAAAACGGGGTCGATACCTATTTTCGCATTCACGGAACAACTCAGCCGCAGACAATCGGACGGGCTGCGTCCAACGGATGCATTCGGATGCTGAACGAGCATGTCGTCGATCTATACAACAGGGTTCCCATCGGAACGGTTGTCACTGTCGTCTGACCGCATCGTCAGGGTGCGGTCCAATCCACATCTGTTGCCTGCTCGATGTGCAGCAATCCATTTGGCCAGGGTTGCGCCAATTCCTTAGCTTGCTCTTCGGGCGCGGAAAGCCATAGCTGCACCCCTGCCAAATCCAGTAACACGCCCATTCGGTGGTGGATCGGCTCTAAATCGGCATTTGGTTCGCATGTCACAGCCGCGAATTGGTCAACATGCAGGCCACCGGGCGCCTGCCACCGATCAGTGATCGCGGCAAAAAACAACGGTGCCCCATCCTTTGAAGCAATGCGCCACGCCGTTTTTAGGCGCTTTTCTCCGGTCCACTCATACCAGCCATCCACCGGGACAACTGCCCGACCGACCCCTTCGAACGCGGCTTTGTCAAATACAGTTTCTGACCGCGCGTTGATGATGGTTTCCATGACTGGTCGTCCGCGAGCGTTGACACGCCCCACCGGGATCATGCCCCACCGCATGGACACCAACCCGCGGGTGGTCAGCACAACCATTTCCTGCCCCGGCTGAATGTTATTACGGGCTGACTGGCCCGGGGCTGTATTCGAAACACCCAGAACCGTCGCGATCTCGGTCATTGGCCGTATCAGAAAAAACCGCCCGGGCATTGCTCACTCCTGTTTGGCAACCTCGTTGGCAAGATCCAATACGAAGGGCCCAAGCGTTTCGACAATCCGAGAGACCCCTTTGGCATTGGGGTGAATGCCGTCCGCCTGCATGAACTGACCAACCGCGCTCGGATCTCCGTCCGCGGCCAAGCCGTCAAAAAAGCTGTTCGCGTATTGGGTTTGATATGCCTGCGCCAACTCCGGATACATGGCATCAAAACTTTGCTTATACTCGGCACCGTAGTTTCCTGGCGCCTGCATCCCAACCAGCAAAACTCCAACATCCTCAGCCTGCGCCACCTTCAAAATGGTTTCGAGATTGCCTCGTGACACCTCTGGGTCGATGCCCCGCAACAGATCATTGCCACCCAGCGCGACGATCATCCCGTCCACATCGGGTGTCAGTGTCCATTCAACACGCGACGCGCCCCCCGCCGTCGTGTCGCCCGATACGCCAGCGTTGATCACACGGACCTCTGCGCCCTGCTCTTGCAGCCAACGTTCGAGTTGAGGGACAAATCCATCCTCCTCAATCAGCCCATAGCCTTGCGTCAGGGAATCTCCTAAAGCGGCGATCACAACAGGCTCGGCTGTGGCCATAAAACCGCAGCACATAAACAGCCCGGACATCAAAGCCTTGCGCAATTCTATAACTGCTCCATATCCCAAATAATTGCTCCCCTTTGGAAAGACCCATGGCAACATCAGTTCTTGAACTCCAAAATGCCGCATTGTCGCTGGAAGGCAATGCCGGTCGCGTGAATATTCTGCATGACGTTAGCTTGTCTGTTGTACAGGGCGAAACACTTGGATTGGTCGGACCGTCTGGTTCCGGCAAATCCTCGTTGCTGATGCTGATGGGCGGATTAGAACAAGCCACCGGCGGCAGCGTGATTGCTTTGGGTCAAGATCTGACTGGCATGGACGAAGATACATTGGCCCGGTTTCGGCGCGACTCCATGGGTGTGGTGTTCCAAAACTTCCACCTGATCCCTACCATGACGGCACTGGAAAATGTGGCTACCCCGCTGGAACTGGCGGGCCACAGCGATGCATTCGCCCGCGCCGAGGCCGAGTTGGAAGCCGTAGGACTGTCGCATCGGCGCGATCACTACCCCGCCCAACTTTCGGGTGGCGAGCAGCAGCGCGTTGCATTGGCGCGGGCATCCGCCCCGCGTCCACAAATCCTTTTGGCCGATGAACCCACTGGAAACCTTGACGAAACAAATGGTGCTGCCATCGTCGATCTCCTGTTCGGGCTGCGCGACAAACATGGGGCCACCTTGGTGCTGGTTACACATAGCCATACGCTGGCCGAAAGATGTGACCGCGTTGTTCGATTGAGAGACGGCAGAGTCGAAGAGAAGGCCAAGCAAGAGGCAGCGGAATGAGCATGCGGCTGGCCGGGCGACTAGCCCGACGCGAGCTACGAGGCGGCCTGCGTGGTTTTCGCATCTTTCTGGCCTGTCTGGCCCTCGGTGTTGCTGCGATTGCGGCCGTCGGTTCGGTTCGACACGCAATTCAGGCGGGTCTGACGCAAGAAGGGGCGGCACTGCTCGGCGGCGATGCCCAGCTGGAATTCACCTACCGTTTTGCCAACGACGAAGAACGCGCCTGGATGGACCAGTCTGCACAAGAGGTTTCCGAGGTTGTCGATTTCCGTTCCATGGCGGTCGCACCACGCGATGCAGGACCTGAGCGAGCGCTGACACAGGTAAAATCCGTAGATGATGCCTATCCTTTGCTGGGATCTGTGTTGTTAAAACCTGACATCCCGTTGGTAACAGCATTGGATGGCTCCGCTGAGCTACCGGGCGCAGTCATGGATCCGGCACTGATAGATCGCCTCGGCCTTTCGGTCGGGGACCTTTTCGCGTTGGGCACGCAGGATTTTGTGCTCATGGCTTCGTTAGAGACGGAACCGGACGGTGCAGCAGATGGCTTTGGATTGGGTCCAAGAACACTGGTGCGCACTGAAGACCTACGTACCTCGGGCCTGCTAGAGCCCGGCACTTTGTTTTCGACAAAATACCGACTGGATCTGCCGTCTGATAT
This sequence comes from Ruegeria sp. CK2, assembly GCF_056536585.1. NCBI lineage: Bacteria > Pseudomonadati > Pseudomonadota > Alphaproteobacteria > Rhodobacterales > Roseobacteraceae > Ruegeria > Ruegeria sp. CK2. Next base: position 57,066 of record NZ_JBQFPW010000009.1, read on the forward strand.
CGCCTTGGCGGATCTCTCAATTGAAGCTGACCAGATATTTGACGGCACTGGTATGCGATGGACCGATGCGCGCAACGGTGCGCCGGGCATTTCCGAATTCGTCGCGCGGCTCAGTTCGTTTCTGGTGTTGGTCGGACTGTCGGGGCTGGCCGTTGGCGGCATCGGCGTTTCTGCAGCTGTCCGGGCCTATCTGTCCCAGAAGACCGAAACAATCGCCACTTTGCGCACATTGGGGGCCGACCGGGCAACTATTTTCCAAACCTACATGATCCAGATCGGTTTGTTGTCTGGGATCGGCATCGCGATTGGTGTGTCTCTGGGCGGGTTGGCACCCTTGTTGATGGCGCCTGTTATCGAAAGCCGCCTGCCCATTCCCGCCGTCTTTTCACTTTATCCGCAACCCCTGGCCGAAGCTGCCTTGTATGGGTTCTTAACGGCGTTTTTGTTCACACTCTGGCCCCTCGCGCGCACCGAAGAAGTGCGGGCCGCCACGCTGTTTCGCGATGCTTTGACATCCGCCAACCGTCTTCCGCGGGCCATCTACGTGCTGGCAACTGCGCTGGGTCTCGCCCTGCTGATCGCCTCCGCGTCCTGGTTCAGCGGGTCCACATGGCTCACACTTTGGACCAGCGGCGGTCTGGTAGGCGCTCTGCTGTTACTGTCTCTGTCCGCGTTCGCGATCCGCTGGATAGCGCGCACCGGGGCGCCCTTGGCGCGTGGTCGGCCGGCCCTTCGCTGGGCGTTATCCGCGATTTCCGACCCGCGAGAAGGCGCAGGTTCCGTTGTTCTGTCGTTGGGTCTCGGCCTATCAGTTCTCGCAGCGGTGGGGCAAATCGATGGCACCTTACGCAATGCCATTTCGGGAAACCTCCCGGATGTCGCGCCCTCGTATTTCTTCGTCGACATCCAAAAGGATCAAATGCCAGGATTTAACGAGCGCCTTGAAAACGACCCGGATGTTAGCCGTATCGAAAGTGCGCCAATGCTGCGCGGCATCCTTTCACAGATCAACGGACGCCCTGCACGAGAAGTGGCCGGAGATCACTGGGTGGTAGAGGGCGATCGTGGTCTCACCTATTCCAATCAACCACCCGAGAACGCACGGATCACCGCCGGCGAATGGTGGTCCGAAGACTATTCCGGCACGCCGCAAGTCAGCTTTGCCGCTGAAGAAGGCGAAGAAATGGGATTGAAGCTTGGGGACAAACTGACAATCAACATTCTGGGGCGCGATATCATAGCCGAACTGACCTCGTTCCGCGAGGTTGATTTTTCGACCGCAGGTATGGGGTTCATTATGTCGACGAACCCGTCCGCACTGGCAGGCGCACCCCACAGCTTCATTGCGACAGTGTATGCCGAGGAACAGGCTGAAGCCGCAATATTGCGAGACCTGGCAGACCAATATCCCAACATCACGGCCATTCGGGTCAGGGATGCAATTGATCGCGTGTCCGGTCTGTTGGCCGGGCTGGCCGCTGCGACCTCGTACGGAGCTGGTGTTTCATTGCTTACAGGTTTCCTGGTTCTGATCGGAGCCGCAGCAGCAGGGGAGCCCGCGCGAAGATATGAAGCCGCTGTTCTGAAAACGCTTGGTGCTGACCGGCCCAGGATTCTGTTTAGCTTTGCCCTGCGCGCCATCCTCCTAGGGGCAGCGGCCGGCTGCGTCGCCTTACTCACTGGCATCCTAGGTGGCTGGGCCGTTGCCACTTACATTTTCGACACAAGTTTCTCGATCATTTGGTCATCGGCTTTGGGCATCGTGTTCGCGGGGATTATCGTCACTCTGGGTGCAGGTCTTGCGTTTGCGCTGCGTCCCCTGTCCGTGCGGCCCGCTCGCATCCTACGTGCCAGCGATTGATGTCAGCGTCCGCAAGCAACTGGCTGCAGAATTCTCAGCAAGGGGTCATTGTTACACACCAACGCGTCCAACGTGATATCATCTAACGAAGCATAAAACACCTCAGCAGCATCCTGCAGCGCCACGCGCAGACGACACGCGTCAGTCAATGGGCAGGTGTTGTCCGCATCGGCAAAGCACTCGACAATCGGCAAAGATCCTTCGACGTCCCGAAAAACCGCACCGATACGGATCTCGTCCGCTGGGCGCGCCAGTGACATTCCGCCTTTGCGACCGCGTTGCGTGCTCAGATAGTCCAATTGGCTCAATTGATTGATCACCTGTGCCAGATGATTTTCCGAGATGTTGCACGCTTCGGCAATCTCGGCTTTCGTCACCAGCCGGTCCAGATGCGCTGCACAATACATCAGCAGACGTACAGCTATATTCGTCCGTTTGGTAATCCGCATATTGGCCTCCCTACATTCTTGATGCAGCAACATTGCATGTTCGGTAAAAAAGCGGTTTGACATACATCAATCTTCTGAAAGGACGCCACCCAAATGGCTGACCCCTATTTCTTTGGCTACGGCAGCCTCGTGAACCTGGCCACGCATGATTTTCCGGATCCCCGGCCTGCAACACTGAAGGGTTGGCGGCGTGTATGGCGCCATACTGACCTGCGTCCAGTGGCTTTCCTGACCGCGATCCCAGATGCGGCTTCCGAGATCGATGGCATGATTGCCCATGTCCCGGGCGATGACTGGGCGGCTTTGGATGAACGCGAATGGGCCTATGACCGTGTTCCGGCAACGCAGTCCATATCGCACCCGCTGACACGCGATGTTGACATCGCTGTCTACGCGGTACCAAGAGATCGTGAAAACGATGCACCAAACCATCATCCGCTGTTGCTGAGCTATATTGACGTCGTCGTACAAGGATATCTGCGCGCTTTTGGTTCGGACGGCGCTGACCGGTTCTTTGCCACGACGGACGGATGGGAAGCCCCGGTCTTGAACGACCGTGCCGAGCCACGCTACCCGCGCCATCAACAGCTGAAACGCGTCGAAACCGATTTTGTAGACAGCCGACTACAGCGCGTTTCCGCAAAGATAGTGCAACCCGCATAAACTAAAAAAGACCGGGCTTTGCAGCCCGGCTTAATGTTCAATTCTACGGTTTAATCTAAGCTTACCCGCGCGCCCGGATCACCTGCAGCAACGGTAATAAAGTCGCCATCTCTGGGCCTCGTTCCATGCCGGTCAACGCTTTGCGTAACGGCATGAACAAGCTCTTGCCTTTGCGCCCAGTCGCTTCTTTCACCGCTTGGGTCCAAACAGCCCAGGTGTCACCATCGAAAGGCCCTTCGGGCAAAAGCGCTATGGCTTCGGCGATAAAGTCTCTGTCCTCATCGGCGATCATAGGTTCTGCACCGTCCCGGCATAACTCCCACCAGCCCTTGAGGTCGCTCAGAGTGGTGATGTTCTCGCGTGCCATTGCCCAAAACGGCTCAGCCAGATCTGCAGGAACACCAGCGCCGGCAACGGCGTCCTTAACGTCGGATAACGGTAGCGACTGCAGGTGCTTTGCGGTCAGCGGGAAAAGGTCTTGAACGTCGAATTTGGTTGGTGCCGATCCAAATCGTGCGACGTCGAACCCGTCGATCAATTCAGCCATATCGGACCGCAGCTCGACTGGATCGGACGAGCCCAGACGCGCCATCAGAGTCAACAAAGCCATCGGCTGCACACCCCGTTCGCGCAGGTCACGCAAAGCCAGCGTGCCTAGCCGTTTCGACAACGCCTCACCCTGCGGACCGGTCAGCAGCGAGTGGTGGGCAAAGCGCGGGCATTGTCCGCCAAGTGCCTTGATGATCTGAATCTGTGTCGCCGTGTTGGTCACATGGTCCGAGCCGCGCACCACATCCGTCACGCCCATTTCGGTATCATCCACCACCGAAGCAATCGTATAGAGAACCTGACCGTCCCCGCGGATCAGAACCGGATCGGACACCGACGCGGCATCGATCGAGATGTCGCCCAGAATGCCGTCATTCCATTCGATCCGTTCGTGATCCAGTTTGAAGCGCCACACGCCATTGCCACGCTCGGCCCGCAGCGACTCTTTTTCGGCGTCCGACAGGTTCAGAGCGGCGCGATCGTAAACCGGCGGCTTACCCATGTTCAGCTGCTTCTTGCGCTTCAGGTCCAGTTCGGTGGGCGTCTCAAACGCCTCGTAGAAGCGACCCATCTTGCGCAGCTTGTCAGCGGCTTCTGCATAACGGTCCAGACGTTCCGACTGACGCTCGACCCGATCCCAGTGCAAGCCCAACCATTCCATGTCCTGCTTGATGGCATCGACATATTCTTCTTTCGACCGCTCTGGATCGGTGTCGTCGATGCGCAGGATGAATGTACCACCTGCCTTTCTGGCGATCAGGTAATTCATCAGGGCGGTGCGCAGGTTGCCCACATGGATGTAACCGGTGGGTGACGGGGCAAAACGGGTGGTGGTCATGGGAGTCTCCTGTTGGCGCGGCTCTTGTCACATGGACATGGTTTTGTCCAGCCGAAGCCGTCAGGTCGGCTCAACCGACCACTTCTGCGCCAAATCCTCCAACCCGGCCCGGATCAGCTCGGACAGGACGTCAAGATCGATATCTGCCAGCTTGTTTACATACATGCATGACTTGCCGTGTTTGTGCTTTCCCAACCTCGACAGAATATGATTGAAGTCGGCATAGCCCGGCATGATATAGATGGAATGCGCAGCCTTGCGCGGAGAGAACCCAGTGGCGAGATGCACCCCCTCGCGCCCGGATTTATATCTATAGTGATATCGGCCATACCCAACGATTGACGGGCCCCACAAGACCGGCTCAAACCCGGTCGTTTTGCGGAACAGCGCATCCAGTACTTGCGCATCCTCGGCTTTGGCTTGTGGTTGAACGGCCGACAGAAAGCTGTCGACGCTTTGATCCGTTGGCATTGTCTTGTTCGGAGATTGTACCATGAACAAAATTTAACACGTAATGTTCATCCAGACAGCCCATCTAATGCGGGTATAATGTGGTCAGGGTCTTACGCTGACCTAATTCTTTCCATGGTGCTCAGACAGGGAGAAGTAGAAATGACTATAAATTTGACACGCCGAGCGGCGTTGGGAGCCGCAGCAGCCTTACCATTCGCATCCGCAGCGGCACCTGTTTTCGCCGCAGGATCCGACAGCAAAGCAAACTCAACAATCGCAAAGTCCTTCCAAATGGGCGATTTCACCGTCACAACACTTTTGGATGGTAGCCTCCCACGCGACGGCGCTCAGGAGATTTTCGGTGGTGGCGCGTCGGACGAAGACTTTGCCAAAGTGTCAGCGGACAATTTCATCTCGCCTGACGTGGCTCAGTTCTTCTTTACACCGACACTGGTCAACACCGGCGCCGAGATGGTTTTGTTCGACACCGGACTTGGACAGGGTGGCATACAAGCTGCGCTGGCGGATGCAGGTGTCACCCCGGATCAGATCGACATTGTGGTCCTGACCCATATGCATCCCGACCATATCGGCGGCATGACCACTGATGACGCGCCGACCTTCCCAAACGCCCGTTACATCACCGCAGCATCCGAATATGATTTCTGGGCCGCTCAGGAGGCAGGCAACCGTGTAGGCGATCTGGTTGCAGCAAAGGTGACTCCGCTGGCTGAAAAGATGACGTTCATCGAAGATGGCGGCGATGTGGTTTCTGGTGTCACCGCAATGGCCGCGTTTGGACACACACCAGGTCACATGGTGTATCATCTGGAAAGCAACGGTCAGCGCCTTATCCTGATCGCAGATTTGGCCAACCACTACGTCTGGTCTTTTGCCCATCCGGAGTGGGAGGTCCGTTTTGATATGGACAAAGCGGCAGCCACAGAGTCACGGCGCAGTGTTCTGGGCCTGCTCGCAGCCGACAAGGTGCCCATGATCGGCTATCACATGCCATTCCCAGCTGCTGGTTATGTAGAAAGCCGCGGCGACGGGTTCCGCTTCGTGCCCGTCAGTTATCAGATGATGGGCTAGTGCCCGCTGAAACGCCAGGCCAGAACCGGTTCTAAAGTCGTGATCGGTCGGATTTCAGTCAAATGAATCCCTGCGCAAATAAGCGCAGGGACATTTCTTCTCGGCCAAACGACCAGAGCCCAACAGTGTTTATAGTGATTTGACCTCTTTGATCGCCGCAATACGGCGACTGGTACCAGTCTCAGTCAGCGCTTTTTACGCAGCGCCAGACAGCTCAGCCCATTTCTGACGTAGCGTCCCAGACAACCCGGTTGCCTTCTCGGCGTCGTGCGCCGCTACATCTTCCTGCGGTATGAGAGAGGGAAATTCCGGACGAACCAACGCTTCAGACTTCTCTTCTTCGGACATTTGAGCGCCAATAAGATCAGCGATGTCCGCGTCCAGCTTGTCCTCATCCAGCTCTTGGGCCGGAGATTCCATCGTCCGCCATCTCAAAGGCGAGTGAAGAGACTGATCATATTCCTCGTGCATTTTACCACCAAACCATTAACTCAGACAACCAACACCGGATGCGTCACACTCGAACAAAAACCGTTTGTCAGAACCCTGAGAACTCAACAGGAATGCGTCGCATCCGCCCCACATTGGGCAAATTTCAAGCACAAATGTGGCAGAAACATGTCGGCAAAACAAGCCTTACGAGTCCTCGGACCCTGTTTATCGGCATAATTTCAGGCACTTGCCGATACAGTTGGATGATTGATCGGTGAACTGTCTTCAAATTCGAAACAAACAAAAGTGCCTCAATTGCGATCACGCCAGCGATTCACGATCGGATAGCGTCGGTCCAACCAAAACGCGCGACTGGTCAGTCGCGTGCCGGGCGCTGACTGAAACCGCTTGTACTCACTGATATAGATCAGATGTTCGACGCGACGGGCATCGGTTTTGTCAAAACCTGCGGCAACGCAATCGGCGACCGAACCATCCTGATCAACAAGAATTTCCAGAATTCCATCAAGAACCGGATAGTCCGGCAGGCTGTCGCTGTCTTTTTGGTCTTCACGCAGCTCCGCACTTGGCGGCTTGTCGATAACCGACGGACGAATGACCTCACCCTCGGGTCCCCTCATCCAGTTACGGTGATGGCCGTTGCGCCAGCGGCAGGTTTCGAACACACGGGTCTTGTACAGGTCCTTGATCGGATTGTAGCCACCATTCATATCGCCATAGATAGTGGCATACCCAACCGCAACCTCGGATTTATTCCCGGTGGTCAGCAACATTTCGCCAAACTTGTTCGAGATCGCCATCAACATCAAACCGCGCAAGCGCGACTGGATGTTTTCCTCGGTAATATCTGCGTCATGGCCGGCAAACAAAGGCGCCAAAGTTTCGGTCACAGCTGCGCGACTGTTCGAGATCGGCACAAAGTCATACTGCACGCCCAGCGCCTTGGCGACGACCTCGGCATCGTCCAGCGACGCCTGGCTTGTGTACTCGGATGGCAACATCACACAGCGAACGTTTTCAGCCCCGATAGCATCCACTGCAATTGCAGCGACCAAGGCGGAATCGACACCACCCGAAAGGCCAAGCAATGCCTTTTTGAACCCGGTCTTACCCATGTAGTCCCGTAGCGACTGCACCATCGCGCGGTAGTCTTGCTCCAACGCGTCCGGTTGCGGCACAATATCGGACGGCACGATCCGCCAGCCCTCTTCACTGCGTTCAAGATCTACTTCTGTTATGGCTTCGTCAAAGACCGGCATCCGGAAGGCAAGCGCACCACCCGGGTTTATCCCAAATGTCGCCCCATCAAAGACCTGATCGTCCTGCCCACCCACCATATTCAGGTAGATTACCGGCAATCCGGTCTCGACCACACGCGCAACCATATGATTTAGCCGCACATCATACTTGTCCCGAAAATAGGGTGATCCGTTGGGGATCAACAGGAACTCGGCCCCGGTCTCTTCCAAGGTTTCTGCTACATCTGGGTGCCAGCCATCTTCGCAGATTGGGCTGCCAATTCGGGAATTCCCCACAGAATATGGCCCACCAAGTGGACCGGCATCATAGAGCCGCACCTCGTCGAACACAGTTTCATTCGGCAGATGATGCTTCAACACCTTGCTGGCAACCCGCCCGCCCTTGAGGATCAGATAGGCATTGTACAGGCTGTCATCTTCAACCCACGGCCCACCAATCGCCATCGTTGGCCCATCGGCACAGCGCTTGGCCAACGCTTCGATCGCGTCCATCGCCGCCCGGTGAAACACCGGCTTCATAACCAGATCCTGGGTGTTGTACCCGGTGATGAACATCTCGGGCAGCGCGACAAGATCGGCACCCGCCGCGCGCGCCTGTTCCCATGCCAAGAATGCCTTGGCCGCGTTGCCCTCGATATCCCCTACAACAGGGTTGAGCTGCGCTAGAGTGATGCGGAAACGGTCAGCCATCCTGCCCTCTTGTCCTCGTCAGTCCTATTGCCATTTAGCAGATCGCACCGCGAGTGAAAGGCCAATGCGGCAAAAGCCGTTGCTCTGCCCTCGGCGGTACCCTAGTTTTGCGCAAAAGGAAGCACACAGTGATGACTGGGCAGGCAGGAACAAAAATGAAACTGATCCGCAACTCGATTGCCGCTGGGATTTTGACTTTGGCGGCGACCACTGCTTTCGCGCAAGACGGGACAGTCATCGTTAAGGATGACGAGGTCGGCGGCGTCTATGAAGGTACATTCCAGAATGGCCTGCGCCACGGAACCGGAACCTATCGCCTGCCCAGCGGATTTGAATACACGGGCCAGTGGGTCGAGGGCGAAATTCAGGGGCAAGGTGTCACGCGCTATCCGGATGGCTCGGTCTACGAAGGGACGTTCGCTAAAGGACAGCCCGAAGGGCAAGGCAAGATCATCTATGCCGATGGCAGCACTTATGACGGCGAATGGGCCAACGGTGCCATCAATGGCTCTGGCGTTGCCCAATATGCGAACGGGATGCGGTATGAAGGCGGCTTTCAAAATGCGCGCCATCATGGCCAGGGGGTGCTGACCAGTTCCGATGGTCACGCCTATGACGGCGATTGGGTGGACGGTATCAAACAAGGCAAGGGCAAGATCACGTACCCCGAAGGCGGCGTTTACGAAGGCGAGGTCGCGGCAGGGCAACGTGTCGGTCAGGGTACGCTGACGATGCCTGATGGCATGGCGTACACCGGCGCCTGGCAGCAGGACAGGATCAACGGCACCGGACGCCTGACCCAGCCAAATGGTGACGTATACGAAGGCGAATTGGTCAACGGCCGGAGGCAAGGCAAAGGCAAGACAACCTATTCCGACGGGGATGTGTATGAAGGCGATTTCGAAGACGACCTGCGCCACGGCAAAGGAACCTTCACCGGAACGGACGGCTTCATCTACACTGGTGACTGGAACCAGGGCCAGATCGAAGGCCTGGGAGAGGTCAGCTATCCTGACGGGTCTGTCTATGTCGGTGATTTCAGGGCAGATCTGGCCGAAGGAAACGGTCGTATAACCTATCCCGATGGATCAACCTATGACGGCGACTGGATCGCCGGGGTTATTGAAGGCCAAGGCACAGCGACCTATTCCAATGGTGTGATCTACAAAGGCCAGTTCAAAAACGCCCAAAGCCACGGCAAGGGAATTATGACCCGAGCGAATGGGTCGACCTATGACGGGGATTGGATCGAAGGCACGCGTCAGGGCAAAGGTAAGGCGACCTATTCTGACGGCACAGTCTATACCGGGGACTTCTTGAACGGTCAGAGACACGGTCAGGGCGAAATTGCTACTCCTGACGGTTTTAGATATACCGGCGACTGGTCCGAAGGTAAAATAACCGGTGCCGGAACAGCCACCTATTCGAACGGCGACGTGTACGAAGGCAACTTTGTTGACAACAAGCGACAGGGCAGCGGAACGATGCGTTACGCCAATGGGCAAGAAGAAACCGGCGTTTGGGAAAACGGGGTCCTCCCGACCCAATCTTCAGCAGAACCCAACACCCCTGCAACCGAGCCGGAAGCTGCGTCAGAAGACGATCGTGACGCGGCAACCCCTTCTGACGGTTAGATCATCACCAGGGAATGCGTTTCCCGGCCCAATCGAAGAAGCCGCCAGTATCCGCAGGCGTCAGTGTGTCGATCACGCCCAAAAGGTTCCGCGCAGCGTCTTCCGCTTCGACCGCCGGATGTCGTCCAAGATATTTCTGCGTAAAGACCGTTTTCACAGTCCCGGGATGCAACGCCACACAGATAGCGTGCTGATGCGTCCGCACTAGCTCGATAGCAGCCGTGTGGACGATTTGATTCACGGCAGCCTTAGCTGCACGATAGCTGACCCATCCCCCGATTTGATTGTCGCCAATCGATCCGACCCGGGCTGAAAGCACCGCAAGCACCGAGCGCTCATCGCGTGGCAGCAAACGCTGCGCCCGGCTGAGTACCAAGGCAGGCCCAACTGCGTTCAGTGCGAATTGGTCCATCATTGCCTGCGCCGAAACCGCCCGCATGGATTTCTCAGGCACAGCGCCGTTGATCTCCAGCGCTCCCGACGCAACCAGGACCAAATCGAAAGGTCCTGTCAGCTGATCCAACATCTTCACCGCCGTGTCTGGATCTGTCAGGTCAAACCCGTCGCAAGACCGCGACAAGCGGGTCACCGCAGTGCCTTGCGCCTCAAGCTGGTGACAAATGGCCGTGCCAATGCCGCCGGACGCGCCGATGATAAGTGCAGATTTCATACCAGCCCAACTAGCAGTCAACACCGGCCAATCAATGCCATTGCAAAAGAAAGCACTTCCAAAGTGTTCAGTTGTAATTTGGTTCTTTTCATTCTCGGCGGGCTCTGTATACATTCTGCCCCATGATCAACCGCGCAGATATCCCTTTTGCCGACGCCGCGTTTTGCGGTGCCGACCTGCGTGGCCTACTGATCCTAATCCGCCTCTGAGCGTGCCATCCGGCGCGCCCGCTCAGAGGAGGACGCCCGCGCGCCATAGGCATTAGGACAGAATAGAAAGTGACCCCCATGACAAACGTGACCGACCAAGACCGCGTCTTGATCTTTGACACCACTTTGCGCGACGGCGAGCAAAGCCCGGGCGCAACGATGACCCATGACGAAAAGCTTGAGATTGCCGAGCTGCTGGATGAAATGGGCGTCGACATTATCGAAGCTGGGTTTCCCATCGCCTCCGAAGGTGACTTCAAGGCCGTTTCAGAGATTGCCGAACGGTCGAAGAACAGCCGCATCTGCGGCCTTGCCCGCGCCAACTTCGCCGATATCGAACGTTGCTGGGACGCGGTAAAACACGCCGAGAAGAACCGTATTCATACGTTCATCGGAACCTCTCCGCTGCACCGCGCCATTCCGAATCTGACACAGGACGAAATGGCCCAAAAGATCCACGATACGGTCAGCCACGCCCGCAACCTGTGCGAAAACGTGCAGTGGTCGCCAATGGACGCGACACGAACCGAGTGGGATTACCTGTGCCGAGTCATCGAGATCGCGATCAAAGCAGGTGCCACAACGATCAATATTCCTGACACAGTGGGCTATACAGCCCCGATGGAGTCGGCCGATTTGATCAAGCGCCTGATCGAAACGGTTCCTGGCGCTGATGAGGTTGTGTTTGCCACTCATTGCCACAATGACCTTGGCATGGCGACTGCCAACTCGCTGGCAGCAGTGGCCGGTGGCGCGCGCCAGATCGAATGCACGATCAACGGTCTGGGCGAACGTGCCGGCAACACTGCGTTGGAAGAGGTGGTAATGGCACTGCGCACCCGCAACGACATCATGCCATGGAACACCGGCATCGATACCACCAAGATCATGCACATCTCGCGCCGGGTGGCGACCGTGTCGGGCTTCAACGTGCAGTTCAACAAAGCGATCGTGGGCAAGAACGCCTTTGCCCATGAAAGCGGCATTCATCAGGACGGGATGCTTAAGAACCGTGAGAATTTTGAGATCATGCGCCCTGAAGATATCGGCCTGTCAGGCACATCTCTGCCTTTGGGCAAGCACTCGGGTCGGGCCGCATTACGCGACAAGCTGAATACGCTGGGCTTTGATCTTGGGGATAACCAGCTCAAGGATATCTTTGTCCGGTTTAAGGATCTGGCCGACCGCAAGAAAGAAGTGTTCGACGACGATCTGATCGCGTTGATGACCCTTGACGAGGCTGATGACTACCTTCAGCTGGTGTCGATGAAAGTCACTTGTGGCACCGGTGGACAGGCTGAATCCACCGTCGAGTTAGAGATGGTCGGCAAGGATGTCATCGCGACCGAGCATGGCGACGGCCCGGTGGATGCGACCTTCAAAGCAATTCAGGCAATCTATCCGAACGAGGCTCATCTGCAGCTCTATCAAGTGCATGCGGTGACCGAAGGAACGGATGCGCAGGCGACTGTTTCGGTGCGTTTGGAAGAAGATGGCATGATCGCCACCGGCCAATCTGCTGACACGGATACCGTTGTGGCCTCGGCCAAAGCGTATATACATGCGTTGAACCGCCTCATCATGCGGCGTGAGAAGTCGGGCCCAGGCACTGACGCGCGCGAAATCAGCTACAAAGACCTGACCTGACAAAACGGCGGGCAACGCTCCCGCACCCGCAGCAATTCGGCTGCGCCGAACCGCTTATCGGCTTTAGGCCCGGCACCGTGCAATAGCGCGGTGCCGGGCCCAACTCGGTTAACGGCATGTGTGATGCGGGCGATCGAGGCGGGAGGTCCTTGGAAACCCGCGTTTGGTTCAGAGGTTCTCAAACAGTCGTGACAAACGGGTCGCTTCTTCGTCCAACCCGAACGGAGCATTGACCACAAACATCCCGGACCCGATCATACTGTGCCCCTGCCGCGCTGCTGAGAACATTACTTCGTGCTGCAAAATTCTGGGCAAGTGCATTTTTTCCAGTTCAGCACTCATTTGCAAATGCCGGTTGTCGGTCAAAATCGGATACCACAGAGCAATTACGCCAACATTCCATTTACGGTGAAGCTTATTGATGATGCCTGGCAATCGGGCGTATTCCGACTTCATCTCATAGCTGGGGTCAATTAAAACCATCCCTCGACGGGGTGTAGGTGGCAGCAGAGACTGCGCCAGCTCATACCCGTCTTGTTTGTAAACCTTCGCATTTCCTGATGTCAGAACCCGCGCCAAGGCCGCGTGCTCCTGCGGATGCAACTCTGCAACGTGCAAACTGTCTTGCGGCCTAAGCAGATTGGCCGCGATCACAGGAGAGCCTGGATAATAGGCCTCGCCAAATCGGGCCTGAATGGCAGAGATGGCGCGGGCAAGCGGATGGTTTGCTTCGAACCAGTCTTCGCGCTGAACCCTTTCGATACCCGCCGCAGCCTCGCCGGTCTTCAGCGCCTCGTCAGAATCCAGACGATACAGGCCGCGCCCGGCATGTGTTTCAACATAGCTCAGCGGTTTGTCTTTTTGTGTCAGGTAGGACAGTGCCCATGCCAGTAATGTGTGCTTTTGGACATCGGCCAGATTTCCTGCGTGGTAAATGTGTTGATATGAGAGCATGTTGCCTTCTAAAGTCCCTACCAATGAGGCGAAAAGGTGCTGATTACCGCAGAATCAGCCCTTTTACCGGGCGAGTTGGCACCCTATAAGTCATCCGTCCCGGAACCGTCGAGTCGCGGGCAGTAGAAAACATCTGACAGACAGGATCAGGGGAAACATGGGGATCTTTGACAATCTGGGCGGCCTGTTCACAGCGGACATGGCAATCGACCTCGGCACGGCCAACACTCTGGTATATGTCAAAGGGCGCGGTGTGATCCTTTCTGAACCTTCTGTAGTTGCATATCATGTCAAGGATGGTGTGAAGAAAGTTCTGGCCGTAGGCGAAGACGCCAAGTTGATGCTGGGCCGCACACCTGGCTCGATCGAGGCCATCCGCCCGATGCGTGAAGGGGTCATTGCCGACTTTGACACCGCCGAGGAAATGATCAAGCACTTCATCCGCAAAGTGCACAAGCGGTCTACATTCTCGAAACCCAAGATCATTGTTTGCGTCCCCCATGGCGCAACGCCTGTTGAAAAACGCGCGATCCGTCAGTCGGTTCTGTCCGCTGGTGCCCGCCGCGCGGGATTGATCGCTGAGCCTATCGCTGCTGCGATTGGCGCCGGTATGCCCATCACCGATCCGACCGGGAACATGGTCGTCGATATCGGTGGCGGTACTACCGAAGTTGCGGTCTTGTCGCTGGGCGATATCGTGTACGCCCGCTCGGTTCGCGTTGGGGGCGACCGGATGGACGAGGCCATCATTTCGTATCTGCGTCGCCAACAGAACCTGCTGGTCGGTGAATCCACCGCAGAACGGATCAAAACCACCATCGGAACCGCCCGCATGCCCGACGATGGGCGCGGTCAGTCCATGCACATTCGTGGCCGTGACTTATTGAACGGCGTGCCGAAGGAAATCGAGATCAGCCAGGCTCAGGTCGCAGAAGCGCTATCCGAACCCGTCCAGCAGATTTGCGAAGCCGTGATGACCGCCTTGGAGACTACGCCGCCCGATCTGGCCGCAGACATCGTGGACCGTGGCGTCATGCTAACAGGCGGCGGTGCCTTGCTGGGCGATTTGGATCTGGCTCTGCGCGAGCAGACCGGTCTGGCGGTTTCGATTGCCGATGAAAGCCTGAATTGTGTGGCTTTGGGCACCGGTAAGGCACTAGAATACGAAAAACAACTGCGCCACGCGATTGACTACGAAAGCTAAGGCGCGCACCCTCTGAGACGAGGGTAGAATATCGGGCGCGAGCAACACGGGAAGGAGTCCTGTGGCAAAAGACCGATCACAGCGCGATGACTACACGACCCCCTTGCGCCGCTTGTTCCTGGGGATCGTTGTGCTGTGCCTGCTGGGAATCTTTGTCGTTTGGCGTATCGATAGTCCGCGTGTCGAACGCTTCCGTGCGCAAGTGGTGGATACCGTTGTCCCTTCGATGGAATGGGCAATGGTGCCGGTCACGGCCACCGTCAATCTGGTACGCGATTTCCAAAGCTATCAGCGTTTAAGCGAGCAGAACCAGGAATTGCGCAGCGAGCTGCGCCTGATGCGCGCATGGAAAGAGGCCGCGCTGCAGTTGGAGCAAGAGAATGCCAGACTGCTGGATCTGAACAACGTGCGCCTGGATCCGCGCCTGACCTATATCACCGGTGTTGTGATGGCAGACAGCGGGTCGCCCTTCCGGCAATCTGTAGTGCTCAATGTAGGTGAGCGGGACGGGATCGTAGATGGATGGGCCACGATGGACGGCATCGGGCTGGTAGGTCGCATTTCAGGAGTCGGTTCGGATACCTCTCGGGTCATTTTAGTGACGGATGCGTCCAGCGCCATTCCCGCCACTATTCAACCTTCGGGACAAACGGCACTGATAGCAGGGGACAACACGCCTGCTCCGGCCGTTGAGTTTCTGGAGAACCGCGAACTTGTCCGCCCCGGCGACCGTGTGATCACGTCGGGCGATGGCGGTGTTTTTCCGGCAGGTTTGCTAATTGGTCAGATTTCTGTCGACCCCGGCGGACGGTTGCGCGTGCGCCTTTCGGCTGATTTTGAACGGTTAGAGTTTTTACGCGTGCTACGATACAATGCGGCGCCGTTAATCCGTGACCCCGGGGGCATAGTCGGGCCGGAACGCCCCGAAGCAGCCCTCGCCCCAGAGGAGGCAGGCGATGGATAAAGCCGTCTCACATCTTTGGAGCATGCGCGCACTTTACGTACTACTTGCGGTTTTCGTCCTGTTTTTGCACCTACTACCTCTAGATACGCAGCCGGATCGTTGGCCGTTCCCCGATATTCTGATTGCGATCACCTTTGCCTGGGTAGTGCGGCGCCCCGATTATGTTCCGACCCTTCTGGTAGCGGCAGTCATGCTTTTGGCGGATTTGTTGTTACAGCGCCCACCAGGTTTATTGGCCGCGCTGGTTGTGCTTGGCCTGTCTTATATGCGTTCAGCAGCACCCGGTATGCGGGACGCGGGCTTCGTCGGGGAATGGATATCGGTTGGTGTGGTAATCACTGCGGTATTCCTTGCGAACCGGATTACTCTGTCTCTCTTCTCGGTTGAACAATCTGCTGTGGGACCTGTCGCCATCCAATTGGTGCTTACGGTTATTGCATACCCAGCGATTGTATTACTCAGCCAAAGCATGTTTGGTGTGCGGCGCGTTTCCGCGGCCGATGCCAGTACGGTAGGATCCCGGGCATGAAGAACCGTCAAACCAAACCCAAGGGCCTCGCCCACAAGCGTCTGCCGCGTCGCGCGCTGATATTGGGCGGGTTGCAAGCTGCTTTCATTGGTGGGCTGGCCGCGCGCATGCGGTTCATGCAGGTGGATCAGGCCGACCAGTATCGTCTTCTGGCAGAAGAAAACCGTATCAACATTCGTCTGATCCCTCCAACGCGCGGACGGATTTATGACCGGAACGGGCAGGTCATAGGTCAAAACACGCCATCCTATCGCATCGTTATCGTGCGCGAAGATGCCGGCGACTTGGATAAAGTGATTGCAAAACTATCTGAGCTGATACCTTTGAATGACGATGAGATCGACCGTGCGCGGACAGAGATGCGCCGATCAGCCCCCTTCCTGCCGGTCACTCTGGCTGATCAGGTGACCTGGGAAGATATCTCAAAGGTCGCCGTCAATACACCAGCCTTGCCGGGTGTCACACCCGAGGTCGGCCTGACGCGACAATACCCCAGTTACGAAGATTTCGCCCACATCGTAGGGTATGTCGGCCCAGTCAGCGATTATGATCTGAGCCAGATCAACGACCCCGAGCCGGTGCTTCATATTCCCCGTTTCCAAATTGGCAAGGTCGGACTGGAAGCCAAACAGGAAACCGCATTGCGTGGTAAAGCCGGTGCAAAACGGGTGGAGGTAAACGCCACAGGCCGCGTGATGCGCGAACTGGACCGACAAGAAGGTCAACCGGGTGCTGACCTCCAATTGTCGATTGATGCCGACCTTCAGGAATACGCACAGGCCAGGCTGGCTGGCGAAAGCGCAGCGGCTGTTGTTCTGGATTGCGAAACAGGTGATATCCGGGCCATCAGTTCGGCCCCCAGTTTTGATCCGAACCTTTTTGTTCGGGGGATCTCGGTCGCAGATTATCAGACGCTGACGCAAGACAAGTACCGCCCGCTGGCCAACAAAACCGTGCAGGGCACCTACCCGCCAGGATCGACCTTCAAGATGGTCACCGCGTTGGCCGCACTTGAGGCAGGTGTGGTTGGTCCCAGCAACACGGTCTATTGCCCCGGTTATCTGAAAGTTGGTAGTCGAAGGTTCCACTGTTGGAAACGCGGTGGACACGGAACAGTCGATCTGGAGCTTTCGCTAAAACGCAGTTGCGATGTCTACTACTATGACGTTGCTCTGCGCGTTGGGATCGACAAGATATCCGAAATGGCACGCAAGCTTGGTCTGGGTGTGAAACACGACATCCCCATGTCCGCAGTCGCAGCGGGCTTAGCCCCAAATCAGGAATGGAAACGGCGGGTACACGGTGAAGATTGGCTGGTCGGCGACACCGCAAATGCCTCAATCGGTCAGGGGTTCATGCTGGCTTCACCGTTGCAACTGGCGGTCATGACGGCTCGCATCGCAACCGGACGGGCAGTATCGCCCCGTTTGGTGCGTTCGGTCGATGGGATTGAACAACCATCCGGCGCGGGTGAGCCACTGGAAATCAACCGGTTCAACCTCGATCAGGTGCGCAAGGCCATGTTCTCGGTTTCTAATAGCCGCCGGGGCACGGCCTATCGCAGCCGCATCATCGCCGATGAATTCCGAATGGCGGGCAAAACCGGCACCAGCCAGGTGCGCAACATCACGAAAGCCGAACGCGCCGCAGGCGTGATCCGTAACGAAGATTTGCCATGGGAACGTCGCGACCACGCACTGTTCGTCAGTTTCGCGCCCTATGACAACCCTAAATACGCAGTTGCTGTGGTTGTTGAACATGGCGGCGGTGGCTCCAAAGCGGCCGCCCCTGTTGCGCGGGATATCATGTTGCAGGCGCTCTACGAAGGAACACCTCCGCTCGAAGCCTATCCAGCAGGTGACCGAGAACGCATCAAGGAGCAACAAAAACGGTTGGAGGGTGATCGTCGCCCCAAAGCGCGACCTGACGACAAGGACCGCGCATGAGCTATCTTGAATATGCGGTCAAGTCCACACCATCCGGGTTTCGCAAATTCCTGTACATGAACTGGCCGCTGACGCTGCTATTGATCAGTGCGGCCTGCGCCGGGTTCCTGATGCTGTATTCAGTAGCTGGCGGATCATGGTTGCCATGGGCCGAACCGCAAATGGAACGGTTTGGTCTTGGACTGGCGGTGATGTTCATCATCGCATTGGTACCGATCTGGTTCTGGCGGAACATGTCTGTGTTGGCCTATCTCGGCGCGATCGCGTTGCTGGTTTTTGTCGAGCTGTTCGGAACCGTCGGAATGGGCGCTCAGCGCTGGATTGACCTTGGATTCATGCGCCTACAACCGTCCGAGGTGATGAAAATCACGCTGGTCATGCTGCTGGCGGCCTATTACGACTGGCTGCCGTCTTACAAAACATCGCGACCGCTGTGGGTCATCATTCCAGTTATCCTCATCCTGGTCCCAACCTTCATGGTTTTGCGTCAACCAGACCTTGGCACTTCGATCCTGTTGTTGGCCGCAGGCGGAGGACTGATGTTCCTGGCCGGCGTCCATTGGGCCTATTTCGCCGCTGTCATTGCCGCCGTCGTCGGCTTGATTGCAACCGTGTTCAACAGTCGGGGCACCGAATGGCAATTGCTCAAAGACTACCAGTTTCGGCGCATCGACACGTTTCTGGACCCGTCCACAGATCCATTGGGCGCGGGCTATCACATTACGCAATCTAAAATCGCTTTGGGATCAGGTGGCTGGAACGGGCGTGGGTTCATGCAAGGCACGCAATCGCGCCTCAACTTCTTGCCCGAAAAGCACACCGACTTCATCTTCACAACGCTAGCCGAAGAGTTTGGATTTGTCGGCGGGATTACTCTATTGGTGCTCTACACGCTGATCCTGGTTTTCTGTCTGGTGACGGCCTTGTCGACCCGGGACCGGTTCTCGTCTCTGGTGACATTGGGCATTTCGCTAAATTTCTTCCTGTTCTTCGCCGTCAACATGTCGATGGTTATGGGGCTAGCCCCGGTCGTCGGCGTCCCATTGCCCATGGTCAGCTATGGCGGGTCGGCGATGCTGGTTCTGATGGCGGCCTTCGGCATTGTGCAAAGCGCCCATATTCACCGCCCTCGTTGATCTGAAAGGCCCTCAATGCCCGTGAACGTTCTGTTTTCCGCGCGCCCAGCCCTTTGGCCCGTGTACGAACCGCTGTTGACCAAAGGTCTGAATGATGCCGAACTGGACTTTGAACTATCGACCGAGTTTGAGCCGGATCAGGTGGATTATGTTGTCTATGCCCCGAACGGCGGTCTACAGGATTTCACGCCGCTGACGCGCCTCAAGGCGGTACTCAGCCTTTGGGCGGGAGTCGAGGCCATTGCTGGTAATGAAACGCTGACCGTTCCTTTGGCGCGCATGGTGGATCACGGGTTGACCCAGGGCATGACCGAGTGGGTGGTTGGCCATGTTCTACGCTACCACCTTGGGATGGACAGTCACATCACCGTTCAGGATGGTACCTGGACCCCGGACGCGCCACCTTTGGCCACCGAGCGCTGCGTTTGCGTGCTGGGTTTGGGTGCATTGGGCCAGGCTGCCGTCCAATCCCTGTCCGCCTTGAACTTTCAGGTCATCGGGTGGAGCCGAACCTCCAAGAACATTCCCGGCGTGACATGCCTGCATGGAGCAGACGGGCTGAAATCCGCACTGTCTCAAGCCGAAATTGTCGTGCTTTTGCTGCCTGACACACCAGCGACGGAAAACACGATGAATGCTGAAACCTTGGCTTTACTTCCCGAGGGCGCACAGATCATCAACCCGGGGCGCGGCCCACTCATCGATGATGACGCCCTGCTCATGGCTTTGAACTCGGGTCAGATTGGCCATGTGACGCTGGATGTGTTCCGGGTAGAACCGTTACCGCCCGAGCACCCGTATTGGGCACATCCCAACGTGACCGTCACGCCGCATATCGCGTCGGAAACGCGTCCTTTCACCGCCGCACAGGTGATTTGCGAGAACATTCGCAAGGGTGAATCAGGCGAGCCGTTTCTGCATCTGGTGGACCGCCAGTTGGGATACTAACGGCCTGGTTTGCTTACGCCGCGATCAGCCCGCGCCCTTTGAGCAGTGCCTCTACGCCGGGCAACCGGCCACGGAATGCGAGATACAAGTCTTCTGCCTCACGCGATCCGCCCGTCGAGAGAATGTTCTCCTCAAGCGCCTTGGCACGTTCCGGATCAAAGGCGCCTCCGGCCTCTTCAAACGCCGCGAAAGCATCCGCATCCATAACTTCGGACCACATATAGCTATAGTACGCTGAACTATAGCCATCACCTGCAAAGACATGGGCGAAATGCGGCGTCGCATGGCGCATACCGATCGCCTGCGGCATCCCGATTTCAGCAAGAACCTCAGTTTGCTTCGCCATTGGGTCCGCTGGCGCGTCGCCCTCGTGAAACGCCAGATCAACCAAGGCCGAAGCAACGTATTCCACAGTCTGGAATCCTTGATCGAAATTCGCGGCTTTCAGAACCTTATCCAGCATCTCTTGCGGCATCGGCTCGCCGGTTTCCGCATGGGTTGCGAATTCGGCCAGAACTTCAGGCACTTCAAGCCAGTGCTCGTAAAGCTGGCTGGGCAGTTCAACAAAATCGCGCGCAACACTTGTGCCCGAGATGCTTTCATAGGTCACGTTGGACAACATCTGGTGTAAGGCGTGGCCGAATTCGTGAAACAGCGTGCGCGCATCATCATAAGACAGCAGCGCAGGGTCGCCCTTGGCGAAGTTGCAGACGTTGATGACGACGGGGGCCTGTTCCTTTGGAAACTTCGCTTGTGCCCGCATCGCACTGCACCAAGCACCAGACCGCTTTGAGCCACGCGCAAAGTAATCCCCAATGAACACCGCAACATGACGCCCGTTCCGCGTCACCTCCCACGCGCGACAATCCGAGTGGTAGAGTGGCACATCCAGCGGTGCGAACTCCAAACCAAACAAGCGGTTAGCGCAGGCAAACGAGGCCTCGATCATCCGATCGAGTTGCAGGTAGGGTTTCAAAACCGCTTCATCCAAATCGTGCTCTGCCTTCCGGCGTTTCTCTGCATAGTATCGCCAGTCCCATGCTTCGAGCGGGCCATTGATGCCATCATCCTGCATCATCTGCGTCAAAAGGGCTGCATCCGCATCTGCACGGGACTTGGCAGGCCCCCACACCTGCATCAACAGATCATGGACCCGATCAGGCGAGCGGGCCATTTCAGTTTCAAGCTTGTATTCGGCAAAACTCTCGTACCCCAACAGCTTCGCCCGTTCCTGACGCAATGCCAGGATTTCCGCAGCAATGGCGCGGTTGTCTGTCTCTCCACCATTTGCACCGCGCGCAGCCCAGGCGCGATAGGCCTTTTCCCGCAGGTCACGACGTGGTGAAAATTGCAGGAAAGGCACAATCAACGACCGAGAAAGCGTAACGATTGCCCCGTCCGCCCCTTTTTCCTGACCCGCAGACCGTGCCGCGTCGGTGACGAAATCCGGTAAGCCCTGCAGATCATCTTCGGACAAATCCATGTACCAATCACGCTCATCCGCCAACAGGTTTTGCGTGAAGGACGTACCCAGCGACGCAAGGCGCGACTTGATATCCTGCATCCTGGCATCGTCATCGCCTTGCAATGCGGCACCCGCGCGGACAAATCCCCGGTGGGTCAACATCAGGACACGGGCCTGCTCATCGCTCAACTCTAATTCATCCCGCTGGTCCCACAAATCCGCAACCCGCTGAAACAGCGCTTTGTTCGAAGAAATGCCTGAAAAATGCGCCGACAGTTTCGGTGAAAACGCGCGCTGCAATTCTTCGCGCTTCGCGTTGCTGTCTGCACCGGCGATGGTGAAAAAGACCGACAGAACCTTGTCCAATTGCTCGCCGGCGGCCTCAAGCGCTTCGACGGTATTGGCGAAGGTGGGCGGCTGCGGGTTCTCAGCAATCGTATCGATCTGCGCGTTATGCGCCTGCATCGCCTGATCCAGTGCAGGGGCGAAATCATCATCCGAAATGTCGGCAAATGGGGCAATTTCGAAGGGCGTGGTCCAGTCGGACAGGATCGGGTTCGTCATTCGGATCTCCTTTGACCCTATAGCTATGCAGGCTTGATCCGATGATCCAGTGTGATCCGCAGTTATTCCGCCCCGGTGCCACAAATTGGGCAATCGGCGCGGCGCGACAACGTAATCTTTCGGCTTTCACCGTATAGCGCATCATAAATAAGCATCTCACCCCGCAAGGCCATACCTGCGCCCGTGATCACCTTGATCGCCTCAACCGCCATCATCGACCCCACCACACCGGGCAGCGGTCCAATCACGCCCGCCTCGGCGCAGGAGGGTGCTAGACCTTCGGCGGGGGCTTCTGGAAAGATGCACTGATAACAAGGGGCACCGTTAGCCGGATCAAAGACACTCAGTTGCCCTTCCCATTGCGACAACGCCCCTGAGATCAGCGGCTTTCTCGCTGCCACCGCAGTTCTGTTCGCCAGATAGCGCGTTTCGAAATTGTCGGTGCCGTCGAGGATCAGATCAAAGTCAGCAAATAGATCCGCCGCGATCTCTTCGCCAAGACGACGATGATACGGCAAGACCACGACATTTGGGTTTTGTGCTTCCATCGCCTGCTGCGCGGAAAACACCTTGGGCATTCCGATATTGCCATCGCGATGGATCACCTGCCGCTGCAGATTGGCATTTTCGACCACGTCATCATCAATCACCCCAATCGTACCGACACCACCGGCAGCAAGGTACTGAAGCGCCGGTGCCCCCAGCCCGCCCGCGCCGATCACAAGCACTCGCGCTTTTTTGAGTCTTTTCTGACCCGGCCCGCCCAATTCGCGAAGCACGATGTGACGGGCATAGCGGTTCAATTCGGTTTCGGTAAAGCGGTCAGACGGTGGGTCTGGTTTCTGGGTCGAAGTCTGATCGGCACGCTTCCGCAGCGCCTTCAATCCACGACTGTACAACACAACCAAAACTACAAACCCTGCCAATATCAGCCACAAGGCGGCAGACCCACCTGTTGCTTCACGCAAGGGATGCCCGTCCGGCAGGATCAACTGGGCCAAAATGACCCCGCCCAACAGAACGGCAACCGACAACGTGCGAGCAGCGCGAGACACACCAGCGATATACCCGATGCCCCACAATCCGGCGGCAAGGATCAGAACCAGAAGCATCAGCCGCGACCGGTGGAGCCGAAACCACCTGCTCCGCGCTCGGTCTCACCCAAGGTGTCAGCCAACTCGAACGCCGCCTGCACGACCGGGGCCACCACAAGCTGAGCGATGCGTTCGCCATGGGTCACTTCAAATCGCTCCTCGCCCGCATTCATCAGTATAACCCCCAATGGCCCGCGATAATCGCTGTCGATGGTGCCCGGAGTATTCGGCAGTGTGATGCCATGTTTCAGCGCCAGGCCCGAGCGTGGCCGGATCTGAACTTCGTACCCCAAGGGGATCTCGATCCGCAGACCGGTGGGCACCAAAGCGCGCTGACCAGGTTCCAACACAATCGGTGTTTCATTTGGCAAGTTGGCACGCACATCTGCACCCGCCGCCCCGGGCGTTTCATACGCCGGCAAAGTCACCCTTGCGTCAGCGCCCTCTTCGCGGATCACACGAATTGCGACCATATCTCCACCTCTTCTTTCAGGGCTTAAAGCTTCACTCAGCCAGAGCCTCGGCAATTTTCTGCGCCAGGCGGTCAGCCACGGCGTCTTTGTCCATGCGCGGCCATTCTTCAGCGCCAGAGTTGGAAATCAGGACAACAGCATTCTCGGACCCGCCCATGATACCAGTGGCAGGGCTGACATCGTTGGCTACGATCCAATCGCACCCTTTCCGATCCCGTTTGGCAGTTGCATTTTCAAGAACGTCGTTTGTCTCGGCGGCAAATCCGACCACAAGCGCCGGACGCCCTTGTTCCATATGCGAGACGCGTTTCAGGATGTCGGGGTTTTCGGAAAACGCCAGCGATGGCAGCCCATCCCGACTTTTCTTCAGTTTGCGATCCGACGCACCGGCCACACGCCAATCCGCGACGGCTGCTGCAAAAACACCCGCATCGACCGGCAACGCTGCATCGACGGCATTCGACATTTGTTGCGCAGTTTCGACATGTACAACCTGAACGCCTTGGGGCGGCGGCACATCGGCCGGGCCAGTGACGAACACCACCTCGGCGCCCAATGCAGACAGCGCACGGGCCAATGCTGTACCCTGTGCCCCTGATGACCGATTGGCAATATAGCGCACCGGATCGATCGGTTCGTGTGTCGGACCGGACGTGACGAGAATTCGTTTTCCCTTTAGCGGACCATCCACAAGCTGCGCTTCGATCGCGGCAACAATCTCCAATGGTTCCGACATTCGACCCGGGCCATACTCGCCACAGGCCATATCACCCTCATTGGGGCCGACAAACCGCACGCCATCTTCCTGCAACTGTTCCAGATTGCGCTGAGTCGCCGGATGGTGCCACATGCGCACATTCATCGCCGGAGCACATAAAACAGGCGTGTCCGTTGCCATCAGCAAGGTTGAGGCCAGATCATTCGCCAGCCCACCGGCCATTTTGCCCATCATGTCTGCAGTAGCCGGGGCAACGACGATCAAATCAGCGGAGCGAGACAATTGGATATGCCCCATCTCGGCCTCGTCGGTCAGATCAAAAAGAGCGCGATAAACCTTTTTGCCCGCTAGCGCCGACGCTGAGAGCGGTGTCACAAATTCTTCGGCGGCGCGAGTCAGAACCGGGGTAACTGCCGCCCCGCGCTCCTTGATCCGCCGGATCAGATCCAGCGACTTGTAGGCCGCGATCCCACCACCAATGATCAGCAGAATACGTTTGGATGCCAGCATGCTTAGCCCTTCCCGTCCCGGTCGGCCCCGACATTAGGCAACGCCACCGCGTAGTTCCAGCGGTTAATTCTGTGCTTCGAAGGCTTTGCAGGGGTCTTCGCGATCTACGCCTGGGCTGTCTATCACTGCGTCAAATGCGCCATCCACGACCCCATCCTCGGATTGACCTAGGGCAAAGACTTTCAGACCAGGCTGCAGACGCGACAGGAATGTCGGAATTCCGCGATCCTTGCGGGCGTGCCCATTGCCTGTGATCACGGCAACCGGACCGCCGGTTTCATCCATCGCCCGTAAGATCGCACGCGCCAAAACGGCGTCTCGCAACCGCTGAATGGCGACCATCTGCGGCAGTGATTCGACCGGTATGGCGTTGCAATGGGCAGCTAGTTGATCGGCTTCGCGTGCTGCCTGATCCTCCGGTGATAAGGAAACGGTCAGCCCATAGCGTGCTGCGTCAGCGCCCAGCGCGGTGGCTGCACCACGCTGCATCGCTGCCCGGGCCGCGCTGCGCGGCACCATGGCGCCATAGACTGGGGCGTTCGACGCCTGAAACACGGGATAATACATGCTTAGCGGTGGCCAACCCGTTTCAGCCCACCGCAGAATACGGCCCAGTTCTTCCGGATTGGACGCAGCCGTTTGTGCAAGGCGCTGAGCGCCTTCTTCCGTCACCATTTCCCAGACAACAGCCAAGGGCGCAATGGCGTCGATCGCCTCGGTTTGCACCAGATGATGCTGGGGGTTGTCATGAACCTCGCCCAAGATGACCACGTCAGCGGATTGCATCGACGCAAGTGTATCTTCGGGGATCAAGTCTTGGGTCAGGCCCGGGCGCGCCATCGCTACCGTAACCGCAACTGAACACACCAGAATCGCAAGTTGTTTCATGCGATGAAGTGTTGCACCTCACGCGATTGCGCTTCAAGGTTCTTGCGCATTTTTCCAAAGGCCGCGGCCTCTAACTGACGCACACGTTCCTTGGACAACCCTAGCTCATTTCCCAGGCTCTCAAGGGTTCGTGCGGGTTCGCGCAGCTTGCGTTCGCGCACGATAAATCTTTCGCGGTCGTTGAGCGATTTCATCGCCGTCAGAAGCCATTCGCGCAGTTGTTCCGTGTCGTGATTAAACTCGACCTCTTCGGCGGCCTGCGTGCGTTCGTCTTCAAGCGCATCTATCCACTCGCGCCCGTCCTCATCCGAAGATTGCACTGCATTTAGTGAGAAGTCTGAGCCAGACAGACGCCCTTCCATCATTTCGACATCGCGCAAGGGCACCCCAATCTCGGTCGCGATCATCTGATGCAACTGATGGCGATCCAGTTCCTGACCTTCGGTTGCTGCCTCGCGCTCCAGACGAGCCTGCACGCGGCGCATATTGAAAAACAAAGATTTTTGCGACGATGTCGATCCGGTCCGCACCATCGACCAGTTGCGCATGACGTAATCTTGAATACTGGCTTTGATCCACCAGACCGCATATGTCGAAAACCGCACACCGCGATCCGGGTCAAACTTGTCGGCCGCTTTCATCAACCCGAGACCAGCCTCCTGGATCAGGTCGTTCATTGGCGCGCCATATCGCTTGAATTTGGCCGCCATAGAAATAGCCAACCGCATGTAAGCCGTTATCAGACGATGCAAGGCCTGCTCATCCCGGTCGTCGCGCCAGGCATAAGCCAGCCGTAGCTCGGTCTCTGCATCCAGCAGCTCGGCCTTCATCGCTTGCCGCGACATCGAAAAATCGGACGCGTAGTCAAGTGCCATGAATCTCTCCCCTTTTCGCAGGCGCGGGCCGGGCTTGCCTTGCCGACCTATGGTCGATACGCAGAGCAAAACCAGGTGGATCACCCGAAAGGTAAGAATTATGAATCCCGATTTAACCTTTGTGCTTGGAGGGGCCGCATCCGGTAAGTCGGCTTTTGCCGAGCAACTGGTTGTTTCATCTGGAAAAAACCGCGTTTATCTTGCCACTTCACAAGTGTTTGATGACGAGATGCAAACGAAGATCGAGCGCCATGTGTCGCAGCGCGGCGCTGGCTGGCACACGGTCGAAGCGCCCTTTGATCTCGCACCGGTTCTGGCTGACCTAGACCCTGACCAGATTTGCCTGATCGACTGCGCCACCATGTGGCTTAGCAATCACCTGTTGGCCAAGCGCGATCTAAATCAGGAACAATCCGCACTGCTTGCGGCGTTGCGAACGTGCCGGGCGCAAGCCGTTATCGTCTCAAATGAAGTGGGCCATGGGATTGTTCCGGAAAACGCGCTCGCCCGGCAGTTCCGCGAGGCGCAAGGCCGGTTGAACATTGCACTGGCAGCGCAGGCCAATCTGGTCGTTCAGGTGACCGCTGGCTTGCCCCTGGTTTTGAAGGGCGCCTTGCCATGACGCGCTTGCATCTGGTCCGACACGGTCCAACCCATGCCAAGACCATGGTGGGTTGGTCCGACCTTCCGGCTGATCTGAGCGATCATGCCGCCCTTGCAAGGCTGCAAAGCCACCTGCCGGAGGACGCTATCGTTGTATCTTCGGACCTGTCGCGAGCGATTGATACAGCAACAGCGATACAAGGGACACGCCACCGACTGCCTCATGACCCGGATCTACGTGAAATCAACTTTGGCAGTTGGGAGTTGCGCGGGTTCGCCGAGATCGAGGAAGAAGACCCCGACCGCGCTTTTGCCTATTGGGACAATCCCGGTGACGTACGCCCACCGCAGGGCGAAAGCTGGAACGAAGTCCGCGCACGGGTTGATGCTGCGGTAGACGCATTGATGGCCCGCTACGCCGGCGCCGATCTGGTGGTCGTTGCCCATTTCGGAGTGATCCTGACTCAGGTTCAGCGCGCCATGAATCTTGAGGCGCAGCAAGCATTCTCTCATCGGATCGACAACCTTTCGGTCACCGATATTGCGTATAACAGCAACATCTGGACCATGGGCACAATCAATCATCTGCCGTGATGATGAAGCGCACAAATCACTGATTTACTGATATGTGAGCATACGCCATCGTCGGCTCATGACTTACGACTTATTTATTGGCGACCGATTGTTTTCCAGTTGGTCCTTGCGCGGCTGGTTGATGCTGGAAAAGTTCAACCTGCCCCATCGCACGCATATGGTTGGCTTGTATTCTGGGACCATGGCAAAAGAAATGGAGCCGCTTGCACCGGCCCGGTTGGTTCCGGCGTTGCGTTTACCAGAAGGCGCGGTCGTGGGCGAAAGCCTTGCCATGGCCGAGACCTTGGCCGAACGCCACCCCGAAGCGGGGTTGTGGCCGAAAGACCCCATTGCCCGTGCAACTGCGCGATGGCTATGTGCCGAGATGGTCGCCGGGTTCAACGCCCTACGCGGCGAGTGCCCCATGCAACTGCTTCACGCGTGGCAAGGCTTCACTCCCTCTGCAGAGAATTTGGCTGATGTGTCCCGCATCGAGGCACTATGGGCCCATGCACGACAGGTATCTGGCGCGACCTCGGGTCCACTTTTCGGAACTTATTCATTGGCGGATGTGTTTTATACGCCGGTGGCCGCGCGCATTATCGGTTATGGCCTGCCTGTTTCCGCCCCCAACCATGCGTATTGTTTGGAGCTGCTGTCCGACATCCCGGTCAGGCAATGGCGTGCGATGGGCCTGACAATCCAATACGATCCGTTTCCCTATCCACAAAACCTGACCTCTGACGTCTGGCCTGTTGGAGGCACTTCCACTGCTAACCCAATGGATAATGGCCCATCAATGAATGCGGCATGCCCATATTCAGGCGATCCGGTGACTGACTTTCTTGAAATGGACGGTCAGCGCTGGGGTTTCTGCAACGCGTTCTGCCGCGATAAAACCGTGGCGGATCCAGAAGCCTGGCCAAAATTCACCGCCATGATCAACTCCGTTAACGATTCCTAAACTGCAGCCATGGCAGCAACGTCCTGTTAACCAAGAACAGGATTGCCATGGTTGCCCGCGCCCATACTGTTGCCTTCCAAGGGGTCGATGCCCGACCGGTCGAGGTGCAATGCGCCGTGTCACCCGGCCTGCCTGCATTTTCCATCGTAGGGCTGCCTGACAAGGCAGTGTCCGAAGCGCGCGACCGTGTCCGAAGCGCATTCAGCGCGATGGCGATTGCGTTGCCGTCTAAACGGATCACGATCAACCTGTCGCCAGCTGACCTGCCCAAAGAGGGCAGTCATTTCGACTTGCCAATCGCTGTGGCCCTGTTGTCAGCCCTCGAGATCATTCCGGCCGATGCCGCAGAAGGTGCAGTGGCATTGGGAGAGTTGTCGCTTGACGGATCTCTTGTGCCTGTGGTCGGTGCTTTGCCTGCGGCCATGACGGCGGCCTCAGACGATCGGACGTTGCTGTGCCCGCGCGCGTCCAGTGCCGAGGCGGCCTGGGTCGACGCGACGCAAGTGATCGGGGCAGACTCGTTGGGAGATGTCGTGCGCCATTTCTCGGGCCAATCGCCACTGCCAGCAGCCCAACCCGGCGAGGTCAACCTGACACCCAGCGCCCGCGATTTGCGCGACGTGAAAGGTCAGGAACGTGCGAAACGGGCTTTGGAAATCGCGGCGGCCGGGCGACATCATCTGATCATGATCGGCACACCCGGGTCAGGTAAGTCTATGTTGGCGGCCCGTCTGCCAGGGATTTTGCCGCCACTAACTGCGGTAGAAGCCCTTGAAACCTCGATGATTCAATCGCTTTGTGGCCTTTTGGACGAAGGTGGCATCAACCGCGCGCGTCCCTTCCGGGAACCCCACCATACCGCATCTATGGCCGCAATTGTCGGGGGCGGGAAAGGGGCAAAACCGGGTGAGATTTCGCTTGCCCATAATGGCGTTCTCTTCATGGACGAATTCCCCGAGTTTCCACGAACGGTTCTGGAAACCCTAAGACAACCTGTCGAAACTGGCGAAGTCATGGTGGCCCGGGCAAATGCGCATGTAAAATATCCTTGTCGTTTCATGCTGGTCGCTGCGGCCAACCCCTGCAAATGCGGATATCTGACCGACCCATCACGGGCGTGTTCGCGCGCACCAGGATGTGGTGAGGATTATCTGAATCGCATTTCGGGCCCACTTATGGACCGGTTCGATATTCGGATTGAAGTGCCACCCGTCGGGTTTACCGACCTCGACCTGCCGCCGTCGGGCGACAGTTCCGCCACCGTTGCCGCACGTGTAGAGCAGGCCCGTTCAATTCAGGCCATCCGATTCAGTGACACACCATCGATCCGCCAAAACGCGGATATCGAGGGTGCGTTGTTGGAAGAGATTGCCTCGCCAGACACCGAAGGAAAGGAACTGCTTTTGAAAGCGGCTGACCGGTTTGGCCTGTCGGCGCGCGCTTTTCACCGGATTTTGCGCGTCGCCCGCACCATTGCCGATCTGGAGGGCGCCCCGTACGTATTGAGACCGCATGTGGCCGAGGCGCTAAGCTTTCGCATCAGCGCCAAGGTTATAGCTTAAAGCTTGGCCTCTATGGCTTGCCAGATTCTCTCGGCAATGTTGTCACCATTAAACCGTTCAAGCTCCTGAATGCCCGTGGGGGAGGTCACGTTGATTTCGGTCAGGTAGTCACCGATAACATCGATACCGACAAACACCTGCCCTTTTTCTTTCAGAAGCGGGCCAATGGCCGCGCAAATCTCCATATCGCGATCCGTCAGACCGATCTTTTCCGGGCGCCCGCCAACATGCATGTTCGAGCGTGTCTCACCTTCCGCAGGGACACGGTTAATCGCGCCAACCGGTTCTCCATCAACAAGAATGACGCGTTTGTCACCACTACGAACATCCGGCAGGAATTTTTGCACGATCAAAGGCTCGCGCGAGAACCCGGTGAACAGTTCATGCAACGAGGTCAGATTGCGATCATTTGCATCCAATCTGAACACCCCTGCCCCGCCATTGCCATACAGCGGCTTGAGGATGACATCGCCGTGTTCTTCTTTGAACGCTTTGATTGTCTGCAGATCACGGGCAATCGTCGTTGGCGGCGTTAGATCCGGGAACTCAAGAACTAACAGTTTTTCGGGGTAGTTTCGCACCCAAAACGGGTCATTCACCACCAACGCCTGCCCCGTAAGCCGGTCCAGCAAATGTGTTGAAGTGATGTAGTGCATGTCGAAAGGTGGATCCTGTCGCAGCCAAACAACATCGAAATCGGCCAGATCCACTTCACGCTCGGGGCCCAGCACTGCAGGATCACCCACTACGCGCTGAACTGTCATGTCATGACCACGTGCCGTAATGCGCCCTTGTTGATAGGCCAGTTGGTCAGGTCCATAAAAAAACAAGCTGTGGCCGCGCAGCTGCGCCTCTTCCGCCAATCGGAAAGAGCTGTCGGCGTTGATATCCACGGCCCCGATCGGGTCCATTTGAAAGGCGATTTTCATGACGTGTCCTTCAGCTTCACGCCCGATACATGGCCCAGCACGTCGGGTGGTTCAATGGTGTTTACGCATAGCCAAAGGCGTTTTCGAGAATTTGAATTCCGCCAGACGCATCCACAAGCGCCGCATCGAAGCGGACATTCGTCAATTGTCCAGCCGGTTCATTCTCAAGAAACTGCGCTGCCGAGGTGCAAATACGTTTTGTCTGACGGGCGGTGATCCGAGCGGCCGCCATCTCGAAGCTTGCGCTTTTCTTGACCTCTACGAAAACCAAAACGTCCGCGCCACGCGCGATCAGGTCAATTTCACCGCCTGCCCCACGCCAACGGTGATGCGCGATTGTATAGCCGCGCCGCTCATAATCAGTTGCGACCTGAAGTTCAGCGGATTGCCCGGAATGGAAGGATACCGAACCGCGAACTGATCGCTTGACCATGTCATCCCTTTCCCAGTTTCAGCGCTTTTTGATAAATCGGACGCCGCGGCAAGTTGTACATTTCTGAAATCAAATCCGCTGCATCCCTGACCGAATGCGTTTCCAACGCTTTTTTCAAAGCCTCTTCTACATCGGTCTCGTTAACGCTTTGCGAATGGCTGCGGTCCACCAGCAGCACAACTTCTCCTTTGACGGTCTTGCCTTTGTAATCCTGCGCCAATTGGCCAAGTGTGGCCCGCCGAACTTCTTCGAATTTCTTAGTCAGTTCGCGGCACAGCGCGGCTTGACGGTCCGCGCCTAAAACATCTGCCAGATCGGACAAACTGCCTGCGATGCGCTTTGGCGATTCGTAAAACACAAGCGTCCCGGGGATATCACGCAGTGCCTCAATCCGAGCACGCCGTGCACCGGACGCGTTTGGCAGAAAGCCCGCAAAAAAGAACGCATCTGTCGGCAGGCCAGCCAGCGTCAAGGCAGCCAAAACGGCGGACGGACCGGGGGCACATGTTACCAGGTGACCGGCTTCCGCCGCCTGCTTGCCAAGATCGTATCCCGGATCAGCGATCAGTGGCATTCCGGCCTCGGACGCGTAAGCCACCGAGTGGCCCTGCGCCAGCGCTTCCATGATCTTGCCGCGCGCGCCAGTTCCGCTGTGATCGTGGTAGGCTTGGATCCGCCGCCCTTCCAGCGGCACACCATGGATTTCCATCAGGCGGCGCAAGCTGCGTGTATCCTCGGCGGCGATCACGTCGGCAGATGCCAGCGTGTCCAGCGCCCTGAGCGTAATATCGCGCGCAGTCCCGATCGGAGTGGCAACAAAGTACAGGCCCGCAGCCAATCTTACCTTTTGGAAATTCAAAGCTGGACCCTCACAGCGTGACGTTTATTATCGCGGCTCGATAGAACAGCAGCGCCTATAGCCGCCGGATCAGGGAGTTTTCATTTAGATGTTTACCGTTTGCAAGCCCGTACGCAAGCTGGCGAAAGCTGGCGCCGCCCTGGCCGTCGCAGCTTTTCTGGCCGCATGTGAACCGGGTGCCATTGGCGGTGGACCGTCGATTAACACCTCCAAACCTGTTCCCGTCGCACTGCTGGTTCCCCGATCCGGCGATGCCGCATTGGCGCAAAGCCTGGAAAACGCAGCGCGGCTGGCGATGTCGGATTTGCAAAACGTACAGATCGACCTGAGGGTTTATGACACGGCGGGCAACGCAGGCACCGCCTCGACGGTGGCGCAACAGGCGGTTGCGGATGGAGCCAAGATCATCATCGGTCCGGTTTACGCTCAGGCCGCAAATGCAGCTGGCCTGGCAGTCCTGAGCAGCAAGGTCAACGTGTTGTCCTTCTCTAATAACACCAGCATCGCTGGCGGTAATGTCTTTGTTCTGGGACCTACCTTTCAGAACACGGCCAATCGCCTGGTCAACTACGCTGGCAGCCAAGGCAAGACCGGGACCGTCATCGTACACAGCAATGATGCTGCCGGGCAGCAGGGTCGCGCGGCAATCGCCACAGCTCTGGGGGGCAGCCGGGTCAACAATGCCGGAACAGTCGGATACGACCGCTCACAGCAGGGCGTGATCAACTCGGTGCCGAACATCAAGGCGACCATCGATTCAAGCGGCGCGGATTCGATTTTCCTGACCGCGACAACCGCCGGTGCGCTTCCACTTTATTCTCAGTTGCTGCCAGAGGCGGGCGTTTCGCCGTCGACCACGCAATTCATCGGCCTGACCCGATGGGATATCCCGCCACAAACGCTGGAACTGCCCGGCGTTCAGGGCGGTTGGTTCGCTCTGCCTGACCCGTCCAAAGCGCAAAGCTATCGTCAGCGATACAACGCGACATATGGCGAGGCCCCTCATCCTATCAGCGGCCTGGCCTATGACGGAATCGCAGCCATCGGCGCGTTGGTCAGCCAAGGCAAATCCGATGCCCTGACCGGAGCAGCGTTGACGCAAAACGCCGGTTTCCAAGGAGTTGGTGGCATCTTCCGCCTGCGCCCGAATGGCACCAATGAACGCGGTCTGGCCGTCGCCACGATCCAGAACAAACAGGTGGTTGTGATTGACCCTGCCCCACAAAGCTTCTCTGGCGCCGGTTTCTGATCGGCCCAACACAATCATTCCGCCCAGCGGAGATCTGATCTGTTCGGCCCAAGACATTTTCGACGGCATCAGTGTCGACACACAGTTGGCCGAGGCTTTTGAGAACGTTTCAGACAATGCAGCAATGCGCGCAGAAACTGTGCGCATTCTTCGGGATGCACAAAAGATCGGCCGCAAGGTGATCGCTGATGCGTTTGCGGCCCAACCATTTGAGGCACGCTGCCTTACACGATCATACACCTACCTGACAGACTGTCTTGTCTGCACTGCCATGCAGGTCTCTAGCGAGCGGTTGCACCCCCTTGCCACACCGACACAGGGCGAGAAAATCGCCGTGCTTGCTGTTGGCGGATATGGGCGCGGGGAAATGGCACCGTCATCAGATGTCGATCTGCTTTTCCTGACCCCATACAAGATTACGGCCTGGGCCGAGAGTGTGATCGAATCCATGCTCTACATCCTTTGGGACTTGCGGTTGAAGGTCGGTCATTCATCGCGAACAATCAAAGATTGCCTGCGTCTGGGCGCAGATGATTTCACGATCCGAACAGCCATGCTGGAACAACGCTATCTGGCCGGGGACGAGGCATTAGCCGCCGAACTGGATCAGCGCCTGAAGACCGATTTGTTTAAAGGCAGCGAGCGCGAGTTCATCGAGGCCAAGCTGCGCGAACGCGAAGAGCGTCACCACAAACAAGGTGAACGCTATGTGGTCGAGCCCAACGTCAAAGAAGGCAAGGGCGGTCTGCGCGATTTGCAATCGCTCTACTGGATCGCAAAATACGTCTACGGTGTTCAGGATGTGGCCGAGCTTGTGCCTTTGGGACTGTTTACGTCCGAAGAATTCAAAACTTTTGTCGAAGCCGAGAATTTCCTTTGGGCCGTCCGCTCTCACCTGCATCTGGTGACCGGTCGCGCGACGGAACAGCTGACGTTTGACATGCAGGTCGAAGTCGCCGCCAGAATGGGATACGAGGATCGCGCCGGGCGCCGCGCGGTTGAAGTGTTCATGCAACGCTATTTCCGCGAAGCCACCCGAGTGGGAGAGCTTACACGGATTTTCCTGACAAAACTGGAAGCGCAACACATGAAAGGCGCGCCTCTGCTGGAGCGCATTTTCCGACGCCGCCCACGCGTCAAACAAGGCTACAGCGTTGTGCATGGCCGCCTTGATGTCGCCGATCCAGACAAGTTTCTGTCCGATAAACTCAATCTATTGCGTTTGTTCGAAGAGGGCCTGCGCACGGGTATGTTGATCCATCCCGACGCAATGCGGCTGGTGACGGCACACCTGAACCTGATCGATGATGACATGCGCAACGACAAAGAGGCGCGGCGTATCTTCCTTGATCTAATGCTGAAACACGGAAATCCCGAACGCGCGTTGCGACGAATGAACGAGTTGGGTGTTCTGTCGGCTTTCCTGCCCGAATTCGAGCACATCGTCGCGATGATGCAGTTCAACATGTATCACAGCTATACGGTGGACGAACACACGATCCAGTGCATCGTCAACCTGGCGCAAATCGAACGTGGCGAGTTGATCGAAGCGTTGCCACTGGCCTCGTCGATCTTGAAAGGCGGCGTGAACCGCAAAGTGCTGTATGTGGCGCTGCTGTTGCACGACATCGCCAAAGGCCGCCCCGAAGACCATTCGATTCTAGGGGCGCAAATTGCACGAAAAGTGGCCCCACGATTGGGGTTGAACAAATCAGACTCTGAGACTGTGGAATGGCTGGTTCGCTACCACCTGCTCATGTCCGATATGGCGCAAAAACGTGATATTTCTGACCCGCGCACAGTGCGGGATTTTGCCAAGGCGGTTAAGACGGTCAAGCAGTTGGATCTGCTGACAGTTCTGACAGTCTGCGACATTCGCGGCGTCGGACCAACGACGTGGAACAACTGGAAAGCCACGCTGCTGCGCGCCTTGCATGCGGAAACCAAGCGCGCGCTTGAGACCGGCATGGAAGACCTGAACCGCGCCAATCGCGGAACCGAGGCCAAGAAAGCACTACGGGCAGCATTGGGGGCGTGGGCCAAAGCTGACCTTAAGTTGGAAACAGGGCGTCACTATGCGCCCTATTGGCAGGGTCTGAACCTGGCGACACACGTAGAATTTGCCGAAATGTTGCAAGCGCTGGAACACAGCGGAGATCCCGGAGCCATGGAAATCCGGTTGCACCCTGATGAAGATCGCGATGCCACACGCGCCTGCTTTGCCATGGGGGATCATCCCGGTATCTTCGCGCGTATCGCTGGCGCACTGGCCCTGGTTGGGGCAAACGTGGTTGACGCGCGCAGCTACACCACCAAGGACGGCTATGTGACGGATGCGTTCTGGATTCAGGATGCCGAAGGCCATCCGTTCGAAGCCTCGCGCCTGCCGCGCCTGACCCAGATGATCCACAAGACCCTTAAGGGCGAGGTCGTGGCGCGTGATGCCTTGAAATCCCGCGACAAGATCAAGAAACGCGAACGTGCCTTCAATGTGCCAACCCATATTACTTTCGATAATGACGGGTCCGAAATCTACACGATCATCGAGGTTGATACCCGCGACCGGCCCGGTCTGCTGTATGATCTGACCCGAACGCTGGCAGCGGCCAATGTGTACATCGCCAATGCGGTCATCGCGACCTATGGTGAACAGGTGGTCGATACGTTCTACGTCAAGGACATGTTTGGTCTGAAATATCATTCCGAAAGCAAGCAACGTGGATTGGAAGCTAAGTTGCGCACGGCGATAACCGAAGGTGCGGAGCGCGCAGCCTCATGAAACAGATCCGGCTGTTTTCGGGCCTGTTCACGGTCGGGTTCTGGACCTTGGCCAGCCGCATCCTTGGATTTTTGCGAGAAATCCTGCTGACCGCCTATATAGGGCCGGGGCCGGTGATGGACGCGTTTGTTGCGGCATTCCGCCTGCCCAACATGTTCCGCCGTTTCTTCGCCGAAGGGGCCTTTAACGCGGCCTTTGTTCCGATGTTCTCGAAACGGCTGGAAGCGGACGAGAACGCGCAAGGTTTCGCTCAGGATGCTTTCAACCTGCTGGCTGCTGCGGTGCTTGCATTGGTCGGTTTGGCGATGGTGTTCATGCCGGGTCTGGTCTGGCTGACGGCCGAAGGGTTTTACGGTGATGAGCGCTTCGATTTGGCGGTCGATTATGGCTATGTCGTCTTTCCCTATATTCTATTCATGTCTCTTGCGGCACTGTTCTCAGGGGTTTTAAACGCGACTGGCCGATTTGCTGCCGCTGCTGCTGCGCCTGTACTACTGAACATATTTGCCTGCACAGCCCTGATCGCCGGAGCGGTCTCTGGCGGAGAGATCATCAGGTGGTTGATCGCGGTCATCCCGATTGCTGGCTTTGCACAATTGGCGCTGGTCTGGGTGGCGACTGAACGCGCAGGCATCCGCATCCGGCCAAGTATGCCGCGCATTAGCGCCGAAATGCGGCACATGGTTCGCGTCGCTGTTCCGGCAGCACTGGCGATGGGGGTAACCCAAGTCAACCTGGTTGTCGGGCAGTTGGTGGCGTCAAAAACCGAAAAGGCGGTCAGTTGGCTGTTTGCCGCGGACAGGTTGTATCAACTGCCACTGGGTGTTGTTGGCATAGCCGTTGGAATTGTGCTGCTACCCGATTTGTCGCGCAGGTTGCGCGCGGGTGACAAAACCGGCGCCAGAAACGCGTTTTCACGCGCGGGTGAGTTTACTTTGCTGATGACACTGCCCTCGACCGTTGCATTTTTGATCATTCCAAATCCGCTGGTCTCGGTCCTGTTCGAACGCGGGCAATTCAGCGCCGAAGATACCGCAGCGACCGCGTTGGCGGTTGCCATATACGGCATCGGATTGCCGGCGTTCATGCTACAGAAACTGCTCCAACCGCTGTATTTTGCGCGCGAAGACACAAGATCACCGTTTCGCTATGCCGTGGCCGCCATGGTCATCAATGCATGGCTTGCCTTTGGCCTGTACCCGCTTGTGGGTTGGATTGCTCCGGCCATCGCAGCGTCGGTCGCCGGATGGGCGATGGTGGCCTTATTGGCGATCGGTGCGCGGCGCATGGGGGACGAGGCGCGTTTTGACGACCGATTAAAACATCGGGCATGGCGGATCGTTGCAGCCTCGTTAGGGATGGGGGCAGTTCTTTATGCAGCAATCCATCTGTTTGGCTGGACACTTGAAGTGCCGGGCTGGCGGTATGTCGCCCTACTGGTTTTGATCAAAGTTGCGGCCGCCGCGTATTTCTTTCTGGGTCACGTCTTCGGAGCGTTTGAGATTTCGGATTTCAAACGCGCCCTGCGCCGTTCGTAGTAGGCTATTCGCGACGGATGCGGCCAACCATCCGGGCCCATCCGCCGGGTGCCAGAAAAAATGACAAAAGGAATCCAGTGGCAAAACCGCCCAGATCAGCAACCCAATCCGACGTGCCGCCAAAGATCAGGCCAAACAGCAATTGAATGCCCATCAGGACAGCAATCAATTGGAATGCTCGTGCCTGGTTTTCGCCCACCAACGAAAGCTTGCGCCACAGCAACCAGGTAAAGGCTCCGATCAGACCGTATACTGGCGGGAATCCCCCGATCAGCGGATAGCGCGGATCCAGCACCAACGCATAAACCAATGCGCCCCCTGCCCCTGACAGCACGAAAATCAGCAGCATCGGAAAGCCGCCGAACACTTCACCAACCATTTTGCCCATGGCCAGCACGAAGACACAGACAAAGACAGACTGCGTGAAGCTGCCCGAGACAAACGGATAGGTGACAAACCGGATCACTTGTTCGAACGGCCAACGACCATTCTGAACCATCCAGTCGAATATCTCTGGAGAAAAGGAATAGCTTTTGATCGCGTGCAGCCGCCACCCTACGGCTTCTGGTCCACCGACCAGTCCCCGCGCGCCCAAGGTAAACGCCAGTTCGATCCCAATAATAAATAGAACCAGTGCCACAACAACAGGCGGCAGGGGGTTTACTGCGGGTGTATAATGCTCACTGCTCATTGGGCTGGCCTTTCGCGGCTGTTGACGTCCCTTAACCTCATGGGTAAGCGACGGGGGCTGATTTTTCCAGACGGGAGTTCCGTTCGATGACTGAGACCCAATTCACACCGCGCGTTTTTTCCGGTGCACAGCCTTCAGGCAATCTGCATCTTGGTAATTACCTGGGTGCGTTGCGGAATTGGGTCCGGATGCAGGGATCGGACTATGAAACGATTTACTGCATGGTAGACTTGCATGCGATCACTGTTTGGCAGGATCCAAAGGAATTGCAACACGCAACGCGCGAGTTGTGCGCAGGCTACATTGCGTCCGGGCTAGACCCGGAAAAGTCGATCCTGTTCAACCAAAGCCAAGTTCCTGAACACGCGCAACTTGCGTGGATATTCAACTGTGTCGCGCGTCTTGGCTGGATGCAGCGGATGACTCAGTTCAAGGACAAGGCCGGAAAGAACGCGCAAAACGCCTCACTGGGACTGTTCGCATACCCGGCTTTAATGGCCGCAGACATACTTGTATATCACGCAACCCACGTGCCTGTTGGTGATGACCAGAAACAGCATCTGGAATTGACCCGGGATATCGCGACCAAGTTCAATCATGATTTTGGCGTTGATTTCTTTCCGTTGACTGAACCGGTCATCGAAGGGGCTGCGACTCGTGTCATGAGCCTGCGTGAGGGATCGAAAAAGATGTCCAAGTCCGATCCATCGGATATGAGCCGCATCAACATGACTGACGATGCCGACATCATCGCTAAGAAGATCCGTAAGGCCAAGACGGACCCGGACGCGCTGCCTTCGGAAACCGATGGCCTTGCAGATCGGCCAGAGGCGCGAAATTTGGTCAACGTCTACGCAGCTCTCAGCGATCAAACCGTTGAACAGGTTCTGGCCGAAGTTGGAGGCAAACAATTCGGTGAATTCAAGCCAATGCTAGCTGATCTCGCGGTTTCCAAACTAGCGCCCATCTCGTCGGAAATGACCCGCTTGATGGGTGAAGAGACCGAGATTGACCGAATTTTGGCCCGCGGTGCAGAAAAGGCGCGTGCTATCGCCGCGCCCGTTCTGCAACAGACCTACGAGATCGTTGGAATGGTCGGCGCGAAACAGGTTTAAGCCGGACGACAATCCGCTGGACCCGGCACCGCCTCCCTCCTAGTGTCTGCCTAAAGCAGAGGAGGGCGTCATGGCAGTCGGCAAGAATATCCGGACCTATTTCGACGGCACGTGGCATGATGGGGATGCGCCCATAATGCGGGCGGCAGACCATGGTGCGTGGCTCGGGTCTTCGGTCTTTGATGGTGCGCGGTATTTTGAAGGGATGGCACCGGATCTGTTCGCGCATTGCGCCCGGGTGAACCGGTCCGCCGAAGCATTGATGCTGACGCCGACAACGACCCCGGAACAGATGGTTGATCTTATCCGCGAAGGTTTGCAGGCCTACAGCACCGAAACCGCCGTTTATATACGCCCTATGTATTGGGGGATCGACGGTGATCCAACGGCGATTATGCCGCAAGAAAACAGCACCGGTTTCGCAATCTGCCTGGAAGAAATCCCCATGGCGCCCGAGACCGCATCGGCCACGTTGGGCACAACGCGATTCCGCCGCCCTGTTCTGGAATCTGCCGTCGTCAACGCCAAGGCCGGGTGCCTGTACCCCAACAACGCGCGCATGCTGCAAGAGGTTCGCGCCAAAGGGTTTTCGAACGCACTTGTTGCAGACGCTTTAGGCAGTGTGGCCGAAACTGCAACGGCCAACATCTTTATGGTCCGGGACGGCGAAGTGTTCACGCCGATCCCAAACGGAACGTTTCTGGCCGGGATCACCCGCGCCCGTCACATCAAGAACTTACGGGCAGACGGTGTTACCGTGCACGAGGCTGTTTTGAGTTTTGAGGACTTCCACAAAGCCGATGAGGTGTTCATGACCGGCAACATGAGCAAGGTCACCCCCATCACCGCCTTGGAGGACACGCAATTTCAGGTCGGTCCGATCGCCAGACGCGCCCGTTCGTTGTATTGGGATTGGGCTGCAAGCAACCGCTAGCCATGCGCCTCGGGGTGCCCCGAGTTGCCAGCACGTATCACGTCGGGCATGATCCCGGAAACCAAAGAGGAAACTCATGCGCAAGTTCCTAGTCGTTCTTGATGACAGCCGCGAATGCCTGAATGCCATGCGTTTCGCGGCCATGCGGGCCGCCCACACCGGTGGTGGCGTTACGGTTCTGTCGGTTATCCCGCCGGACGAATTCAACCATTGGATTGGCGTGGCCGAAGTGATGCGCGAAGAAGCGCGTGAACGTATCCACGCCCATTTCGAAGTCTTCGCCAAATGGATGCGCGACAAACAAGGCGTGGAACCTGAACTTGCCATCCGCGAGGGTGAGCCGGTACCTCAGATCATTGAACACGTTAGGGATGACCCGGAAATCGGTGTTCTGGTTCTGGGTGCCGGGACGGACAAGAAAGGTCCTGGCCCTCTGGTGACGCAGCTGACAAAGAATTCTGGAAGTCTGCCAATTCCAATCACGATCGTCCCCGGCGATCTGAGTAAGGAAAAGCTGGAAGAAATCACCTAGGGTGTCAATATGGGTCCCGTGGTTCAGTTCTGGTTCGAATTTGCGTCGACCTACTCCTATCTGAGCGCGATGCGCATCGACCGGCTGGCATCTGCGAAAGGCGTTACTGTCGAATGGCAGCCTTTTCTGCTGGGTCCTATCTTTGCGGACCAAGGTTGGAACACATCGCCTTTCAACCTATACCCTGCCAAAGGACGTTACATGTGGCGTGATATGCAAAGGTTATGCGCAACGCGGAATTTGCCGCTGTCCCGACCCGACCCATTTCCCCAGAACTCTATTAAAGCGGCGCGCGTGGCGTTGGCCATTGAATCTATGGATCAAAGGGCCGAGTTCGTTCGTGCGGTGTATCGCTCTGAATTTGGCGATGGTCGGGACATTTCGGATGCGGACGTTCTGCATGAGTGTCTCAAAACGGCGAAATTGCCCGCGGATACCTTGGATCGGACCCAAGATCCGGACATCAAAAACGCGTTGTTCGAACAATCCGCTCGCGCCAAGGAATACGGCCTGTTTGGCGCCCCAAGTTTTCTGGCGGGAGAAGAGTTGTTTTGGGGCGATGACCGCCTTGAGGACGCATTAAATCACGCCACATCACTTTAGAACCGTTCCAAATCTTGACTTCCAAGCCCCCTACCCGCATATCAGGAACATCTCAAACGGAGCTGTCCCATGTTCATCCAGACCGAATCCACCCCAAACCCGGCCACTTTGAAATTCCTGCCCGGTCAAACGGTGCTTGAGGCTGGAACGGCTGATTTTCCAACAGCTGAAGCAGGTGAAAAGTCGCCACTAGCAAAACGCATTTTCTCGGTGAGTGGCGTAACCGGCGTGTTTTTCGGCAATGATTTTGTCACAGTTACCAAGGCCGAAGACGTGCAGTGGGACCACATCAAGCCTGCGATCCTTGGCGCCGTGATGGAGCACTATCAGTCGGGTCAGCCTGTGATGGGCGCAGACGCCGCTGCCGCCTCTGGCCATGCAGAACATACCGGCGAGGACGCAGAAGTCGTTAACCAGATCAAGGATCTGCTGGACAGCCGCGTGCGCCCGGCGGTGGCCCAGGATGGTGGGGACATAACCTTCCACGGATTTGATCGCGGCGTGGTCTACCTGCACATGCAAGGTGCCTGTGCTGGATGTCCATCATCAACGTTGACTTTGAAGATGGGTATCGAAAACCTGCTGCGTCACTACATTCCCGAAGTGACCGAGGTTCGGCCAGTTGCCGTCTGACGCAATCTACACCGGCCGTTGCTATTGCGGCACCGTCAGATTGCGTATGAGTTCGGCCCCGCAAGTTGTGGCCTATTGCCATTGCACGGACTGCCGCCGCTGGACGGGCGGCCCGGTGGGCGCATTTGCTGGATTTGCCGCAGGCGATCTGGTGGCCACCCCTGAGTTGGGCCCGTCGTTTTCTTGCGTCACCGGCGTGCACCGGTGGTCCTGTCAGACCTGTAGCTCGCCTTTGGCGGCGACTTTTGATTATCTAACGGGGCAAATCTATGTGCCGTTGGGCGTACTGGATCAGGCCGCAGATTTGAAACCGCAAATTCACTGCCATGAAGATGCCCGTCTGCCATGGCTGAAGATCACTGACGAATTGCCGTGTGCATCCGGATCGGGACGCGAGGCTCTCAGGTCCACGCCTTAGAACGAATAAACATGTCTACCCAAAAACACACAGAACCAAAAATCCTCGCATTCGACACTTCGGCGGCGCATTGCGCTGCGTCC
Source organism: Ruegeria sp. CK2 (assembly GCF_056536585.1). Classification (NCBI taxonomy): domain Bacteria; kingdom Pseudomonadati; phylum Pseudomonadota; class Alphaproteobacteria; order Rhodobacterales; family Roseobacteraceae; genus Ruegeria; species Ruegeria sp. CK2. The sequence goes on from NZ_JBQFPW010000009.1 coordinate 100,299, forward strand.
CTGCTGTGTGGTGGGCAGATCGTGGCGTCTTGTGACGAAGCCATGTCGCGCGGACAGGCGGAAAGGTTGATGCCGCTGCTAGAGGAGGTTTTGAAGCAGGCAAACCTCGGCTGGGCAGATCTGGATGCAATCGGCGTTGGCATCGGACCCGGCAATTTTACCGGAATCCGCATCTCGGTTTCTGCAGCCCGCGGGCTTGCATTGGGCCTTGCTATTCCAGCAGTCGGTGTATCGGGGTTTGACGCCCTGGCACGCATTGCACCGGCAGGTCAGATGCCTGCGATTCCGGCGACTCGCGATCAGGTCTATGTGCAGGCCACCGCATGTACGCCGCGCTTGGTACCGCGCGCCGAAGCAGAATCACTGGGCACATTGTTCTTCTGCACGAAAGCAGCCTCACACGTAGAAGCGATTGCGCGGGTTGCTGCAGAACGCTGGTATGTGGACCAACCCCATCCGGCCCCACTTTACGTCCGACCCGCAGACGCGGCGCCTTCCCGCGACCTGCCGCCGGTTCTGTTAGACGGATGACACCGAAAGACATGGCATCGATCCATGCAGCTGCGTTCACCCAATCGCGGCCGTGGCGTGCAAACGAGTTTTCAGACCTGCTGGAAAACCCTTTCACACACTTTATAGGTACCCCTGAATCGTTTGCTGTTTTTCAGGTCATCGCGGATGAAGCAGAGCTGCTGACCATCGCGACTCACCCTGTTTATCAAAGACAAGGCCTGGGGCTGAGTTGCATGGAAAACTGGCATGCCGAGGCAGTCGAATTGGGTGCGACTCGGGCGTTTCTGGACGTGGCTTCGGATAATTTGGCGGCGATCACGTTGTATACTCGCTGCGGATATCGCCCCTGTGGCAAGCGCCAAGGCTATTACACAGCCAAAAACGGCGTCAAACGCGACGCAATCGTCATGGAATGCAGTTTACCCCGACAATAAGTCGTCTTTTTCGACCATTTGGTCAAAAACCTGTTGACCCTAGCTGTTGCAAACGTCCTTAATTCCCGCCATCACAACGGTTATGCTCGCTCTGAGTGGGTAAACGGGGCTATCTTAGCTTCGGACCGATAAAACCAACGGGAGTAAAAAATGACCCTGATGAAATCCTTGCTGGGCGCGGCCGCTGCGGTAGCACTGACAGCTGGCGCTACCTTGGCCGAACCGGCCCTGATCTTTGACCTGGGCGGTAAATTCGACAAATCATTCAACGAAGCGGCACATAACGGTGCCTCACGCTGGGCGGAAGAAACCGGCGGCAGCTATCGCGAGATTGAGATGCAATCCGAAGCGCAGCGCGAACAAGCTCTGCGCCGTTTCGCCGAAGCGGGCTCGAACCCGATCATCACCATGGGCTTCGCAATGGCTGATCCACTCAGCGCCGTTGCTTCCGATTATCCGGACACAACCTTTGTTGTTATCGACGTGACTTGGCTGGATGCACCGAACGTGCGTCAGGTCGGCTTTGCCGAGCATGAAGGCTCTTATCTTGTTGGCATGATGGCAGCGATGGCGTCGGAGACCGGCACCGTCGGCTTCGTAGGTGGCATGGATGTTCCGCTGATCCGTCACTTTGGCTGTGGTTATGCGCAAGGCGCAAAGGCTGTGAACCCGGACATCAACGTGGTCGCCAACATGACTGGTACAACTCCGGCGGCGTGGAACGACCCGGTGAAAGGATCGGAACTAACCAAGGCGCAAATCAGCCAGGGTGCTGATGTGGTCTATGCCGCCGCCGGTGGCACCGGTGTTGGCGTTCTGCAAACTGCGGCCGACGAAGGCATCCTTTCGATCGGCGTGGACAGCAACCAGAACCACCTACACCCCGGAAAGGTTCTGACTTCGATGCTGAAACGTGTGGACGTGGCCGTATATGATGCCATGAGCGCTGGCGACAGCGTCGAAACAGGCGTGTTCACCATGGGCTTGGCCGAAGAAGGCGTTGGCGTTGCCATGGATGACAACAACGCTGCCCTCGTGTCGGATGACATGAAAGCTGCCGTAGACAAAGCCCGTCAGGACATTATCGACGGCAACATCGCGGTTGTCAGCTATTATGAGAATGACAGCTGCCCTGCACTGCAGTTCTGATATCGCTTGGGACGGGGAATTCTCCGTCCCACATCCGTTCTACCGCTTATTGGGCAATGAAATGACTTTGCCAAAGCGGGCCCCTTCGGCAATTGAGGACAAGACATGACAGTCCCCGCCATTGAGCTCAAAGGGATTTCCAAAGCCTTTGGGCCGGTTCAGGCAAACAAAGACATTTCCATCAGCGTCGCCCCCGGCACGATCCACGGGATCATTGGCGAAAACGGTGCGGGCAAATCCACGTTGATGAGCATTCTCTACGGCTTTTACAAAGCTGATAAGGGCGAGATCTGGATTAATGGTCAAAGAACCGAGATCCCGGACAGCCAGGCCGCGATTGCAGCGGGAATCGGGATGGTCTTCCAACACTTCAAGCTGGTCGAGAATTTCACCGTTCTGGAAAACATCGTTCTTGGCGCTGAAGATGGCGGCCTCCTAGCACCATCACTCGCCAAGGCACGGAAGGAACTGAAAGAGCTTGAAGAAGAGTACGAGCTGTTCGTCGACCCGGACAAGCGTATTGATGAGATCGGTGTTGGCGCACAACAACGCGTCGAGATCCTGAAAGCACTGTATCGCAGGGCTGAGATTCTGATTCTGGACGAACCGACGGGCGTACTGACACCCGCCGAAGCGGATCAACTGTTTCGCATCCTCGACCGTTTGCGGGCCGAAGGTAAGACCATCATCCTGATCACTCACAAACTGCGTGAGATCATGGAGGCGACCGATACCGTTTCCGTCATGCGGCGCGGGCAGATGACGGCAACGGTCAAAACCGCCGAGACCAACCCACAGGAACTGGCCGAGCTTATGGTTGGCCGCAAAGTTCTGCTGCAAGTCGACAAAGTACCTGCACAGCCTGGCAAACCGATCCTCGAAATCGAGAACTTGAGCGTCACGGACGAAGCAGGCGTTGAGCGGGTTAAAGGTATCGATCTGACGGTTCGCGCCGGCGAAATCGTTGGCATTGCGGGCGTGGCCGGCAACGGACAATCCGAATTGCTTGAAGTTCTGGGTGGCATGCGTCCCGGTCGGGGGTCGATCAAACTGAATGGAACGCCTCTGGCGCTCAGCGGTCCCGGATCGGACGGTCAGGCGCGGCGCGCGCAGCATATTGCGCATGTGCCTGAAGACCGTCAGCGCGAAGGGTTGGTCATGGATTTCCATGCCTGGGAAAACGTGGCTTTCGGCTATCACCGCGACCCCGCTTACCAGCGCGGCATCTTCATGGATAATGCTGCCCTGCGCGCTGATACCGAACGCAAGATCGAAAAATTTGATGTCCGCCCGCCGGATGGCTGGCTGGCAGCCAAGAACTTCTCGGGCGGAAACCAACAGAAAATCGTCGTCGCACGCGAGATCGAGCGGAACCCCGACCTTCTTTTGGTTGGGCAGCCTACGCGCGGCGTTGACATCGGTGCGATCGAATTCATTCACAAACAAATCGTCGCCCTGCGCGATCAGGGCAAGGCAATCCTACTGGTCTCGGTCGAGCTGGAAGAGATCTTCTCGCTGTCGGATCGGATTGCGGTGATGTTTGACGGACATATCATGGGCGAACGATTGCCCCAGGACACTGACGAAAAAGAACTTGGCCTGTTGATGGCCGGTGTTGCGGGGGAGGCCGCGTAACATGGAAAAAATGCCCAAATGGGCCGATGTGGTGCTGATCCCTGTGATCAGTCTGATATTGGCAGCACTTCTTTCGGCGCTGGTTATCCTCGCCATCGGAGAAAACCCGGTCGAGGCCGTAAATCTGATGGTTACCGGCGCGCTGGGATCGACTTATGGCTGGGGCTATACCCTCTACTACGCCACCAATTTCATGTTCACTGGCCTTGCCGTGGCTGTCGCGTTTCACGCCAGGATGTTCAACATCGGTGGGGAAGGCCAAGCCATGCTTGGTGGCCTTGGCGTGGCGATTGTTTGCCTCTATGTGCCGTGGCCGCATTGGAGCATCGCTTTGCTTGCAGCCTGTGCCGCCTCAATGATCTTCGGCGCTGCCTGGGCGGCAATTCCTGCTTATCTGCAGGCCAAGCGAGGCAGCCATATCGTGATCACCACGATCATGTTCAACTTTATTGCAGCGGCGTTCCTCAACTACATGCTGGTCAACGTCATGCGCCCGCAGGGCTCGATGGATCCGGCGACTGCGCGCTTCCCGGAAGCGGTACAGTTGCCAACGTTCCAGTCGATGTTCTCGACAGCCGAGAACGTGGTGTTCCGCGGTGCCCCTGCAAACATTTCGTTTTTTGTGGCGATTGTCGCATGCGTCATCGTGTGGGCTTTGATCTGGCGCACTCGGCTTGGCTATGAAATCCGATCTTACGGTAAAACCGAAACCGGCGCGGTTTATGCTGGCATCTCTCCGGTCCGTATTACCATCATCGCAATGCTGATTTCGGGCGGCCTGGCCGGAATGATGGCGATCAACAACGTGATGGGCGAGGCTGAGCGGCTGGTCCTGAATTCGACCGAAGGCGCCGGATTCATCGGTATCGCAGTCGCTCTGATGGGCCGATCACATCCGTTTGGTGTCTTCCTGGCCGCAATCCTGTTCGGGTTCTTGTATCAGGGCGGTGCGGAACTGGCACTGTGGACCTCGATACCGCGCGAACTGATTGTTGTGATCCAGGCGTTGGTCATCCTGTTTACCGGGGCCTTGGACAACATGGTGCGCATGCCGCTTGAGAAAATCTTCCTGAGTTTGCGGAAGGGGACAGAGTGATGGAGTTTTTCGTTACCCTCATCCAAGTCCTCGATTCGACTGTCCGTCTGGCCACTCCGTTGTTGCTGGCCTGTCTGGCAGGGCTGTACTCCGAACGCGCAGGTATTTTCGACATCGGGCTTGAAGGCAAGATGTTGATGGCCGCTTTCTTCTCTGCCGCCGTCGCCGCTGTGACAGGGTCGGTCTGGTTGGGCCTGCTGGCTGGGATCGCGTCGTCGCTGGTTTTGTCGGCGCTGCATGGGTTGGCGTCAATCACGTTTCGGGGCAACCAACTGATCTCAGGTGTGGCTATCAACTTCCTCGCGTCTGGTCTGACGGTGCTTATAGCCCAGAGCTGGTTCAAACAGGGCGGCCGCACACCTTCCCTGTTTGGCGGTGGCCGTTTCGAACCAATTGAGTTCCCGTTTGCCGACGCGATCAGCGGTGTACCTTTCATCGGACCCATTTATTCAGAACTCCTGTCTGGTCACTCCATTCTCGTTTATGTGGCGTTCCTGCTGGTGCCCGCAACGTGGTGGATCCTATTCCGCACGCGGTTCGGTCTTCGCCTGCGCGCAGTGGGCGAAAATCCGGCTGCGGTAGATACCGCTGGTGTCTCAGTGGTTGGTCTGCGTTTTGCCGCTGTAGCGATCTGCGGAGTGCTCTGTGGAATCGCCGGTGCATATCTTGCCACCGCGCTGCAAGCCGGGTTCGTCAAGGAAATGACTGCAGGTCGTGGGTTTATAGCGCTGGCCGCGTTGATCTTTGCGAAATGGCGGCCGTGGCACGCCATGGGTGCCTGTCTACTGTTCGGGCTTTTGCAGGCCGTTGCTTTGCGGTTCCAGAACATTGATCTAGGTGGTGTTGTCATACCGGTCCAGGTCATGGATGCCCTGCCGTATATCCTGACTGTGGTGATTCTGGCTGGCTTCGTTGGCAAGGCGATTCCACCGCGCGCGGGCGGCGAACCCTACGTGAAAGAGCGTTGATAGGTCCAGTTCAGGAACAAACTTGAATCCTGTTCGCTGCAGAGCGGCATGCACAGTTGATTTTGCATGCCGCAACCGCTCTAAGAGGGTATGTGTGTGTGTTCTCCGATTGATGAGATTGCGAAATTCGCTGGGCTAACCCAAAACTCATTCGGGAAACACAACACCCAACGCCTTAAGACCCGACTTTCCAGACACTTCGGTGAATGCAGCATTGTGACGTTGTGCAGCAGAACACCGCACATCCAGAAGAAGCCATGCAGATTTATCTTCCCATAGCCGAAGTTTCCGTGAATGCCTTTTTGCTTCTCGGTTTGGGGGGGATGGTTGGTATCCTGTCCGGAATGTTTGGCGTAGGTGGTGGGTTTCTTATGACCCCGCTGCTGTTTTTCATTGGCATCCCACCCGCTGTGGCTGTTGCAACCGAAGCCAATCAGATCGTTGCATCGTCATTTTCAGGCGTTCTGGCTCATTTCCGGCGAAAAACCGTGGACTTCAGGATGGGCACGGTTCTGCTTGTGGGCGGTCTGATCGGCGCAGCCTTGGGTGTGGTTGTGTTCAACTACCTCAAGAGCCTTGGCCAGGTCGATCTGTTGGTGACGCTTTGTTACGTGGTCTTTCTTGGCGTCATCGGCAGTCTGATGTTCGTTGAAAGCCTCAATGCCCTGCGCAAAGTCAAAAAGGGTGGTGGCGCGCCTGCCAAACGACGGCAGCGCGGTTGGATTCACGCCATGCCGCTCAAGATGCGCTTTCGCACATCGGGCCTGTATATCTCGGTGATCCCGCCAGTTCTGGTGGGGCTGTGTGTTGGGGTGCTGTCGGCCATCATGGGTGTTGGCGGCGGGTTTATCATGGTGCCCGCGATGATTTATCTGCTGGGCATGCCCACAAAGGTCGTTGTTGGTACATCCCTGTTTCAGATCATTTTTGTGACCGCGTTCACCACAATGCTGCACGCGACGACCAACTATACGGTGGATGTCGTACTGGCCGTTTTGCTGCTTGTTGGCGGCGTCATCGGCGCTCAAATCGGCACGGTGATCGGCGCACGCATGCCTGCGGAACAGTTGCGGGTTTTGCTGGCCGCGCTAGTCCTTGTGGTGTGTGGCAAGCTGGCCCTTGATCTTCTGCTCGAACCGAGTGAGCTCTATTCGCTTGGCACAGGCGGAGGGCACTGATGATGCTGCGCGCTCTTATCACCGCCCTTTGCCTGTTGTGCTTACCCGCTGCCGCAGCGGAGGAGAAAGTTGTTCTAGGCCTAAGCCAGGACCGCGTCGCAATTACCGCCAATTTCGACGGATCCGAGATCCTGATCTTTGGCGCGATCAAACGCGAAGCACCTATTCCAGATGGTCCGCCGCTTGAGGTCATCGTGGCACTCGCCGGCCCCTCTGAACCCGTGACCGTCCGGCGGAAGGAACGCAAGCTGGGAATCTGGGTGAACACGGACAGTGTGCTCGTCGATCTAGCGCCCAGCTTTTACGCGGTGGCCACCAGTGGCCCGCTGAAATCCATACTGTCTGACACGGAGGACCTACGGTATCGGGTCTCGATTGAGCGCGCCATTCGATCCGTCGGTGCAGCAATGAACATCCGCGGCGCACAGGATTTTGCCGATGCTGTGGTGCGCATTCGCGAGAATGAAGACCTCTATTCCATCCGCGAAAACACGGTGGCCGTGGATGAACAGACCCTTTTCCGAACATCAATCGATATGCCATCAGACCTGACAGAAGGCGAGTATGTTGCACGCATCCTTCTGACCCGAGGGGGAGAGGTCATTTCTCAGTACGAAACGGCTATCGACGTTCGCAAAGTCGGGCTTGAGCGTTTCCTGTTCAACATGTCCCGTCAGCAACCTGTCTGGTATGGCCTCATGTCACTGGTCATTGCGATTGTAGCGGGTTGGGGCGCCTCTACCGCGTTCCGTTTGCTGCGCGAGAAGTGAAGCTTACCCCCTGCCGATATAAGGCATGGTCGTAGCCATTACGGTCATGAACTGCACGTTCGCCTCGGGCGGCAGGGTGGCCATATGCAGAACCGAGCGCGCGGCGTCGTCAACGGCCATCGTCGGATCTGGCGTATTGCCTTCGGCCTTGGCGGTCTCAACAAGGTTTTGAACCATGGGTGTCCGCGCATTTCCGATATCGATCTGACCGCATGCGATCCCAAACGCACGCCCGTCCAGAGACAGACTGCGGGTCAGCCCGGTGATTGCATGCTTTGTTGCCGAGTAGTGCACTGAATTCGGGCGCGGAGCATGCGCTGCGATCGAGCCGTTATTGATGATCCTGCCGCCCTGCGGGCTCTGCCTACGCATAATCCCAAATGCCTGGCGCGCGGACAGAAACATACCGTTCAGGTTCACGTTGACGCTTTGGTACCAATCCTCCAATGCGATCTCGTCAATCGTACCACCTGGCGCAAAGATACCTGCGTTGTTGAACAAGACATCCAATCTGTTTGCCCGGTTCATGAACAAGCGGAATGCAGTTGATACGGCATCAGGGTTTGTGACATCCGCGACCAGAGGGATCGCATTTTGGTTGGCTCTGGCGATTTTTTCCAGTTTGCCTTCGCTCCGTGCCAACAGGCCCACGGTCCAGCCTTCGGCCAGAAACAACTCGGCCGTCGCCCGCCCAATGCCGGAACTTGCACCCGTAACGATAATGGATCTCATGTCTCTTCCGCCTCCAACGTCAGTGATGGTGCTTGTCCCGCGCGCAGGTCATCCACACGCAACTGATAGGTCGGTTTTGAGAGACGATTGCGCACCACCCAAACCAGCCGCTGTTGCGCACGTGTAATGGCCACATAGGCCAGACGTTTCCACAAGGGTTGCCCGGCCTCGGTCCGTCCCATGCGCGCAGCGGCGTAGAGATCAGGCGCAAAGACCTGCACCGTGTCCCACTGCGATCCTTGCGCCTTGTGAATGGTCACTGCAGCCCCATGCAGGAACGTCGCGCCCATGCGGGCGGCGAAGGGAATAAACGGCTCTTCCTCATCCGGTTTTTCAATTTTGACGATTGAGGCCGCACTGACCTGAGGGTCTTCGGCCCCCATCACATGCAACCGCGAAAACCCCGGCTTTCGCCCGGGCCCAAGATAAATGACCTGCGCGCCCTTGATCAGCCCCCGCGCCTCAAGATCCAGCCGTTTCTTGCGGTGTTTAAGCGGCAGCTCGATCCCGTCGCAGATCAGAGGTTCACCTGCCAATAGCTCCGTTTCCGGCGCGCCGTGAACTTGCCGGAACGCCTGGATCAGCCGAATGCGAGTTGCATTGCGCCACACCAGAACAGGGCTGCGGGCCATCAAATCAACTTCGACCCTTTGACCCCACACAACACGATCGTCGCGCCGGGCTGTGTCTTCGATCATCCGTTCGAAATCCTCGAACCCCATTTCGGGATCAGCAAGTGCATGGGCAAGATCTAATATAGGATTATCCGCGTCCTGCCGATGCACCCGGTGCAAGGTCAGTTTCCGAGGTTCAGGCAATGTGTCGAATACCATGCTGCCGGACTGGTTGACGGGGGCCAGCTGCGCAGGATCACCAAACATCAATAGCGTAGGAAATATCTCTTGCAGGTCTTCGAATTGCCTGTCGTCCAGCATTGAGGCTTCGTCGACAAAGCCGATATCCAATGGTTCGTCACGACGTTTCCAGCCTGTGATGAAGTCTGAACCGCGCAACCCTGCCGCAGCAAGTGCACCCGGGATGGACTTGTTGTTTTCATAAAATGATGCCGCGCGATCCAGTGCATCGTCGCTTAGGTCCTCGATCTCGGGTCGCTCACCATTGCCCGCAAGCCAATCCGCAATCCGCTCATATTCGGGGTCGTAGACCGGAGTATATAGAATGCGATGAATAGTCGTTGCCGGAACGCCGCGCAACCGCAGAACACTGGCCGCCTTGTTGGTCGGTGCCAATATCGCAAGGCTTCGTTTGTCTTTTGATTTTCGACTTTCATAGTCACCCGAAACGATCTGAACACCGGTTTCAGCCAGCGCCTTGTAAAGCTCTGCAAGTAAAAGGGTTTTACCGGATCCAGCCTTCCCGATCACGGCCATCACGCCGGATTTTCCGGCCCCCGGAGGCTTGAGCAGGGCATCGTCTTCCAAGTCTACACCCGCAGAGCGCAGCATCTCGGCGACGCTGTCAAAAGCGGCGGCCTGATCGTCAGAGAGTGTTAGTTTTGGCAAGGACATGGCGCGACCCTACAGGGCCGCGCCGACCATCACCAGATATGGATTGGTGTTTTCCCGTGCTCAGGCTGACAAGGCAAAACGGTGTTGTTTGGCAGGGCCAAACGCTGTCTTAAACCATAGGCGTGATAGATCGCGCGGTATACCTGCCCGCGCGGCCACACGGCTGCAATCCTTAGCGGAATAGGGCCACAGCCCAACCGAGATTTGTTCGCGCCCTGACCCTTGGGTACCAAGGACCTGCGGCGAGGATCCAATGAGGCGATAGATACGAATCATACGCGCATCAAAAACCCCGGCTATATGCGTCAGACCGAACCCTTCCATCATTTCGCCGCCACTGAGCATGATGGCCCCGGCGGTATGCGGGCTGGCGGTGCGGGACAGGCAAAACCGTGTAACTTCCCAGATCAGTGGGCTGCGGATCGGGCTGCCGCCAGTCAGATGACCAAAGATTTCGTTTACCATAACCGGCCCGGTTGTTGGCAACACCCGCATTGAGCCACCATGACTGCCATCCGGTTCTTCCCAGATGACATATAGCGGATTGAGATCATCGTATTGATCCCGCTCTTCTCCTATTTCATTAACGTTAACATCCCAGCCCAATCGAGTTTTGAACTGATCTGTGCGATCCTGAAACATCCCGTCTGCCAGAGCCGGAAACTTGTGCAACTCATCGGCATATAGATAACGCAACATGACTTTTTCCCCTCGTTGTCCTGTGCAGGAACGAAGGGGGTACAGACACGTGGTTAACTTACGGTTTCAGGGTCGGGCTTCCTTTAAACGACTATTAATCCTCGGCTGAGTGCAGTTGCGATTGCGTGGGTGGTGTTCTGGGCGCCAAGCTTGGAACGAGCACTTTCAATATAAACCCGCAAGGTATGCTCGGAAATCGAAAGAGAATGCGCCACTTGTGCGCGGCTGTAGCCCAGCGCCAGCAAGGTAATCGCATCAATCTCTCTGGGGGATAGTCCGCGTGGTGAATCCGGTTGCCTGTCCATTTCGAACTCTAGCGCCTTACGGTTCATGTAGTGCGCAATGAGGATCAATTCGCGCCCATATAGCGAGATAAACTCTTGCCACGTGTCGTCGTCACAGTTGTGATTAACGGTAAAAAGGGCAAACTGTCCGCTGGGACCGCGGATCGGGATGGAGTACCCTTGATTGCCAACACCATGGCCTTTCGCGTCCTGAAGGAAGGCCTTTGCAACCTTTCCGGACCAGTCAAGCGACTTCCAATCGACGGGATGAAACCTTTGGAAACACCCCAGGATAACCGGATCGATTCTGTGATAGTTTTTGTCCCGGTACCGCTCTTCCCAGGCATCCGAGTATGTGGTGCACCCGTATTGGTCTCCAGCGCCATCCACCCAATGATAGGTCAGATGTTCGACCTTGAGTATTTCTCGCAGCCCGAATGCAATACTGCTGAGCTCGTCAAGCGTGCTGGTGCTCTCCAAATCCTGCAGGATCTGACCCAGATCGAGTTCTGTTGCCATCCGCGGGCGCTCGTGCCTCATTCTTCATGGACGCGATCTCGGCCGCTGCGATTAGCTTGGTGTCGTCAAGCTGCTCGGCAAGCATGGTCAACCCGTTCGCGACCGCGAAAGCGTTGAGGTCCGACAATACGTCCAATATCCACTCATTTTGCGCCATCAGGGTCTCTCTGAAACAGTTAACGAAGGGTTAACACAACCATAACATGTAAGATGTTTTCCGGCATAGTCACCGGTTTCTACTCCCCAAAAACAGCGAGGGGTAAATTTGTAACCCGTTGAAAGTTGGAAGCACGGGTCAGAACGCAAAACGCCCGCGAATCCAAAACGTGATTCGCGGGCGTTTGTGTCTAAAATCAGAGCGATCTAGCCCCGTGCGTCCAGTACCTCTTCAAGCGTACGCAAACCGGTGCGCGGGGCCTGAACCAGAACTGACATATTGCCCGGCTTGTGCTCGTTCCGAAGCATTTTCATATGTGCTTCGGGCAGGTCATTCCACGTGAACACTTCGGACATACAAGGGTCCAGACGACGCTCTACCATCAATTTGTTGGCGGATGCAGCTTGCTTGAGATGCGCAAAGTGCGACCCCTGCAGGCGCTTTTGGTGCATCCACATATAGCGCACATCGAAGGTCAGGTTGTATCCGGTGGTACCGGCGCAGATCACAACCATGCCGCCCTTCTTCACCACAAAGGTAGAGACCGGGAAGGTGCTTTCACCCGGGTGTTCGAAGACCATGTCGACGTTGTTACCCTTGCCGGTGATATCCCAGATCGCCTTGCCGAACTTGCGGGCTTCCTTGAACCACTCGGCGTATTCCGGGGTGTTCACTGTGGGCAGCTGACCCCAGCAGTTGAAGTCCTTGCGGTTCAGCACGCCCTTGGCGCCCAGCCCCATTACAAAGTCACGCTTGCTTTCGTCCGAGATCACGCCGATCGCATTTGCACCGGCTGTGTTGATCAGCTGGATCGCATAAGAGCCAAGGCCGCCAGAGGCACCCCAGACCAGAACATTCTGACCCGGCTTCAGATCATGAGGCTCGTGGCCGAACAGCATCCGGTAAGCCGTCGCCAGAGTCAGCGTGTAACAAGCGCTTTCCTCCCAAGTCAGGTGCTTAGGCCGTGGCATAAGTTGCTGCGCCTGCACGTTGGTGAACTGGGCGAAAGATCCATCCGGGGTCTCATAGCCCCAGATGCGCTGACTTGGCGAATACATCGGGTCGCCGCCGTTGCATTCTTCGTCATCTCCGTCGTCCTGGTTACAGTGGATAACCACCTCATCACCGACCTTCCAACGGGTCACTTTTGAACCCACTGCCCAAACGATGCCCGACGCATCCGAACCTGCGATGTGATAAGGCGCCTTATGGCCGTCAAACGGGCTGATCGGCTGGCCCAGAGACGCCCAGACACCGTTGTAGTTCACGCCCGCGGCCATCACCAGAACCAGCACCTCGTGGCTGTCCAGTTCCGGCACATCGACCACCTCCTGCACCATCGCTGTGTTCGGCTCGCCGTGGCGCTCTTTACGGATCGCCCATGCATACATCTTCTTGGGCACATATCCCATCGGAGGGATCTCACCCATTTCGTACAGGTCTTTTTCGGGTGCCTCGTACGACGCGATACCGCTTTCGGTGTCCAAAGCCATGCTGGCCTCCTTTTTATCAATATCTTTGCCGCGACGCAGAATCGCGTGCTTCCCCAGATGAAATATTGACCGATGCGTAATAATGCAACCGCTTTTGCTGTATTTTTGTAATTTTATGACCCCGCACCTGCAGAAATATTTTCTGCAGGTGCATTACTCTCTGATTGCTTTTTCTGCTGCGCAGATGCGGCGTAGTAGTCCAAAAGATCGACTCGCTGACCTGAAAGCGAAAGCGTTGCCCCTTGCCTTCTTAGGATTTTCCGTTCGACCAATTGGTTCAACGCACTCTCTATGGCCTCTGAATCCTGTGTCGTCTGATCGCCATTTTGGTTCATCATTGCCTGGATACGGGATTGTACGCTGTCCTCAGGCATGGATCCGTTTTCGCGCAACACCAAACAGGCCGCAGCTGCGGGTACCGACGGAATGGCGCGACCGATGCGCTGCATCAGTTCGCGCGCCAGATCCGTCATCGCGTCATCACGGTGTTGGCCGCGAAACTCTTTCAGCGACAATGGCGCTCCATATCGTACCGAAGCGACCCCGAATCTTTTGTACCGGCCGATCAAACGCTGCCAGACCTGCTTAATGATCCAACGGGTGACAACTCCGATCCGGGCCCGGAACCGACGTTCCGATCCCAGTGCGGCACGGGTCAGAATGGTGTCCTCAAGCACACGGTCATAGTTCAATGCGACCGGAACAAAGACAACGTCCCGCCCGTCTGGCGAAGTTCCATCCAAAATGTATTTTAGCAATCCAAGCTTGGGACGACCCAATGCCCCGGTCAGGCTTAACCCGCCTTCGGGGAACATCGCTTGCGTCACCCCAGCCTCGGTCGAGTGACGGACGTAACATGACAGCACTTGACGATAGAGCTCGCTGCCTGACTTTCGCCGGATGAAATACGCACCCATAGCTTGGATAAGTCGGCTTAGCGGCCAAACCCGCGCCCATTCTCCTACTGCATAGGACAAGGCCGAATGCCGTGCAGCAAGGTAAGTCACCAGCACATAGTCCATATTGCTACGGTGGTTCATCACAAAAACTACGGTGGCCTCGGGATCAATGCCGTCGATGGCGGCTTCATCCTGATAGCTGAGGCGAACGTCATAAAACGTATTGCTAATAAGACGAGCCAGACGAATGGCAAAACTGAAATAGGCAAAGGCCGAAAACGACGGAACAATTTCGCGCGCATAGCGGCGCGCCTGTTCAAAGGCTACGGCTTCGGGGATTCCTTCCTCGCGAGCATGTCGCTGCACAGCCTGCCCGACCTGCGGATCATAAATCAGCCGCTGAATCATGTCGTGCCGCCGTGCGAGTTTGAACGGCTGGATGGGCCGTTGCAGCCGCTTGTTCAGACGGGCAACGGCACGCTCTAAACGGCGGCGAAAAAACCATCGAACGGATGGGAACAAGAAATGCGAAGCCAGTGTGACCATGGCAAAAATCACGATCAGCAAAAAAAGCCAAAGCGGAAGTACGACGGTTTGCGTCATCCGAACACAGTGCCACCAATCGGACCGGCTCACAATCTGAACAATCGCGATATGCCGCAACGCAGCGAATTGACATATCCCGAAAATTGCGCTTTAGAACCCAGTGACGAAATTTTATTGCCCACCGACACACGAGGCTCCTCATGACGCAGATGCAGAAAGATCGACCCTGGCTCATCCGGACCTATGCTGGTCATTCCACCGCCAAAGCATCTAACGCGCTGTATCGGGGAAATCTGGCCAAAGGTCAGACAGGGCTGTCGGTGGCTTTCGATTTGCCTACACAAACCGGCTATGACAGCGACCATACTTTGGCACGTGGCGAGGTGGGCAAAGTGGGCGTGCCGGTTTGTCATCTGGGCGACATGCGGGTTCTGTTCGAGCAAATTCCTCTGGAACAGATGAACACATCGATGACAATCAACGCGACTGCGCCCTGGCTGCTGGCGCTTTACATCGCGGTGGCCGAGGAACAGGGGGCTGATGTTTCCAAACTGCAAGGCACAGTGCAAAACGATCTGATCAAGGAATATCTAAGCCGAGGCACTTATGTCTGCCCGCCGAAACCCTCGCTGAAGATGATCGCGGATGTGGCTGAATACTGCTACACAAATGTGCCGAAATGGAACCCAATGAATGTGTGTTCCTATCACTTGCAAGAAGCCGGTGCGACACCCGAACAGGAGCTGTCCTATGCGCTAGCCACCGCCATCGCCGTGCTGGACGAGCTGCGCCCACGCGTGCCAACCGAGGATTTTCCTGCGGTTTGCGGCCGTATTTCGTTTTTTGTGAATGCAGGCATCCGGTTTGTTACCGAAATGTGCAAAATGCGCGCATTTGTCGATCTTTGGGATGAAATACTGCAACAAAGATATGCCGTTGAAGACCCTAAGTTCCGCCGATTCCGCTATGGCGTGCAGGTGAACTCACTGGGCCTGACCGAACAGCAGCCAGAAAACAATGTCTACCGCATTCTGATCGAGATGCTGGCAGTAACCCTATCCAAAAAGGCGCGCGCCCGGGCGGTTCAGCTTCCAGCTTGGAACGAAGCCTTGGGCCTGCCGCGCCCATGGGATCAGCAATGGTCGATGCGGATGCAGCAGATACTGGCCTACGAGACGGACCTTCTTGAATATGGCGATCTCTTCGACGGAAACCCGGCGGTGGATGCAAAAGTCGAAGAATTGAAAGACGGCGCACGGGCTGAGCTGGCCAATCTGGATTCAATGGGCGGGGCCGTTGCCTCGATCGAATACATGAAATCGCGCTTGGTGGATTCAAACGCAGAACGTCTGAACCGGATCGAGCGGAACGAAACAGTGGTTGTCGGCGTGAACAAATGGACCGAAGGTGAACCGTCTCCGCTTCAGACCGAAGATGGTGGTATTATGGTCGTCGACCCCGCCGCCGAACAAGAGCAGATCAATCGTCTGAATGAATGGCGCGCCGAACGCGACAGCGCAGTGGTTGCTGCTGCACTAGCCGCCCTGCGCGAGGCCGCGCAGACAGGCGCAAATGTGATGGAGCCATCCATCGCTGCCGCCAAGGCCGGTGTTACAACAGGCGAATGGGCCGAGGAAATGCGCAAAGTCTATGGCACTTATCGCGGCCCGACCGGGGTGTCTGGTTCGGTCTCGAACAAGACCGAAGGGCTTGAAGAATTGCGTGCCGCCGTTGATGCAGTCAGCGACAAACTGGGGCGTCGCCTCAAATTTTTGGTCGGCAAGCCAGGTCTCGATGGCCATTCGAATGGTGCCGAGCAGATCGCCTTCCGCGCGCGGGATTGCGGCATGGATATCAGCTACGATGGTATCCGCCTGACACCAGAAGAGATAGTGACCGCTGCTGCAGAAGACGATGCGCATGTCATCGGGTTGTCGATTCTATCTGGCAGCCATCTGCCCTTGGTTGAAGACGTACTGGCCCGATTGCGCGAAGCCGGATTGACCCACATTCCGGTTGTAGTGGGTGGAATTATTCCCGACGAGGATGCAGAGAAGTTGAAATCAATGGGCGTGTCAAAGGTTTACACCCCTAAAAACTTCGAATTGAATGCGATTATGGGTGACATTGTTACTCTTGTTGATCCGCAAAACCTCGCGGCCGAATAACAGTCACTTTACCAGATAAATTCTCCGTCTATATCCCCTTACTATTAGGGATAGATTATGTCGTCCTTTGGATTTAGGGTGCGCGACTGCACCCACCACCAAAACACACTCACGGAGAAGAACAATGGGCATGAATCTTGAAAAGATGTCGCGAAAAGATCTTCTGGAATTGCGCGGCAGTGTCGAAAATGCACTTGTTAATGCAGAAAAACGGGAACGCCAGGAAGCTTTGATGGCGGCCGAAAAAGCTGCAGCAGCATTCGGTTTCTCACTGTCGGATTTGTCAAGTGATGCACCACGTGGCGCAAAAGGGACCAAAGCCAAGCCCAAGTATCGCAATCCCGCTGCGCCAGAACAGACCTGGACCGGGCGTGGCCGCAAGCCTCAGTGGATTCACGATGCATTGAAAGCAGGCGCCGATATTTCTGATTTGGAAATCTAGCTGGGACTTGCCTAGGAATGACAATTCATATTGGCGCTGAAAAAGGCGAAATTGCAGAAACCGTTCTTTTACCCGGCGATCCTTATCGGGCAAAATGGGCGGCTGAGACGTTTCTGGAAGACGTCAAGCAGGTCAATAACGTGCGCGGAATGCTGGGTTTCACCGGCAACTGGAAAGGGAACGCTGTCACAATTCAGGGCAGCGGTATGGGTATGCCATCCCTTTCGATCTACGTGAACGAGTTGATCCGGGACTTTGATGCAAAAACCCTGATCCGTATTGGATCATGCGGCGGGATGCAGGACAAAGTGAAAGTGCGGGATGTCATTCTGGCGATGACATCGACCACCCTCAGCACGCCATCCCGTGGCATCATGAAAGAGATGAACTTTGCCCCGTGCGCTGATTGGGGCCTACTACAGGCCGCTGTTGCCGCAGCTAAGGCAAAAGGCACCCCGACCCATGTCGGCGGGATCTATTCGTCTGATGTCTTTTATGACGAACGTCCTGACCTGAATGAACAAATGGTGCGTCACGGCATTCTTGGTGTCGAGATGGAGGCGGCCGAGTTGTACATCCTGGCCGCGCGCCACCAGTGCCGGGCCTTGGCTGTGCTGACCGTATCGGATCATTTGTTGACCGGAGAGGCCCTACCGTCGGCCGACCGCGAAAGCAGCTTTGGCGATATGGTCGAGATTGCATTGCAGGCGGCATTCCCGGAAGCTGGATAACAGCATCGGGAAGGTAGCAGACCCGGCCGATTTCTAGTCATCGCTTGTCTTGCGCCGACAAATTGTTGGGCTATCAGACCCCTCTTCTTTCGCGCCACAAAAAGCGCAGATCCAGACACCCTCGTTTCGGTGCTGACGCCACCGACAATCGCGGGTCAGCGAGGAAGATCGCGCGCGCCATAGGAAGTAAGCAAACACCCCAGCGGCTAGGAGAAGCAAGAGAATGGGCATACCACTGACTTGCCCATCCTATTCGTCTTTGGCAAGCCCAACATGAATCGCATCAGGCGGCGTTGGCGTACTCGAACAAGCGCGACTCGGGTTGTTTGTCCGCCAGCATGGGCTCCGGTGTATAGTAAGCCCAGGCCTGTTCAAGCAGTTTCAAGGCCTCGCCAGCGTTGATTTTCGGTTTAGGATTTTCTGTATTCATCGGAGTGATCCTGACTCAATCTCATCACTCCTCCCTTCTTTGAAGTTAGGACAGGGCCGCTGGCCCTGCACCCCCCTATTTTCGCAAGCTGGGCATGCACTTGCTGCAAGTCAACAAATGCAACTGCGTATCAAACGGCGCGATCGACCATCATCTTTTTTATCTCAGCAATCGCTTTGGCCGGGTTCAGACCCTTCGGGCAGGTCTTGGCACAGTTCATAATGGTATGGCAGCGATACAGTTTGAACGGGTCTTCCAACTCATCCAGGCGCTCGCCCGTTGCCTCATCCCGGCTGTCGATGATCCAGCGATAGGCGTGTAGCAACGCGGCCGGGCCAAGATACCGATCACCGTTCCACCAATAGCTGGGGCACGAGGTCGAGCAGCTGGCACACATTACGCATTCATATAGGCCATCAAGTTTCTTGCGATCTTCGATGGATTGCTTCCACTCTTTCGCCGGGCGGTTGGTCTTGGTCTCAAGCCACGGCATGATGCTGGCATGCTGAGCGTAGAAATGGGTCAGATCGGGGATCAGGTCTTTCACCACAGGCATATGCGGAAGGGGGTAAATCTTCACGTCGCCCTTGATCTCATCCATGCCATAGATACAGGCGAGAGTGTTGATTCCGTCGATATTCATCGCACAGGACCCACAGATGCCTTCGCGGCAAGACCGGCGAAAGGTCAGGGTCGGATCAATCTCGTTTTTGATCTTGATCAGCGCGTCCAGAACCATGGGACCACATGTGTCCATGTCAACGAAATACGTATCCACGCGCGGGTTCTGCCCATCATCCGGGTTCCAGCGGTAAATCTGAAACTTACGCACATTGCTGGCGCCCTCTGGCTTGGGCCAGGTCTTTCCGGTGGTGATCCGGGAATTCTTGGGCAGGGTCAGTTGAACCATGTCAATTCTCCATTCAGCACAAGGCCGCCATTCAGCCTGTCTGGGCGTGCGCGGACGCCCCTCGATTATAATGTCCCCAATGGACAGTGTTCACGTCAAAATCCGGAGCAAGCAGATCCGCAATGATCTGCGGCTCGTCCGTGTCTATGTCAAAGCGCAGAAATCGGGGGTTGCCATCGAAATGCACTTCAACCTCGGCATGGTGCACGTCATACATATGCGCCCAGCCTTGTTTTACTTCTTCTGCTGTAAGACCATTGGCATTGCAGCATTTTTCAAGATACGCGCCACCGGAATGGAGCGCGCGCGAAGATACCCAGTCATCTCGGTTGCGCGTATTCAGTATAAAGTACGCGTCGGGGTAGGCCCTATGCAGGTCCCGAAAGAATCGCGCACCATCCAGCATGAATCGTACGTTCACAAAAGCGATGTCGGTAAACGCCCGGGCTTGGCCAAACCCGTCCAACGGCTTACGACCCATGGCGATATTCGTCACCATCCGATGAGCGATGTTGCTGCCATCGCCATCCACCCAATGCAAAGACTGGATCCCGCTGTTTTGAAACAGCTTGTGGAAGGACGTCGTGGCACAACGGTTCAATCCGATCAGGATGATTTTTGGATCGCTTTGCGCGGAATGCAGCACTTCAACAGTCATGGCCGACACCAGGCACAACAGGACTTGCGATGGCTTGTGGCCTTCGTGACGTCCTTAGGTATTTGGCGCGTGTACACCATTGCCTGATTTCCGCGCTCCTTAGAACGTGCGCGCTTTGGGCGCAATTTTGTTAAGGCTAATGCCCCCTGCATCCTCAGCGGTCAGAGGATCAACGATCACCGGACGATAGCTGAGATCGACCTTGTTGCCATCAACACGGGATACTGTGTGGACGCGCCAGTTTTTGTCATCACGCTCGGCGAAATCCTCATGCGCATGTGCACCGCGGGATTCCTTGCGGGCTTCGGCACCAACGATGGTGGCCAGCGCGCTTGGCATCAGGTTGGTCAGTTCCAACGACTCCATAAGGTCGCTGTTCCAGACCAAGGAGCGGTCAGTGACTTTAAGGTCATCCATCTTGGCAGCAATCTCGGTCATCTTCTCGACGCCTTCAGCCATGGTTTTGGCAGTCCGGAAAACAGCGGCATCTGCCTGCATTGTCTTCTGCATCTCAAGGCGCAGATCGGCGGTTGCAACGGAACCACTGGCGTTACGCACCTCGTCAAAGCGATCAAATGCCTTGTCCACAGAACTCTGGTTCAAAACCGGGTTTGCCGAGTCGGCATCCACGACTTTCCCCGCACGGATCGCCGCCGCACGGCCAAACACAACAAGGTCAATCAGCGAGTTTGATCCGAGCCGGTTTGCCCCGTGTACAGATGCGCACCCCGCCTCGCCCACGGCCATCAGGCCCGGGACCACGGCGGTTGGATCGTCCGCAGTCGGGTTCAGAACTTCACCCCAATAGTTGGTCGGGATACCGCCCATGTTATAGTGCACCGTCGGCAGAACCGGGATCGGCTCTTTGGTGACGTCGACACCAGCAAAGATCTTCGCGCTTTCTGAAATCCCCGGCAGGCGTTCGGCCAAAGCTTCGGCTGGCAGGTGGCTGAGGTTCAGGTGAATGTGATCGCCTTCCTTACCCACACCGCGCCCTTCGCGGATTTCCATCGTCATGGACCGCGAGACATAGTCGCGCGGCGCCAGGTCCTTGTACTGGGGCGCATAGCGCTCCATGAACCGCTCACCTTCCGAGTTTGTCAGGTATCCACCTTCTCCGCGTGCACCTTCTGTGATCAGGCAGCCCGAGCCGTAGATGCCAGTTGGATGGAACTGCACAAACTCCATGTCTTGTAGGGCCAACCCGGCGCGCGCAACCATACCGCCGCCATCACCCGTGCAGGTATGGGCCGAGGTCGCACTGAAATAGGCCCGGCCGTAACCGCCCGTTGCCAGCACCACCATCTTGGCGTTGAACACATGCATGGTGCCGTCATCCAACTTCCAGCAGACAACACCCTGACATTGCCCATCCTCGGACATGATCAGATCGATGGCGAAGTATTCAATGTAGAACTCAGCGTTGTTCTTGAGGCTTTGACCATACAACGTATGCAGGATCGCATGGCCGGTTCTGTCCGCGGCGGCACAGGTGCGTTGCACCGCAGGGCCTTCACCAAATTCGGTCGTGTGGCCACCAAATGGACGCTGGTAGATCTTCCCTTCTTCGGTTCGGCTGAAGGGCACGCCGTAATGCTCCAATTCGTAGACCGCCTTGGGGGCCTCACGCGCCAGATACTCCATCGCGTCAGTGTCACCCAGCCAGTCCGAGCCCTTGACGGTATCGTACATGTGCCACTGCCAATGATCCGGACCCATGTTGGACAGCGACGCGGCAATGCCACCTTGAGCAGCAACTGTATGCGAACGTGTCGGGAAAACTTTGGTCACACACGCAGTGCGCAGCCCCTGTTCCGCCATGCCCAGCGTTGCCCGCAAACCGGCGCCGCCTGCGCCAACAACCACAACATCATAGTCGTGGGTTTCATATTCATATGCTTGTGTCATCGTTCTGGATCCTTAAGACGCAGGTCAAAGGGCGAGCTTGATCAGCGCAAGAAGACTCGCAGCGATCAACGTGTAGCAAAATGCCTGCGTGGCAACGATCGTCAGCTTTTCCGCGACACCGTGCACGTAGTCCTCAATCGCTTCCTGCGCTTCATGCATCAGTTGGATCAAACCAACGACCAGTGCCAAAGCCACGATAATTACCGGTATAGGCCGGCTGAAATAGGCCAGTACTTCTTGATAAGATCCGCCAATGCCTTTGCCCAGCGCGATCAGGAACAACGGAACCAGCACAACCATAATCATTGAGCGTACCATCATGCGCCAATGCCCTTGGGTTCCCGAGCCTCCGGCCCCCAACCCCTGCGCGCGCTTACGGTCTGTCAGATATCGCATCAGTCCGTTCCTTACACCAAAAACACTGTGAGAATGGTCAGAACAGTGGCAAAGACGAACATACCAATACCCATCTTTTCCGAAGTCTCTACATCCAGACAGTAGCCAAAGTCCCAGATGACGTGACGCAGACGACCCAGTGTGTGATACCAAAGCGCCCAGGTTGCGCCCAACAGAAGCAGATCGCCAAACCAACTGCGCAGAAAATTGTCTATCGGCACAAAGGCGGTTTCAGACGTTGCCGCAGCCAAAAGCCACCAGACAACCAATGGTGACAAAACCAAAACCGCAATTCCGGACAGTCGAACCATGATCGAAGACATGGAGGTCAACTGAGGACGATAAATCATTATGTGCGGTGAAAGTGGGCGGTTGCCCCGATTTACATCGGCCATGATGGCTCCTTTTCGGTTGGCTACAGACGGTTTTACCGTTTTTTCCCACTGTGTCACGTGCTGCAGGTGCAAAAGTGCTTAAATTCGGCTCAAAAACGCAGTTTAGCAAGTTATGTGATCACACCAAATAAACTCGTGATCACAAAACCCATTCCACATCTTCAATGTTAGCGTTTTCAAGGGCCAAGCATTGTGATCACGAATCTTCGATGCTTCACTTCAACCCGGCCGTTTGCTCTACGACTTCGCGCAACAGCTTTTTTCGTATTCGTTCCGGGTAGTCTTCAAACCCAGATGCAGAAACCACAAAAGCCCCTTCTCCGACGATCACATTCTCAAAGAAATACGCCGTCAGGTCAGGCTCGCTTTCTTCGATGGCGATTGCATTGACTGTAACGCCCCGATTGCGCAACACGCTGTGCACCTTCGTGGGTTCGACACCCTCATTCGAAACCCCATCCCCCGAAAGGTCGATCAAGTGGCGCTTACACTCCGAGACCGATTCAAAGCTGTCCATTGTCTTTTCGAGCGCTTCGCCAATGGCAGTAGAAAAGTTGCGCCAAACCCTTGGATCCGAGGCAACTTGTGCGGCAAAGCCATCGAGTGCGTGAAAACTGTCGATCTGTGTCCAGGGAACCGTGATCTTTTGGCGCGACGCGCCCGTCCACTGTACGAGCATCAATTGCGCCTGCCCCCTGACCAGCGCTTCGGAGACAATGGGGTCACGCAACCCAGCGGCAAGACCGTCCATCTGAATGCGAAATTCTTTGCTGTCGACCGAGCCCGACACATCAACCGCCAGCGCCAATGCCAGATCACAGGCCCATGCAGGCGGGGCGAGAGACAGGCAGACAGCAAGTGTTCGTAGTGAGACCATAACCGCACGTTAGCACGTATCGTGAAATCTGCAGTCACATGAATGTAATCAAGCCGCAGGCATCTGGTGGCCAGACGTTAGATCGGCATCAATGCCCAATAATCCAGATCCAACAAAACGTCAGGAAGGTACTTTCCGTCCTCGTTGCGCAACGCGAAAGGCGGCCCACCCTTGGTCGCCACCAATCGCAGGCGAACTGCGCCAACGCCCGGAACGCCTGTCTCGGCCTTGTCCAGCACTTCAGACCAGGCCTTGATCGTATCACCTGCAAAACATGGGTTGGCGTGGGCACCGCCATTCAGACCCACGATCATCTGGGCATTTGCCAGCCCGTTGAAAGACAACGTGCGCGCCATCGAGATCACATGGCCACCGTAGATCAGACGCCCGTCGGGGCGGAAGGTCAGATCGAAGTGTACCTTGGCCGTATTTTGCCAAAGGCGGGTGGCCAGCATGTGCTCGGCCTCTTCTATTGTCACCCCATCCACGTGATCAATGGTTTCGCCGATCTCGTAGTCGCCCCACCTGTGCGCCTCACCGGACTGAACAAAACTGTAGTTAGAAAAGTCCAAACCCTGCGGGATCATCAGATCTTCAGCGGCGAGCGCTTTCTTCAGCGCTGGAACAACCGTCTCAGGTGCAGGTGCATTCAGGTTCGATTTGCGCACCATAACCCAGCGGACGTATTCGATAACAACGTCGTCGCGCTGGTTTAATCCGCGCGTGCGCACCCAAACAACGCCGGTTCTACCATTCGAGTTCTGCTTGACGCCGATCACTTCGGATTCTGATCGCAGCGTATCACCGGGATAAACAGGTTGCAGCCAGCGGCCTTCGGCATATCCCAGATTTGCCACCGCATTCAGTGAAACATCAGGCACCGTCTTGCCAAACACCACGTGAAATGCGGCCAGGTCATCAATCGGGCTTTCAGGCAAGCCGCAGTTCCGGGCAAATTCATCCGACGAATAAAGCGCGTGCCGCGCAGGATAGAGCGCGTGGTACAGCGCCCGCTCTCCGGCCGTCACGGTGCGCGGTACAGCATGGCGCAAAACTTGCCCTACGGAGTAATCTTCAAAGAAACGGCCCGGATTGGTCTTTGCCATTATTGCTGCCCCAGTTTCATGTCAGAGGAATAGTCAGCCTGAACATCCTTGGTCACGGCCTGCGCGCAACGCATCACATTGTTGGCGCTGTCAAACGCGTAAGAGGGAGAGCCATAAAGCTCCCACCCCTTGCACAGCGCCTCCGAGACCTTGTGGCAGAAGGCTGATGTGTCTTCCTCGGTCAGGAGGCGATAGAGCTTGGCCAAGATGTCAAATCCTTAAGATGGGAAAGGGGAAGGGCCGACCAGCCCGTGGATATAGCCGATAAGTCCGAGCAGCACGATCGAGGCCACAAAGAACATCGCGTCCTTGCCATAAGTACCGGGCTCACCGGGTGTCCAATCAGGTTCAGAGCGGTTGATCACAATCACTTCGGCAACCGCCCAAGACAACAGACCGCCAAACAGAACGATCGAAGCCAAATCACCGTTCACCAGCAGGTGAGCAAAGGCCCAGAGCTTGAAACCGCCCAACATGGGGTGGCGCATATTGTTCAGCAGACGGCCTTTGGCGCCAGCCGGGCTCATCATATAGATCGCAATCAACACCAATAGATTGTTGATATGAATCATAAACACCGGCGGTGCCCAGACATAGATAAAGTCCGTCATGCGATAGCCGAAGACCATCAGCAAGATCGACACGACCAGAGCCAGAGCAACCACACCCTTCCCGGCATCGCCCATCGCGGCCCGTTGTTGGGGCATCAATCGTTTGAAGAAATGCGCGGCCCACCAAAGCGCCACGCCCAGAATCAGTAGAACAAAGCCCATTGCTGGCTTACCCCGCTTGCAATGATGAAATCGCCTCTGCTTTTGCCAGAGTTTCACGTGCAGTTGCAACGTGCAGGTTCTCAACGATTTTACCGTCGACCACGGCGACACCCTGTCCTTGGCCTTCGACCTCTTCAAACGCCGCGATCTGCCGACGCGCCAGGTCGATCTCATCATTGGACGGAGCGAAAGCAGCATTCGTCACATCAACCTGTGCCGGGTGAATCAGTGTCTTGCCGTCAAAGCCCATATCGCGGCCTTGCGCACATTCGGCGGCAAGCCCGTCGGTATCCTTGAACGCGTTGTACACACCATCGACAATGATCAGACCTTCTGCCTTGGCGGCCAGAACACACAGGCCCAGTGAGGTCATCAGTGGCAAACGATCGGGGCGAAAACGCGCCTGAAGCTCTTTGCTCAGATCGTTGGTGCCCATGACGAACCCGGTGATACAGGGGTGGGCAGCGATCTCTGCCGCGTTCAGCATACCGCGCGGCGTTTCCATCATCGCCCAGATCGGCAGATCGCCGGTTATCGCAGCCAACGCGTCAACGTCTGCGGCAGAGTTTACTTTGGGCAGCAGGACCACATCTGCATCCATGTCACGCACTGCTTCGGCATCTGCACGACCCCATTCGGTGTCCAGCCCGTTGATGCGAACGATCTTGACCCGCGCACCATATCCATCAGCGGCCAATGCGGCCTTAAGCGTTGCGCGCGCGTTGGACTTTTCATCGGCCGCTACAGCATCTTCCAGATCAAAAATGATCGCATCAACCGGCAGGTTGCGCGCCTTATCCAGGGCGCGCTCTTTCGAGCCAGGTATGTAAAGCACCGAACGGTACGGGCGTTGACGCGGATCCATCGACCCCTCCCCAAGAAATAATGTTGCGCGGAATGGGGCATTTTTTTCAGGAAAGTTCAAGACCAAAATTGCCGCATTGCAGCATTACCCGCCAAAGCGACGCAACGTGCGTTGCCTTTACCCAATCTCCGAACCCTCGCGGCAGGCTTACTGGCATAGGTGGCAGAAGGGGCCTGAGATGAAAACGAAACTGATCAAAATGACCATGGGGTTAGGGATCATGGCGCTGGCAGCGCAGCAGTTGCAGGCTCAGCCGCGCAACTGCGCACCCCGGGAAGACGTGATCAAGCGGCTTGAAGAAATTTACGGAGAAACCCGCAAAGGGATCGGCATTGCCAGACGCGGCGCGGTGATGGAGGTGTTCGCCTCGGATGAGACCGGTAGCTGGACAATCACAGTTACTCTGCCGGGCGGTGCCACTTGCCTTGTAGCATCGGGCCAGTCCTACGAAACCCTCGCTGATGCGTTACCGGCGCAAGGCAAGGACGCCTGAATTCAGGTCACGGCATCCCAGATCAGCTTGGTGCCTGTCATCGTCAGCAAAACATAAGCGATGCCAAAGAACACGCGTTCGGACATCATGAAATGCGCCCGAACGCCCAGCCATGCGCCGAGTACTGCGAATGGCGCGAGCAGAAGATTTGCCCAGGCCGTTTGCAGCGTGAACAGACCCAGATACGCATAAGGCACAAACTTGGCGACATTGATGACCCAGAACACCAAAACGGTCGACGCTTGGTATTCAGTTTTCGACAGGCGCTTTGACAGCAAATAGACTGCGGCGGGTGGTCCACCCGCATGGCTGACAAAGCTTGTGAACCCGGCAACCAAACCGGCAAACAGCCCGGCCGAAGATGGCAAGCGTTTTGCGGAAACACGGGCCCAGCCTCGGGATTGACTGATGTGCCAGATCACGAATCCAACCGAAATCGCTCCTATCAGCAGGCGCAGAACATCTTCGTCAGTTGCGCGGAACAGCCCCGCGCCCAGCGCCACGCCTGGTACTGCGCCCAATATCAGCAAACGGGAATCCGGCCAATTCCAGCGCTTCCAATACGGCCCCAGTGTTGCAACATCGATGATCATCAGGATCGGAAGCATCAAGGCGAGCGCCTGCCCCGGCTCCAGAATAAGGGCCAGAATCGACGATGACGCAAACGCCACACCCGAGCCGAACCCACCCTTCGAAATGCCCGCAAAGATCACAGCTGGGATCGCCACGGCAAAAAACATCAAGTTCATCTCGAACATGTGGCAGCCCCAAAACGGTATATTTCGTAAGCCGTTTAGCGCAATCGGTGGGGCGGGTGCAAACGGTATGCGGTGGCATGCCACGTTGCAGAACCCTTGCGCAATGTTGATTTAGCGACTAGCACAACCGCGATTTCAAAACCGACCGGAGATATTCCAAATGGCCAGACCCAAGATCGCGCTGATCGGCGCAGGTCAGATCGGCGGCACGCTCGCCCACCTCGCAGCAATGAAGGAACTTGGTGACGTTGTCCTGTTTGACATCGCCGAGGGTACTCCGGAAGGTAAAGCGCTGGACATCGCCGAATCCGGCCCGTCCGAAGGGTTCGACGCCTCTCTGAAAGGCACCCAGTCTTACGAAGATATCGCAGGCGCGGATGTTTGCATCGTGACTGCCGGTGTCCCCCGCAAGCCGGGCATGAGCCGCGACGACCTGCTGGGCATCAACCTGAAGGTCATGAAATCGGTTGGCGAAGGCATCGCGGCCCACGCCCCTGACGCGTTTGTCATCTGCATCACCAACCCGCTGGATGCGATGGTCTGGGCCCTGCGCGAGTTTTCCGGCATGCCCCATAGCAAGGTCTGTGGCATGGCTGGCGTTCTGGATTCGGGCCGCTTCGCGCATTTCCTGTCGGAGGAATTCAACGTCTCCATGCGCGACGTCACTGCCTTTGTTCTGGGTGGTCACGGCGATACCATGGTGCCGTCAGTGCGCTATTCGACCGTTGCCGGCATTCCATTGCCCGATCTGGTCGAGATGGGCTGGACGACACAAGAAAAACTGGACGCCATCGTTCAGCGCACCCGTGACGGTGGTGCTGAAATCGTTGGTCTGCTGAAAACTGGCTCGGCGTTTTATGCTCCGGCGACGTCAGCCATCGAAATGGCCGAAGCCTATCTGAAAGACCAGAAACGCGTTCTGCCTTGCGCGGCCTATTGCGACGGGGAACTGGGCGTCGAAGGCATGTATGTGGGCGTACCCACCGTGATCGGCGCGGGTGGGATCGAACGCATCGTCAACATCACCCTGAACGAAGAAGAGCAGGCCGGTTTCGACAATTCGGTCAACGCCGTAAAAGGCCTGATCGAGGCGTGCAAGGGCATCGACAGCTCATTGGGTTAATCCACCAAGCATCAGACCATTTGAACCGGCCCGACTTTGGGCCGGTTTTTTGTTTTCATTCGTTCCGATGTGACCACAAAGCTAAGTCGGGAATGTTGGCGCAAACGTCGCAAATACCTTTTTTGAATATGATTTTTCTGCCAACAGCCAATTGTTCGAATCACACACGCCACCCGGTGTGCTTTGTGATCACACCCGAAAATCCCGTGATCACAAATACCGAAAATCTTCGTGAAAAACCCCTTCACTGTCAAAAAACCCTTTAAACTTATCCCTTAGGCACCCCTATAACGGAATAAATCGCAGTCAGACGGGACAGTTTCGATGAACATTCACGAATATCAGGCCAAAGCCCTCCTCCGCAGCTATGGCGCACCGGTGTCGGACGGCCGCGCCGTATTGCGCGCCGAAGAAGCCAAAACCGCAGCTGGAGAGCTGGACGGACCACTTTGGGTGGTCAAGGCGCAGATCCACGCGGGCGGGCGCGGCAAGGGGTCGTTCAAAGAAAGCGATGCCGGTGACAAGGGCGGTGTGCGTCTGACCAAATCGGTCGAGGAAGCCGCCGAGGAAGCCAAGAAGATGCTGGGCCGCACCCTTGTGACCCATCAGACCGGCCCGGCGGGCAAGCAGGTCAACCGCATCTATATCGAGGCCGGGTCCGGCATCGAGACCGAGATGTATCTGGCCCTGCTGGTGGATCGCCAAACCAGCCGCATCTCATTCGTCTGCTCGACCGAAGGCGGCATGGATATCGAAGAAGTGGCCGCTGCAACGCCCGAGAAAATCCTGTCCTTCTCGGTTGACCCTGCAACCGGCTATCAGCCCTACCACGGACGCCGCATCGCCTTTTCGCTGGGTCTGAAGGGCGCGCAGGTCAAGCAATGCGTCAAACTGATGAGCCAGCTCTATGCCGCCTTCGTCGAGAAGGACATGGAGATGCTGGAAATCAACCCTCTGATCGTCTCGGACAGCGGTGATCTCAAAGTGCTCGACGCCAAAGTCAGTTTTGATGGCAACGCGATGTACCGCCACCCGGATATTTCAGAACTGCGCGACACCACCGAAGAAGATTCCAAGGAACTGGAAGCCAGCAAATACGACCTGAACTACATCGCGCTGGATGGTGAGATCGGGTGCATGGTCAACGGCGCCGGTTTGGCGATGGCGACGATGGACATCATCAAGCTGTATGGTGCCGAACCTGCCAACTTCCTCGACGTGGGCGGCGGTGCGACCAAGGAGAAGGTGACCGAGGCGTTTAAGATCATCACCAGCGACCCGCAGGTGAAGGGCATTCTGGTCAACATCTTCGGCGGCATCATGCGCTGTGACGTCATCGCCGAAGGCGTTGTGGCCGCGGTGAAAGAGGTCGGTTTGCAGGTGCCGCTGGTCGTGCGTCTGGAAGGCACCAATGTCGAGAAGGGCAAGGAGATCATCAACACATCCGGCCTGGACGTGATCGCGGCGGACAACCTGAAAGATGGTGCCGAGAAGATCGTGAAGGCGGTGAAGGGGTAATCTTGTATGAACCCGTTGACTCGATTTATGACGGTGTGCGCTTGCCTCGTAGGCTTGTCTGCCTGCGAGGGGAGCGACAGTACTGGAGTTTCCAAATCCCTTTTGGACAACCCAGCTGCACGCGGTAACGACGCAGAACAAATGTTTCTATCCATGCGTGATCTCTGCATTCGCAAGCCCATAACTTTCGAAGACGCAAAGCAGTTAACTGGAGACCTCGACCTAGGCCTTAGGGTGGATATTCGTGGTTGGGACGATTTTAGCACCTACGGAACTAACTATTTTCGGATCAAAACGAACCAACCAACGCGTTTCGAACAAGGTGCCAACGCAGTTCCTAAAGGCACTGTATTCAAACGGTATTACTGCAGAGGCGACTTTAGAGGGACTTGGGCCGACGAGATTGCAACCGAACTAGCTAAGGAACTCACTGCAAACGGGTTTCAAGCAGTTCAACCGTTGAAGCGGACAACAGGAAAGACCCGCGTGGGAACAGATACCATTGAATATTTTGGCGTGTATCGCCGCGATGGCGTAAACTTCAAAATAAACGTCTCTGATGTTGGTGGTGTCACCAAAAGATCTACAGCTAATGCTACGGAAACCAACTACATTTCTGGCACGCGAATTGAAATCAACGGCCTGTGAAGCTCAAAATCTAATGCCAAGGTCGAGACCCTCGGCTTAATGACAGGAGAACGCCAAATGGCAGTCCTCATCGACGAAAATACCAAAGTGATCTGTCAGGGCTTTACCGGCTCGCAAAACAGATCGCATTGGATGCGGACTGTCTGATCTGTTTGGAAAACTAACCCCATGACCATCCCCATTTTCCTCATAGGCCTAGAACGCGCCACCGGGCGGGCGCGCTTGATGGAGCAGGAGCTGCAGAAAGCAGGTCTGTCGGCGACGCGGGTCAACGCTGTTGATTGTGATGCGGCAACACGCCAGGATTTTCTGCGCGATTGTCGGGAAGAAGGACCATGGGGCTACTTCCACACCAAAGATATGGCCTGCACGCTGAGCCATGCCAAAGCGTGGGAAGCCCTGATTGCTTCGGGCGCGGAACAGGCGCTGATCCTTGAGGATGATGTCTTTCTGACGCCAGAACTGGCCGATTGGCTGAAGGACACCGCGTGGTGGCCCGCAGATGCGGATATCGTCCGGTTCGAACGCTGGCGCAGCACAAAGCTCTACGTTGCGCTTG
The DNA here is from genome assembly GCF_056536585.1 of Ruegeria sp. CK2. Taxonomy (NCBI): domain Bacteria; kingdom Pseudomonadati; phylum Pseudomonadota; class Alphaproteobacteria; order Rhodobacterales; family Roseobacteraceae; genus Ruegeria; species Ruegeria sp. CK2. Next base: position 131,658 of record NZ_JBQFPW010000009.1, read on the forward strand.
GGCGTAAAGGGTCGTCGCATTTGGGGCGGGACTTGCGTCAGATACGGTCGCGCTATCCCGGTGGGGCCGCCTATGCCTTAACCCGTAAGGCCGCGCAGCACTTTCTTGCGCAAAAGCCTTTTGACATCACGCTTGATGGCCTGTTGTTCAACCCGTCCGCATCAGCAGCGGCACGTCAGGTCAATATCTATCAGGTCATCCCGGCCATGGTCGAACAGGGCAATGAAGCCCCCGGAGAGGTTCAGATGGGCGCGCCGCGCCAACGCCCCACCGGATGGCCGCTGTTCCGACAGAAGATCCGGCGCGGGATCGCCGAAATCGACGGAGGGGTCCGAACCATCGCCAATCTGGCACTGGGCCGCGCCACTCTCGAAAAAATAGACTACGCGCCGCAGGTTCTGCCGGACGCGCAACCCAATCAAACCAGCACCGCCTAAGGAAAGGGACATCATGGCAGTCCTCATCGACGAAAATACCAAAGTGATCTGTCAGGGCTTTACCGGCTCGCAGGGCACATTCCACTCTGAACAGGCCATTGCGTATGGCACCAAGATGGTTGGCGGTGTGACCCCCGGCAAAGGCGGGATGGAGCATCTGGGCCTGCCCGTGTTCAATTCGGTCCACGAGGCCAAGCATGTGACCGAGGCCAATGCCTCGGTGATCTATGTGCCGCCGCCGTTTGCGGCGGATTCGATCCTCGAGGCGATTGATGCCGAGATGGGGGTGATCGTCTGCATCACCGAAGGTATCCCGGTTCTTGACATGATGAAGGTGAAGCGCGCGCTGGAAGGTTCAAGCTCGCGTCTGATCGGCCCGAACTGCCCCGGTGTCATCACGCCCGACGCCTGCAAAATCGGCATCATGCCCGGCCACATCCACAAGCGCGGTTCGGTCGGCGTTGTGTCGCGTTCGGGCACCCTGACCTATGAAGCCGTCAAGCAGACCACCGATGTGGGTCTGGGCCAGTCCACTTGTGTAGGCATCGGCGGCGACCCGATCAAAGGCACCGAGCATATCGACGTGCTGGAATGGTTCCTGGCCGATGACGAGACTGAGTCGATCATCATGATCGGTGAGATCGGTGGCTCAGCCGAAGAAGAAGCCGCACAGTTCCTGGCGGATGAGGCCAAAAAGGGCCGCAAAAAGCCGACCGCCGGTTTCATCGCGGGCCGCACAGCCCCTCCGGGCCGCCGCATGGGCCACGCGGGCGCGATTGTCGCCGGCGGCAAAGGCGGTGCCGAGGACAAGATCGAAGCCATGCGCTCGGCCGGTATCGTTGTGGCAGAAAGCCCGGCGCAGCTGGGTGAGGCCGTGCTGGAAGCGATTGGGTAAGCGCAATGGCGCGCCAACACATAAGATATACGAAGCGAAGGGAGAAATCCCTTCGCTCTAAGCATGTCTTAGTATTGGTTTTGAGCGCATTGTTTTCAGTAAATTCTGGCGCCGTTAGCGCTTCGCCCGAATTCTCGCAACCAACGCAAGATGTTATCGATCTTTGCACATGGACATCTGCTGATCGCACATCGATTGCAAAAGAGTTCTCTGAGAGAGGGTGGACGAAGTTCCGCGCACCTTTCCCTGAATTAATGCCATTGCTTGTTGCGGATGGGTTTCTTTCCCGCGCGTTGGCTAATAAAAGTTTCAATCCGCTCGCCTTGGATACGGAAACTGGCGTCATCCCAAGCATGGGCGACCATTTGGAAGCCATATCCGATGATTCCGAACGTGGCATTTACGACGCGTTTTGGTGGGATCATGGCTCGCTGGCGTTCTTGGTGCTGTATGATCATTCCGCCGTCACCCCAACCGGGGACAGGTTGGGCTGCAATTATTTTAGCACCTCCTATGACGACACAACCAGAATAAGGGATGCGATCTGGGCATTCGAAACAGATACCCCCGGCACTACCCTCGAATACGCGTATGGCCCATCTCGGTACTTATCAGTAACAACTTGGGGTTACGCACCACACCAAACCTCCAAGGTAGCACTAGGATCAACGGCAGAACGCAACCCTTCGTTCAATCGCCCGGTTCCAGAACCCCAATTGGGAGCCGGTCCAGCGAAGATAGTATTCCTGCGGTTTGATGAGGCCGAGTTCGAGAGTGCTTTCGACAGAAAACCTCACGCGGCATTTACTCTGGAAATCAAACGCCGAATGATGAGGGAAAATTAATGACATTCTCCGACGCCATCCGCACCTGTTTTTCCAAATTCTTCATCTTCTCGGGCCGGGCCTCTCGGCCAGAATACTGGTTCTTTTTCTTGTTCATCGTGATCTGGAACATCATTGCAGGGATCATCGACACGCAGTTTTTTTCACAAGTCGCAGTGACTGAAACTGCGACTTCCAAATCCATCTCTGCAACGTCCGCGCAGCCGGTGCAGAGTATCGTTGGCTTGATCGTGTTCTTCCCACATCTGGCTGTCGCGTGGCGACGGATGCATGATACCGGGCGCAGTGGCCTCTACGCCTTGCTGCCGATCCTTTTGATCTTAGGGGCCTTTGCGGTTCTGATCTTCGGCATCGGCCTGGCCTCTCATTTCCAGCATGGCGGCAATCTGGATATCCTGTTCACCCGTGCCACTCTGCTGATCGTCATTCCGACACTTGTCATACTGTTTGTGTCACCCCTCCTGGTCCTGTGGTGGTTGTCCCGCCCCAGCCAGCCAGGCACCAACCAATACGGTCCCAACCCATATGAGGTAGCCCAATGACCGAACAACTGCCCAACTCTGCCTTTCATGCCTCAAGCTTTATGCAAGGGCACAATGCCGAATATCTGGAGCAACTTTATGCCCAATATGCGAAAGACCCGGGCGCGGTGGATGCCGCGTGGGCCGATTTCTTTCGCCAGATGGGTGATGCCAAACCGGATGTTGAAAGAGAAGCCGAAGGACCATCCTGGGCGCGGACCGACTGGCCGCCAATGCCTACTGATGACCTCACCAGCGCTCTGACTGGCGAGTGGGTCGAGATCGACGCGAAGGCCGCCGGGGACAAGATCAAAGATAAGGCGGTGTCAAAGGGTGTTGAGGTTAGTGAAGACCAGATCAAACGCGCGGTTCTGGACAGCCTGCGCGCGCTGATGCTGATCCGGGCCTACCGCATCCGGGGCCATCTGGCCGCTGATCTGGATCCGCTGGGCATGCGGGCCGCCAGCACACATCCCGAGCTTGACCCAAAGACCTATGGGTTTGCCGAAGCCGATATGGACCGGCCGATCTTTATCGACAACGTTCTGGGTCTGCAGATGGCCTCGATGCGGCAGATTGTTGAGATCGTGAAGCGGACCTATTGTGGCACCTTTGCGCTGCAATACATGCATATCTCGAACCCGGAAGAGGCCGCCTGGCTGAAAGAACGGATCGAGGGCTATGGCAAGGAAATCGCGTTCACCAAGGAAGGCCGTAAGGCGATCCTAAACAAGATGGTCGAGGCGGAAGGGTTCGAGAAGTTCCTGCATGTGAAATACATGGGCACCAAACGGTTCGGTCTGGACGGCGGCGAGGCGCTGATCCCGGCGATGGAACAGATCATCAAGCGCGGCGGTGCGCTTGGGGTTCGGGACATCGTGATCGGCATGCCCCACCGCGGCCGTCTGAACATTCTGGCCAATGTGATGCGCAAACCCTATCGCGCGATCTTCAACGAGTTCCAGGGCGGTAGCTTCAAGCCCGAAGACGTTGATGGCTCTGGCGATGTAAAATACCATCTGGGCGCATCATCGGATCGCGAATTCGATGGCAACTCGGTTCACCTGTCACTGACGGCAAACCCCAGCCACCTGGAAGCTGTAAATCCCGTTGTGCTGGGCAAGGTGCGGGCCAAGCAGGATCAATTGAACGACACTGACCGAACTGCTGTGATGGGCATTTTGCTGCATGGCGACGCGGCCTTTGCCGGACAGGGTGTTGTGGCCGAAGGGTTCGGTTTGTCTGGTCTGAAGGGCCATAAGACCGGTGGAACGATGCATATCGTAGTGAACAACCAGATCGGCTTTACCACCGCGCCGCATTTCAGCCGCTCAAGCCCCTACCCGACGGATATTGCCCTGATGGTCGAAGCGCCGATCTTCCACGTCAATGGCGACGACCCCGAGGCGGTGGTCCATGCGGCCAAGGTGGCAACCGAATTCCGGCAAAAGTTCCACAAGGACGTTGTCCTCGACATCTTCTGCTATCGCCGGTTCGGGCATAACGAGGGTGATGAGCCCATGTTCACCAACCCGATCATGTACAAGAAGATCAAAACCCATAAGACCACGTTGTCGATTTATACGGAACGGCTGGTCAAGGACGGGCTGATCCCAGAGGGTGAGATCGAGGATATGAAAGCCGCGTTCCAAGCACATCTGAACGATGAGTTTGAGGCCGGCAAAGACTACAAGCCCAACAAAGCCGACTGGCTGGACGGGCGCTGGTCTCATCTAGACAAAAACAAAGATGAATATGTGCGTGGTGACACGGCGATTTCACCCGACACTCTGGCCGAAATCGGAAACGCACTGACCCACGCGCCGCAAGATGTCGCGCTGCACAAAACGGTCGGTCGCTTGCTGGATCACAAGAAACAGATGTTCGAATCCGGCAAAGGATTTGACTGGGCGACCGGTGAAGCGCTGGCCTTTGGTTCGCTTTTGACCGAGGGGTATCCTGTTCGACTGTCCGGGCAAGACGCGACACGCGGCACGTTCAGCCAGCGCCACTCCGGGTTCATCCATCAGGAAACCGAGGAACGGTACTATCCGCTGAACAACATCCGCGCCGGGCAATCGCAATACGACGTGATCGACTCGATGCTCAGCGAATACGCGGTGCTGGGATTTGAGTACGGCTTTTCACTGGCCGAACCGAACTCGTTGGTCCTTTGGGAGGCGCAGTTTGGTGACTTTGCCAACGGTGCGCAGATTATGTTCGATCAGTTCATCAGCTCTGGCGAAAGCAAATGGTTGCGCATGTCCGGATTGGTGTGCCTGCTGCCTCACGGGTTCGAAGGTCAGGGCCCGGAACACAGCTCGGCCCGCCTTGAACGGTTCCTGCAGATGTGTGGACAGGACAACTGGATCGTGGCGAATTGTACAACGCCTGCGAACTACTTCCACATCCTGCGCCGGCAGTTGCACCGGACCTTCCGCAAGCCACTGATCCTTGTGACACCAAAATCGTTGCTGCGCCACAAACTAGCCGTCAGCACGGCCGAAGAGTTCACCACCGGGTCGAGTTTTCACCGAGTGCTGTGGGACGATGCGCAGCACGGAAATTCCGATACCAAACTGGTGAAAGACAACAAGATCAAGCGAGTCGTGATGTGTTCCGGCAAGGTTTACTATGACCTGTTGGAAGAACGCGATGCCCGTGGCATCGACGATGTCTACCTGATGCGGATCGAACAATACTATCCATTCCCGGCGCATTCCCTGATCAATGAGCTTGAACGGTTTAAGGGTGCCGAAATCATCTGGTGTCAGGAAGAACCCAAGAACCAGGGGGCCTGGACCTTTATTGAACCCAATATCGAATGGGTGCTGACCCGTATCGGCGCCGAGAACAAGCGACCGCGTTATGTCGGTCGTGCAACATCGGCCTCGCCCGCAACGGGTCTGGCCAGCCAACACAAAGCCCAACAAGAAGCGCTGGTGAACGAAGCGCTGAGCATTGAAGGAAAATAAGCGATGTCGATTGAAGTTCGTGTTCCCACGCTTGGCGAGTCGGTAACCGAAGCCACGGTTGCGACATGGTTCAAGAAACCCGGTGACGCTGTTGCCGTGGACGAAATGCTATGTGAGTTGGAGACTGACAAGGTCACGGTCGAAGTGCCGTCCCCCAGTGCGGGTGTGATGGGTGAAATTGTGGCTGCCGAAGGTGAAACAGTTGGCGTTGATGCGTTGCTGGCAACGATTGCAGCGGGTGACGGTGCCGCAGCCGCACCAGCCGCTACAGCTTCTGCCCCAGCAGCGGCTGCACCTGCCGCCCAGGCAGCAGCCAGCGTCGACGTCATGGTCCCAACTTTGGGTGAATCTGTCACCGAAGCCACAGTGTCGACCTGGTTCAAACAAGTGGGCGATGCCGTTGCGCAAGATGAAATGCTGTGCGAACTGGAAACCGATAAAGTCTCGGTCGAAGTTCCGGCCCCGGCCGCGGGCGTACTGGCAGAAATCGTCGCGCCAGAAGGTGCAACAGTCGATGCTACAGCCAGACTGGCGGTGATCTCGGGCGATGCGGCCGGAGTGTCTGCCGCCCCGGCCGCGGTTGCGGCACCCGCCGCCGGAGGCGCCTCGGGTGGTGGTAAGGACGTGGCCAATGCACCATCGGCTGAAAAAGCCATGGCCGAGGCTGGTTTATCCGCCGATCAAGTCACCGGCACCGGTCGCGACGGTCGTGTCATGAAAGAGGATGTCGCGAAAGCTGTAGCAACGGCTTCGGCCCCAGCACCGGCGGCGGCTGCGCCCGCACCCGCTGCACAAGCTCCGCGCGCACCCGTCGCCGCCGAGGACGCCTCACGCGAGGAACGTGTGCGTATGACCCGGCTTCGCCAGACCATCGCGAAACGCCTGAAGGATGCGCAGAACACCGCAGCGATCCTGACCACCTTTAATGAGGTGGACATGACCGAGGTGATGGCCCTGCGCAACGAATACAAAGAGCTGTTTCTGAAGAAACATGGCGTGAAACTGGGCTTCATGTCCTTCTTCACCAAGGCCTGCTGTCACGCGCTGAAAGAAGTGCCCGAAGTCAATGCCGAAATTGATGGCACCGATATTGTCTACAAGAACTTCGTGCATATGGGCGTTGCCGCCGGGACCCCGCAAGGTTTGGTTGTGCCGGTTATTCGCGATGCGGATGCGATGTCTTTTGCGGCCATCGAGAAAGCCATCGCCGAAAAGGGCAAGCGCGCCCGGGATGGCAAGCTGTCCATGGCCGAGATGCAGGGCGGTACCTTCACCATCTCGAACGGTGGTGTCTATGGCTCGCTGATGTCCTCGCCGATCCTGAACCCGCCACAGTCGGGCATTCTGGGCATGCACAAGATTCAGGACCGCCCGATGGCCATCAATGGCGAGATCAAGATCCGTCCGATGATGTATCTGGCCTTGTCTTATGACCACCGGATCGTGGACGGCAAAGGCGCTGTGACCTTCCTGGTTCGTGTGAAAGAGGCGCTGGAAGATCCACGTCGTCTGCTTATGGACCTGTAAACATGGCGACCCATGTTCTCTGGCAGGCCGACGTCGCAGATTTCAGCGTTTGGCTAAAAGTGTTCCGCGAGGACAAGCCGATGCGCGAAGCTGCAGGTATTCATGATCTTCACATCTGGCAGGATCCCGAACAGCGCGACCATGCGGTTGCGCTGTTCGAGATCGCAGATCTGGAAAAGGCCCGAGACTTCTTCGAATCTGAGGAACTGGCAATGCATCACGAACGAGGCGGTGTGGCACATATCCAGATCAAGGTGCTAACGCCGGCCTAACACCCCATTTCTTGCGCCCCCGGTTTGCGGTAGGCGCAAGTTCGTTGTTGGAACATCCCACCCGCGCCTAACAACCAAGGAACTCTACTGGATGACCACCGAACTGACCGTCCTGTCCCTGGCCGCCCTGCTTTGGATCGCTCAATTCGTCGCCTACCTGATTGCGGGTCACGGCAGGGTCGATGTGTTGCATGCGATTGGACCACGTGACACACCCTTTGAAAAACCAGCAGTTATGGGGCGTTTGCACAGGGCGCTGAGCAATCACACCGAAGGGCTAGTTGTTTTTGCTATCGCGGCGTTGGTCGTCACAACCTCGGGGCAATCCAATGGGTTCACCGGGATGTGTAGCTGGATCTACCTAATCGCGCGTGTCCTTTATGTCCCCGCCTACGCCTTTGGCTGGACCCCGTGGCGCACTGTCAGCTGGATGATAGGACTGGTCGCAACGACCGCATTGCTGTTGGCCGCTCTGTTTTGATTCCTCGGCCAGTATAGATTATTCAAAAAGGGAGCGGACCGCGCGACACATGCGCAACCAACCCCGCCTAATACAAGGACCTGACAAATGGCAAACTATGACGTCATCGTAATCGGAGCAGGGCCCGGCGGCTATGTCTGCGCCATCCGCTGTGCCCAGCTGGGGCTGAAAACAGCCGTGGTCGAGGGGCGCGAAACACTGGGCGGCACCTGCCTGAACGTCGGCTGCATCCCGTCCAAGGCGTTGCTGCATGCCAGCCATCAGTTGCACGAGGCCGAACATAACTTTGCCAAGATGGGTCTGAAGGGCAAAAGCCCCTCGGTCGATTGGAAGCAGATGCAGGCCTACAAGGACGAGGTCATCGACGGGAACACCAAGGGCATCGAGTTTCTGTTCAAGAAGAACAAGATTGACTGGCTCAAAGGCTGGGGATCAATCCCCGCCGCTGGTCAGGTCAAGGTTGGTGATGATATTCACGAGGCCAAGAACATCATCATCGCGTCGGGGTCCGAGCCATCATCCTTGCCGGGCGTAACCGTCGACGAGAAAGTTGTTGTCACTTCAACCGGTGCGTTGGCGCTGAACAAGATCCCGAAGAAAATGGTCGTTATCGGTGCCGGCGTAATCGGATTGGAACTGGGCTCGGTCTATCAGCGGCTTGGGGCCGAAGTTACCGTTATCGAATTCCTTGACGTGATCACGCCGGGCATGGATCCCGAGGTGCAGAAGACCTTCGCGCGCATTCTAAAGAAGCAGGGCCTGAAATTTGTCATGGGCGCCGCGGTGCAAAAGACAGAGGCCACCAAGACCAAAGCCAAGGTCACTTACAAGAAGCGCAAAGATGAGAGCGAACATGTGATCGACGCCGACACTGTTTTGGTTGCCACTGGCCGTAAGCCGTTTTCGGACGGTCTGGGTCTGGACGCTCTGGGTGTTGAGATGACACCACACGGGCAGATCAAGGTTGGCGCAGATTGGCAGACCAATGTGCCGGGCATCTACGCGATTGGTGACGTGATCGAAGGCCCGATGCTGGCCCACAAGGCCGAGGACGAGGGCATGGCCGCAGCCGAGCAAGTTGCGGGCAAGCACGGGCATGTGAATTATGGCGTCATTCCGGGTGTGATCTACACCTGGCCCGAGGTTGCCAACGTCGGTGAGACCGAAGAGACGCTTAAGGAACAAGGCCGCGCCTATAAGGTTGGCAAGTTCATGTTTATGGGCAACGGGCGCGCCAAGGCGAACTTTGCGGCAGATGGGTTTGTAAAGATCCTGGCTGACAAGGAAACAGATCGCATTCTGGGCGCGCATATCATCGGCCCGGCCGCTGGCGACCTGATCCATGAGGTCTGTGTGGCCATGGAGTTCGGCGCCTCTGCCGAAGATCTCGCTTTGACGTGTCACGCGCACCCGACCTATTCCGAGGCCGTGCGCGAAGCGGCGCTCGCCTGCGGCGACGGGCCAATCCACAGCTGATAGAAATCCCCGGCGACTACGTCGCCGGGGTTAACCACGCTTCAAGATAGATTTCCAACTTGTCTTCGAAACTCTGCGCCTCGTGTAGTGCACAGAACTTCAGGGACATGGCTTGAATCGCAAAGGCCTGAACGCCTTCTGCAAGCAAATCGGCTGAGACGTCTTTACGTACGTCCGCATATGTCAGCCAATTTTCAACCACGCGAAAGTAACGCTCAAAACAATGTGCAATTGGTCCGATTTCGGCGACCGCCGCAGCGCCCGAATAGCGTATCAGCAGATCAAACACATAGCGTTCAGACGTCATAAAACTGTGAATGGGTTTCAGGACGCGGATAAGCTCGGGCACCGTTTTTGGCGGCAGATTAGCTTCTACCTGATCAAAGATTGAACTCAATCTCTCACCTATCAGAATTTCCATCAGGGCATCTTTGTCGCGGAAATGCGCAAAGAACGTACCCTTGGCGACACCTGCTGCTTTTACAACCTCTTCTACTCGCAAGGCCTCATAGCCCTCGCGGTGAATCACCTCTTCTGACGCCGCAAGCAATCGGGCGCGTGTTCTGAGTGTGCGTTTTTGAACTGCCTTTTGCATAGGGCGTTTTCGCACGATTTTTGACCATGGTCAAATTTTTATTGACCGTGGTCATTTTTTAAATTAAGAAACTGACCGTGGTCATTTTTAGGAGAACTCCCATGCACCCCAAGAAGATCTTCGTCCTCGATGGACATCCCGCTGAAAGCAGCCTGTCCCGCACCTTTGCCCAGACTTACGAAGCCGCAGCCCGTGAGAAAGGGCACGAGGTTCGCTTGGTCCATCTCAGCGATCTACAGTTCGATTTTGACTTTGGACAAGGCAACTATGAGGATTTCAAACCGCTTGAGCCGGTATTGGATCAGATCCTGCAGGACATCGAATGGAGCGACCATCTGGTGCTGACCACGCCAATGTGGTGGGGTGGCCTGCCAGCAAAGCTCAAAGGACTGATTGATCGGATGTTCATCCCGGGTCGGACATTCGACACAAGAAATACTACCAAAATCGGCTTCCCTGCCCCAATGCTAACTGGTCGCACGGCACGTGTCATTCTAACTTCAGACACACCAGGCTGGTTCATGCGCCTGATCTATCGGCAAGCCTTGATCCGTCAGGTGCGTGATCAGATTCTGGGCTTTGTCGGCTTCAAGCCAACGCGCTTCACCTACTTTGCGGGGGCCAGTTATCCCAAACCGGGCAGCGTTGAGCGCTGGGTAGCAAAGGTATCCAGGATCGGGGCCGCCGCGGTTTGACCCCTTGATACAGCGGCCTACCACATGGTTTTGGCGGCGCGCGCTCCCCATTCCTGATCATACTGCGCGCCGCCTTCTTCACCGGCTGTCATCTCGGCCAAGATTTCGCCCACGGTCGGAAGGGCAGTCGCTTCGTGACCAGCGGTCCAGGTTCCAGCCCGCATCAATGCGCGCGCGCATTGCGTGTAGATTTCAGCGATTTCGACAACAATCACCGTCGCAGGTCGTTTACCATTTTTCTCGAAACGGGCGCGCAAGTTGTCATCCGCAGTCAGCCCCGCCGTTCCGTTCAGCCGAACCACGTTGTTTGACCCCGGAACCAAAAACAACAGCGAAACACGCGGATCACGCACGATGTTGCGCAGCGAATCCAACCGATTATTGCCCCGCCAATCCGGCATTGCCAGCGTGCCCGGGTCCAGTTCCAGAACAACCGGATTGTCATCGCCGCGCGGGCTGCCATCGACACCTTCCGGCCCCACTGTACTGAGGATGCACAGGCGCGATGACATGATCCATTTACGATAAAGTGGCGTCAGTCGACGCGCGACTTTGCGCATTGCTGGTGCGCCGGGCGTTCCGTACAACGCCCCCAGTGTTTCAATGTCGTCAATGAACCTCATCCGGATCAAACCCCACCTCCCGCATCAGTTCGTTAGAGCGTGTTTCAATCACGTCTTCCAACCGCACCAGAAACTCATCCCGTTGCACACCGGATTCAATTGGCTCCAGAAAATCGACAATCGCCAGACCCGGTTTGCGCATGATCCCGGTTCGCGGCCAGAAAACGCCGGCATTTGTCGCGACTGGAACGCAGGGGAATCCAAGACCTTCGTACAAAACGGCAGTTCCGACTTTATACGGTTTATACGAGCCCGGTGCGACCCGCGTGCCCTGAGGGTAAATCACCAACTGCCCCGGTTCGGCAAACTCCTTGGCGACGTCCTTGACCATTTTAGCAACCGCTACACCCTTTTTTCCGCGATTGACCGGGATGCAGCCCAAACGGCGTGCGTACATTCCGATAATTGGCGTCCATAATAGCTCTCGCTTCATGATGAACTTGCCATGCGGGATCGCGGCGAAGATCATGATGATATCCAGAAAAGACTGATGTTTGGCGCCGATGACAACCTCTCCGGACGGAGGAGATCCGCGCACCTCGCAACGGATCCCGACCATCCAACGGGCTAACCACATCGTGCTGCGGGCATAAGTCCTGCAGGCCCGCGACGCCCCTTTCTTGGAAAACAAAGCATAAGGCGCAAACACAAGGCCCAAGACCAGCATCCAGGCGTAAATGATGATCATAAAGATCAGCGAACGGACCCATTGAATGGCCTTGGACATCAGGAAAGCTCCTTCAACTTACGACGGGCTGCGGTCCACGTGGCAAAAAAGGCGACCGTGGCGCCAAGGACAGGGATGAGAATGGGCAAGGCCCAGCCGCCACCTTGAAAGCCCACACCGGTCAGAAATCCACCCGTATTTGACGCCTGCGGCAGCAAAAGGACCCCAGTCATTCCAAGCAGGGTTCCGACAGCTGAACCAAAAAAAGCGCGGTAGGTAAAACGGCGGACAAAAGCCCCAGCAATGAACCGATCGCGCGCGCCCACTTGGCGCAGCACCTCGATGATTTGCGCATTAGCGGCGAGCGACGCATTGGCGGCCAATGTGATCATGGCTGCGGTGGCACCGCCGATCAGCAAGATCGACACCCAGCCAAGCCGCCGCAGAGACATCGCCGCATCCACCAAAGGTTCACGCCACCTTGTGTGATCGTCCAGTACGGCGCCGGGAACCTCGGCCCCCAATCGCAAGCGCAACCCGGCGGCATCCAGCCCTGGATCACCTTCGACGATCTCAATCAGCTGCGGGATAGGCAGAGTGTCCAGCGGCAAGTCGGGCCCAAACCACGGAGACAGCAGAGCCGACTGTTCTTCGGGGGTCAGCGCGCGGGCAGACGCAACACCAGGGGTTTGGTTCAGAACGATCAGTGCGGCTTCGGTCTGGGCAGCAAGCTGTTCCACCGGGGCGTTTATGCGCAGGGTTGCTGCGCCCGCCAGTTCAGACGCCCAGCGGTCAGCGATCCTGCCCGAGGCGAGCGACAAAGCCAAAGCGAACACGGCCAGAAAAGCCATTGCTCCAGACACAAACAAGGTCAGATGCGCGGTGTAGCCCGTCGGCGGCACAACCCGATCGGCGCGTGCGTCGCGGCGCAGCAGGTTGCGGAGATCACCACTGCTCATAGATCCGCTCCTGCCAGCTGCAACCGCCGCTGAGAAATCCGCAAAACGCGGGCCTGTACTTGACTTTTGGCAGCGCGGATCAGGCTCAGATCATGTGTCGCGATCAATACGGTTTTTCCCATCCGGTTCAGCTCGATCAGCAGGCGTAGCAAACGTTGCGACATCTCCCAGTCCACGTTTCCCGTTGGTTCATCCGCAAGCACCACGTCGGGCGACAGGATGAGGGCGCGCGCCAAAGCTGCGCGCTGGCGTTCACCTCCGGACAATTCCGGCGGCCTGGCTTCCAGCCGAGGGCCAAGGCCCACCCAACTCAGAAGCTCCGTTAGGTTGTCCTGCTCCGCGGATTCAGCACGCCCCGAGACCATCAGCGGCAAAGCGACATTCTCGCCCAGGGTCATGTGATCCAGAAACTGGCAATCCTGATGCACGACGCCAATCCGGCGGCGCAGCAGGGCCATCTGATCCCGATCTAGCAGCGAGATATCCTGATCAAAAGCGCTTAACCGTCCCGATGTTGGTAGCAGCGCCCCATAACAAAGTTTGAGCAGCGTCGTTTTCCCCGCACCCGAAGGGCCGGTCAGAAAATGGAAGGACCCCGGCTGCAGCTGCACCGATACGTCGCTCAGCAATTCGCCGCCACCGTAGGTGTAGCTGACATTCTCCAGCTCGATCACACGTGCCCCCATTTGTTTTGCCGCTCTTCTTGCCCGAGCGCGGTTTTGGTTTCAATGCCTTCACCGGGTCCAATTGGTGACACTTGGTCCGTGAAACCGAAAACGCCCTTTGCTGTTAGCTCTTAACGGAATATCATTCCTGAAAAAACTATTAACGGCCCGTTTGTACGGCCGGGGAGGCAGTATGCGTCTTACATGTCCGAATTGCAGTGCCCAATACGAGGTCCCGGACGAGGTCATCCCCGAGGAAGGCCGCGATGTGCAATGCTCAAATTGCGACCAAACCTGGTTTCAGGCCAAACATCCGACCGAGGAGATATCTGAACCTGTTCAGGTAGAAGATGACGCTGTCGAGGCGAAGGGCTCGGAAGACGAGATGCCGGAAGCAGTAGTCGAAGAAACGACGGCAAAGCCACACGTTGAGCCTGAGCCTGAGCCTGAGCCTGAGCCTGAGCCTGAGAAAGTATCTGAAAAACCTAGCGGGAATGTGGACCCCTCGGTTGCCAGTATTTTGCAGGAGGAGGCCGCCCGCGAGGCGGAATTGCGTGCCCAGGAGGGCGGTGGTCTGGAAACCCAACCCGATCTGGCGTTGGATACCCCACCTGAGCCAAAAGTCGAGCCAAAACGACCTTCTGCCTCAGTCACTGCCGAGGATTCAGGTCAGAAAGAAGCGCTGCCGGATGTTGATGCAATTAACTCCACAATGCGCGCTGAAATGACCGAGGCCGAGGTACCCGTCCGTAAATCTGGCGGGTTTGTCCGTGGTTTCGCCCTGATGTTGATCATTGGTGTTGTTCTGTACTTGATCTACGGCAACGCCCAGCAAATCAGCGAAGCCGTACCGCAAGCCGATCCGGTCCTGAACTCTTATGTCTCGCTGGTGGATCAGGCCCGAATCTGGCTTGAAACACAAGCCGGCTCAGGCGCGTCGCAAAACTGATGCGCCAAGCCGTTCCCTAAAACCGCTCAAGCAGACGTTTTAGGTATTCCAACTCGATTTTGGGGCGATCAGTATCGCCAGTACGTCGGCGAATTTCGTCCAGCAACTCTCTGGCACGGCGATAGACATCCTCTCCCTGCAGCATGTCTTCTTCGGTCGAAATGGACCCGGCAGCACCAGGGTTGCGCCCCAGCGGATCGCGGTTGGTGGCCTGCATATCGCCTTCTTCGGTGCCCTGCCCCGGTTGGTTCTGCTGGTTCTGGGCCATCGCGTCACCCAATGACCGCATGCCTTCCCGCAAGGCTTCCATCGCCTCGGACTGACGATCAATAGCTTCGGCCAGATCATCGCCGCGCAGCGCTTCTTCCGCGTCATCCATAGCACGGCCCGCACGACCTAGCGCTTCGCGTGCGGCCTCCCCCTCGGGTGTGCCTGCACCCGGTAGTCCTTGTTCCTGTCGACCCAGCTCGTCCCGGAGGGCCTGTTGCCGGTCTGCCAGCGTTCCTTGACCCTGCTGGCCTTCACCCGACTGATCAGACCCTTGTCCCTGACCGCCTTGACCCTCGTGGCTTTGACCCCGGCCCTGCCCACCCGAGCTGCCTTCGTTGCCCTGGCTTTCACCGGCCTGTGCGCCCGGATTGAACTGTTCCTGCAGATCGCGGAAGGCCTGGTCGCTTAGGCCCTGTTGTTCGCGCAACGTCTCGGCAAGCCCTTCCATGGCTTGCTGGCCCTCGGACTGGCCGCCTTGACCCTGCCCCTGAGTAACGCGCATGTTTTCCATCATCTGCTGGAATTCATCCAGCGCTTGCTGCGCCTCGGCCATGCGGCCCTGTTCCATCAGTTCCTGAATGCGGTCCATCATGCGCTGTAGGTCATCCTGTGACATTTGCATGGATTCGCCGTTCTGGCCCTGTTGCTGTTCGCCATTCTCGCCGTCTTGCTGCGCCAGACGCTGCAATTGCTGCAAGTAGTCTTGCGTCGCCTCTCGCAATTCCTGCATCAGCTCGGCGATTTCTTCATCGGAGGCCCCATTCTTCATCGCCTCGGACAACCGTTCCTGCGCCTGACGCATCCGTTCGAGCGCATCGGCCAGCGTGCCGTCTTCGATCAAGGCCGCAAGGTCCCACAAGGCCTGCGCAATTTCCTCCTGCTGCTCTGGCTTCAACCCGTATTCATCAAAGGTCTCCAACCGCCGCAAAACTACCCGCAGGCGCAAATAGGCAGTGTCCGAGCGGAACAAATCCTCAGGATGATTGGACACCGCGCGCAACACTTGCGCGACCCGTGTGGCATTGGCGCGAGCCCACAGCAGGTCTCGCCGTTGTTCGATCACCGCTGCCGCGAGCGGGTCAAAGAACCGACGCGCGGGCAACGCCGTCGCATAGGGTTCCGATTTGGATTGTTGGTCCGCGGCATCCTGCGCCATCAATGTGATTGTCACCGGCAGATGTGCCCACGGATGTTGCGAAAAATCTTCAATCAAGTCTTCGGTGAAATCGGTTCGATCCCCGGTAATCGGCATGGGCAACTCAACTTCAATCGCCTCACGCGGTTCAGGGTCCGCGATCAGACCATAACGGCGATCGACCGCAGCCAGATCCAGCTCGATCCGGGCCAGACCAGATACGATGCCGTAGTCATCAAGGGCCGCGTACGGAAGTTTCATCTGACCGCCAGCCTCAGATTCAGCGGCAGACGCCACCGCAATCTGTGGCGGCGCATCACCTATTATGCCCAGTGTCCACTCCCGGCCCGCCGGTCCTTCAATTCGAATCTGACCTGAGTATTCGACCACGAATTCCTGTTCCGGTTCAGTTGCCGCCTGTGTTCCGGCCACAGATGCAGTCTCAGTCAGGCTGTGCGCACCGACCTCTCCGTAAAATCGCAATGTGACGCGACTGCCCTGCGGTATGGAGAGTTCTGTTCCAGACTGATCCGCCAGATAGAGCGTCGGCAACCCGGTATAACGTGGCGGCTCCACCCAGCCTTCCCACGTTGCGCCTTGACCAGCTACGGCAGCCCCAGGTGCCATTTCAGCGACCGATCCGATGCGCCAGAACGATCCGAATAGAACCGCCACAACCAATGCCAGCAATGCTGCATATCGCAGGGCGTATGGGTCGCGTGACGCCAGCCGCAGATCCGGTTTCACCGCCTCCGCCTGGGCAACACGCTGCGCCATTCGGTGTTTATGGGCCCGCCAAAGAGTCACAGAATCCGCGTCCTGTGCACCAATGGCCTGATCATCCATCAGAGCCTGAATTGGTCGGCCTGGCAAAGTTTCGTCAAGTCGCGACAGCGCCTCGGCACGCGACGGGATATGGAAACGCCTTGCCCCCCAAGCGACAGCAAGAACCAGTGCAAGCAAAGATACCGCACCAGCGCCCCAAACGAATTCGACCCTGACGAAATCCTGTAAGCCCAGCATCAGCGCTGCAAGCAGAAGCATCAAAATCGAAAACACTGGCCAGAAGGCACGCAAAACCTGCTCAGCCAACATACCGACATGGGTCAGCCAAAGGGACATGCGTGGTAGTGGCAGGTTTGATCTATCGCTCAAGGCGGGCCTCCTAGTCGGGCCCGCGCGGTTATCGCGTCAGAGCCACGTAGGTATGGTATCGCGGTTTATCATTTCGTCAAAGCTTGGGCGTTCACGAATAACTGCAAATTGATCCCCATGCACCAGCACTTCTGGAATCAGCGGGCGCGTATTGTACTCGCTAGACATCACCGCACCATACGCTCCTGCGCTGCGGAAAGCGATAAGATCACCTGCAGACAGCGGCGGCATGTTGCGTTTTTTGGCAAAAGTATCACCGGATTCGCAAACCGGCCCGACGATATCATAGGGCCGCTGTTCGACACCGGGCGCGAGTTCGGTCACCGCAACAATGTCGTGATAGGCTTCGTACATTGCGGGGCGGATGAGGTCGTTCATCGCCCCATCGAGGATCAGGAAATCGCGGTCTTCACCGGATTTCACGTAAATGACCTTCGACACCATCAGACCTGCATTTCCTGCGATCAGGCGACCGGGCTCGATTTCGATCTCGCAACCCAAATGGCCAAGCGTTTTCTTGATCATAGCGCCATATTCGACCGGTAAAGGCGGCGCGTCGTTTGAACGTGTGTAGGGAATACCCAAGCCGCCCCCTAGATCGAGCCGGCGGATATTGTGCCCTTCAGAGCGCAATTGTTCGGTCAATTCCGCGACTTTGTTGTAGGCCAGTTCGAACGGCTCCAGCTCGGTCAGTTGCGAGCCGATATGAACATCGATCCCTATGACCTCCAAACCCGGCAAGCTGGCTGCCAGCGCATAGACCTCCAGGGCACGGGAGATCGGAATACCGAACTTGTTCTCGGACTTGCCAGTGGCAATCTTGGCGTGGGTCTTGGCGTCTACGTCCGGGTTCACCCGCACGGTTATCGGCGCGATCATGCCCAGTTCTTGCGCAACGGCGTTGATCACTTCCATCTCGGGCTCGGATTCCACGTTGAACTGGCGGATGCCGCCAGTGAGCGCGTTGCGAATCTCATCCTCAGTTTTGCCAACACCCGAGAACACGATCTTGTCGCCCGGCACGCCTGCCGCCTTAGCGCGCAGGTATTCCCCACCCGAAACCACATCCATTCCCGCGCCCGCTTGCGCCAGCGTTTTCAAGATCGCCTGATTGCTGGCCGCTTTCATCGCATAGCAGACAAGGTGATCGGTGCCGTCCAGCGCGTCATCGAACAGTTTGAAATGCCGCAGCAACGTTGCTGTCGAGTAGACATAGAACGGGGTTCCGACCGCGGCAGCGATTTCGGAGATCGGGACATCCTCGGCGAAAAGCGCGCCGTCGCGGTAGAGAAAGTGATCCATATCTGCGCGCTTAGACCAAAACGGGGGGCCGGTTCAATGGATTCGGGCGCTTATGGGCCCGACACGGCCATTTAGAATTCGGTCGAGACCCCGGCACGTGCATAGCCGGATACGGAAATGCCGGACGGTTTTGGCTCTGGCTTAGGATCAGGGCGCGATGCAGATGTCGGTTCGCACGCCGCCAAAACGGCAAGCGTCAAGATTAGGCCGATGGTTCGCATATGCCGTTCTCCTTAAAGTCTGTACTGACGGTGTTGGATTTCGGATCAGACACCCAGATAAAGGCCAAAGCCGCCCTTGCGAAGGCCTACGCCTCCGCCAACATGTGTCCCGCTGGACCCAACGCCAACGCCCAGGCTGGCCGTCGGCTGAACAGGTTCGCCATCGGCACCACAGGCCGCCAAGGCAAAACCGGTCAAGATCAACAGAATGACCCGAAACATACGCATCATACCAACGCCTTCCATCGTTTGGTCTGAGCCCGCACCTGATCAGGCGCAGTCCCCCCATAAGACTGACGCGAGTTTACCGAGTTTTCAACGGTGAGGACAGAATAGACGTCATCGGTGATATCAGCGTGCACCGATTTCATATCCTCAAGCGTCAGGTCGGGCAGGTCGCAACCCTTGGTTTCGGCCATAGCAACCAGCGATCCGGTCACATGATGCGCATCGCGGAACGGCAGGCCCAGCACACGGACCAACCAGTCGGCCAGATCGGTCGCAGTTGAGAACCCCGACCCTGCCGCTGCGGCAAGGCTTTCGCGGTTGGCGGTCATGTCCTTGACCATGCCTTCCATTGCCGCCAGCGCCAGCATCCAGTTATCGGCTGCATCAAAGACCTGTTCCTTGTCTTCCTGCATGTCCTTGGAATAGGCCAGCGGTAAACCTTTCATCACCATCATCAACGCCGTATTGGCACCGTAAATCCGGCCCACCTTGGCGCGAATCAGCTCGGCCGCATCCGGGTTTTTCTTCTGCGGCATGATTGACGAACCCGTTGAAAACCGGTCGGACAGCGTGACAAAACGGAACTGGGCCGAGGACCAGATCACAAGCTCTTCGGCAAAGCGAGACAGGTGAACGGCGCAGATTGAAGCTGTGGACAGGAATTCCAGAGCGAAATCGCGGTCGCTTACGGCATCCAACGAGTTGGCAGCGGGGCGATCAAAGCTTAGGGCCTCGGCCGTCATCTGGCGGTCGATGGGGAACGACGTTCCGGCCAAAGCCGCAGCCCCCAAAGGCGACTCATTCATTCGGGCGCGGGCATCCCGGACGCGAGACAGGTCGCGGCCGAACATCTCGACATAGGCCATCATATGGTGTCCCCATGTCACTGGCTGTGCTGTTTGCAGATGTGTAAAGCCCGGCATAACCCAATCAGCGCCGGCCTCAGCCTGCGCCAAAAGCGCGCGGATCAGGGCCAGCAGGCCGGTCTCCGCCGCGTCCAGTTGGTCGCGCACCCAGAGTTTGAAATCGGTCGCCACCTGGTCGTTTCGGCTGCGACCTGTGTGCAGACGGCCTGCGGGCTCGCCAATGATCTCTTTCAAGCGCGCCTCGACATTCATATGAATGTCTTCCAGCGCGGTCGAGAACTGAAAGTCTCCGTTCTGGATTTCTGACAAAACGGTGAGCAGCCCTTCCCGAATGGCTTCAGCGTCACTATCACTTATGACGCCTGTCGCAGCCAACATGGCGGCATGGGCGCGCGAGCCTGCGATGTCCTGGGCTGCCATCCGTCGATCGAACCCGATCGAGGCATTGATTGCCTCCATGATCGCGTCTGGACCGGCGGCAAAGCGGCCGCCCCACATCTGGTTCGAAGATTGATCGGTCATGTAAGAAAACCCGGAGTTGATATGCGCCTATTTCGTCTGATCCCCCTTTATATGGCCCTTGCGCTAGGTGCAAACGCGGCTTTGGCAACCGATGCCGAGACACTGGCGCCGCTGCGCGATGGCAGCCTGAAGCGCCTGATCCTTCACAAAGAGCCGAAGCCCGTCGAAGCGGTTGAGTTTGAACTGGAAGACGACGGCGGCACAGCGTCACTGGCCGACTACAAAGGCAAGTATGTGCTGTTGAACTTCTGGGCCACCTGGTGTGCCCCCTGTCGCAAAGAGATGCCTCAGATCGCTGAACTGCAGGACGAATTTGGGGGCGACAAATTCGAGGTTCTGACCTTGGCGACTGGCCGTAACTCTCCGGCAGGCATCAAGAAATTCTTTGATGAAAACGGCATTGATAATCTACCTCGGCACCAAGACCCGAAACAAGCGGTTGCGCGCGAGATGGGCGTTATTGGTTTGCCGATCACTGTAATTATTGATCCTGAAGGCAATGAAATCGCTCGTCTGATTGGTGATGCCGAATGGAATTCTGACAGCGCAAAGGCAATCATTTCCACCCTGGTCGAGGCAAATAGCTAAATTCTTGCGAAATCACGCCAATCTCTGCGACGCCTTCAGAGGGAGAATGACAGGCTAAAGCCGTGTCTACGACCATTTCGAACTCGGTCGAAAACACCTTAGTCAAAATATGCTAGACTGGACCCGGCCCAAAACGGGCCGGTTTTTGTTTGTATGTAACCCGAAAAAGGAGACCGTGATGAAACCTGTGGTTCTGCTGATCGGGCGTTTGCCAAACGTGATCGGTGACGTGGCACTGCAACTGGATCACCTGCCGATCCAATGGCTGGGCGCGCACGATCAGGCCGAGGTTCGGCATCAACTGGACACCGAACCCCGGATTACTTGCGCCATCATGGGTGCAGGCTTGGATGATGTCGTACGCGGCGAGATGATTGGCATTATCGCCTCGCGCCGGCCGGATATCTGCATCCACCTTAAGGATCGTGCGTCAGGCCCTGAGGGCCTTGTTCCATTTGTGCTCCGAGTGGTTCAGCACGAAATTTTGGAAAGACTGGAACGAGGCTGACGCCACGCCACCTTTGACAGCCCCCTGCCCGCTTTGCACTCTGTCGCCGGGGAGGACGGCATGCCGCTTGAAATTCTATTGATTTTAGTGGTCGGTGGGATTGCCGGTATCACTCTCCTATTGCACCTGACCGGACGATCGAGCCTGCGCGTTTTGACGCAAGAGACCGCCCGGATGGATTGGCGGCGCCATTTTCCGGACGATGTGGTGATTGATGTCACGGTCTCGCACGATGGCCATGCCGCCTTAGTTCGAACTGAGACCGGCACCGGCCTGTTATGGTCCCTCGGCGCAGATACTGTGGGCCGGCATCTGTTGGATTTTGACTGGATCGAGCATCCGAACGGGTTCGAATTTCAGTTTCGCGACTTTAGCTCGCCCGGTGTCGTTGTTCACCTCGACGAAATTGAGCGCCGTCACTGGCAGCACCTGATGGAGCCTTCATGACCGATCACGTAAGCTTTCCCGACGCCGTTCAATGGGCCGTCCCTTTTTTTATCGCCGCGATCTTGGCCGAGTTCCTGTGGATCACCACAAAGGGCCGTGGTGGGAGGTACGAGACCCGCGATGCGGTGACCTCTCTGATCATGGGCGCGGGTAACATTGCCTCAGGATTTGTGCTTGGTTTCATTGCCTATGCGTTCTTTATGTGGATGTGGCAAATCACGCCGCTGAACCTTGGCACCTCGATTCCGATCATCATCCTGTGCTTTGTGCTGGATGATCTGCGATACTACTGGGTGCATCGGTTCGGCCACCGTATCCGCTGGGTCTGGGCCAGCCATGTGAACCACCACAGCTCGCAGCACTACAACCTGACCACGGCGCTGCGTCAGACCTGGACCTATACCTTTACGTTCATGATGGTTGTACGGGCACCGCTGATCCTGCTGGGATTCCACCCGGCTTTGGTCTTGTTCTGCGGCGGTCTGAACCTGATCTACCAGTTCTGGATTCACACCGAAGCCATCGGCAAAATGCCTCGCTGGTTTGAAGCTGTGATGAACACTCCCAGTCATCATCGCGCGCACCACGGCCGTAATGCGCGCTATCTCGATTGCAACTATGCCGGCGTCTTCATCATCTGGGACAAGATTTTTGGCACTTTCGTGCCCGAGCAGGAAGATGACCGCGTCGACTATGGGCTGGTTCACAACATAGGCACGTTCAACCCGTTGCGCATCGCCTTTCACGAATGGGTGGGCATCTGGCGCGACGCGACTCAGCCGGGTCTGACTGTGCGCCAAAGACTTGCCTATTGCTTTGCCCCGCCAGGTTACAGCCACGATGGCAGCCGGGACAGCTCGGAGCAGATCAAGAAAAAGCATCTCGACAGACACCCGAGTGATCGCGGAACGCCCGGATTCGAGCAATTTGACAAAAATCCGCCCAATATCCGGGCAAAACGCGCCTGACGACTTCGCGAGCAAGGTCAGTAAGCCTTGTAATCCGGCCCTGATGCACCATATCGGTCGTCATGTGTGGAGTATGAGTGTCCGGAGGCCAGAATGACCCGCGTAACAACCGTATCAACTGTTATCGGGCTGTTGGGTCTGGTTCTGGCGATGTTCGCAGCAATCGGCACCGCTGTGACAGCTTTGATCGCATTGGGCTTTGCAATGATGGTTCTGGGCGCGGTGGGGGCTATCTTCGGCGCCGCAGCGACACTGGTACAAGCCGGACAATCCGCACGCTGACCCCTCATATTTTCTGAGATCCCTTAACTGCAGATTCACCTGTTTGCCGTGAGACTGTGACCGAACCCATGTTCGGCATCACACAGGGAACCGTTGCTCATGCGGGACAAGAAGCTTGCAGATCTTCCCGAAGGGTCGGAAAACCCGTTGAACGCTGCAGTCTCGACCCGGGACCGCTCGGTCGTTCAGATGGCAACAGACGCAGTAAAACACAAGCAATGCAAACTGGCGTTTCAACCTGTCATGCAAGCGCACGCCCCACATGGCGTTGCCTTTTATGAAGGTTTCATTCGCGTCCTCGACGAAACCGGTCGTGTCATTCCGGCCCGGGATTTCATGCCTCAGGTCGAAAACACACCGATCGGTCGGGAACTGGATTGCGTCGCGCTGGAAATGGGTTTGCGTACACTCGTTCGAAACCCTTCCATCCGATTGTCCATAAACATGTCGGCCCGGTCGATTGGTTACGCCCGCTGGTCCGGCGTGTTGGGCAGGTTTCTAAAAAGGGACGCAAGCGTGGGCGAGCGTTTGATCCTTGAGATCTCGGAAAGCTCTGCAATGCAAGTCCCCGAGCTTGTCGTAGATTTCATGGATCGCCTGCAGGAACGCGGCATTGCCTTCGCGCTAGATGATTTTGGTGCAAGCAACTTCAGTTTTCGCCATTTTCGCGAGTTTCTGTTTGATGCCGCCAAAGTAGACGGGCAATTCATTCGGGGGATCAGCGAGAACCCCGACAATCAGGCACTGGTGCGTGCTTTGATAGCGGTGGCGCGGGAATTCGAAATTCTGGTAACGGCCGAATCGGTCGAAACCCAGCAAGATGCAGCGTTCCTTATCGCCAGCGGCGTGGATTGCCTGCAGGGCTTCTTGTTTGGCGCACCATCGGTCGCACCGCCCTGGAAACAGGAACCACACTCGAAAACAGGGACTTAACCGAACGCCGCTATCGCAATAATTCGCCCCCTCGGCCGCTGAGACAAGCTGTCCGTTGCTGCGTGTGCAGCATTGCGCTATGGCAGAGAGTGCTGGAGCGGGGGATCACGAGGCGCTCTGATACCGGGAGAGAGCTTCTCTGCCACCCGCGCCGTCAGATTTCCCGAAAGACCATGACGGTAAAGGACTGACTTATGACCAACGTAGTAATCGCATCCGCCGCACGCACAGGTGTCGGCAGCTTTAGCGGTTCGTTTGCGAACACCCCTGCACATGATCTGGGCGCTACCGTCCTGGAGGCAGTCGTCGAACGCGCCGGGATCGACAAGGGCGAAGTAAGCGAAACCATTATGGGTCAGGTGCTGACCGCCGCTCAGGGCCAAAACCCCGCACGTCAGGCGCATATCAATGCCGGGCTTCCCCAGGAAAGCGCCGCATGGGGCATCAACCAAGTCTGTGGCTCGGGCCTGCGCGCTGTCGCGTTGGGCGCACAGCATATCCAATTGGGCGATGCCGATATCGTGGCCGCCGGTGGACAAGAGAACATGACACTGTCACCCCATGCCGCCGCGCTGCGCGCCGGTCACAAGATGGGTGATATGAAATACATTGATACGATGATCCGTGACGGTCTCTGGGATGCCTTCAATGGCTATCACATGGGTCAGACCGCCGAGAATGTCGCCGAGAAATGGCAGATCAACCGCGACACACAGGACGAATTTGCTGTTGCGTCTCAGAACAAAGCCGAAGCCGCGCAGAAGGCTGGCAAATTCGCCGACGAAATCGTGCCGTTCATCATCAAGACCCGCAAAGGCGACATTGTGATGGACAAGGATGAATACATCCGCCACGGCGCAACCATGGAGGCCATGGCAAAGCTGCGCCCAGCCTTCGCCAAGGAAGGTTCGGTAACAGCCGCCAACGCATCCGGTCTGAATGACGGCGCCGCGGCAACCTTGCTTATGTCGGCCGAGAACGCCGAAAAGCGCGGGATTGAGCCTTTGGCCCGCATCGCATCCTACGCCACTGTTGGGTTGGACCCGTCGATCATGGGCGTTGGCCCGATCTTCGCGTCACGCAAGGCGTTGGAAAAAGCAGGCTGGTCCGTAGAAGATCTGGATCTCGTCGAAGCCAATGAAGCCTTCGCAGCGCAGGCCTGCGCCGTGAACAAGGACATGGGTTGGGATCCATCAATCGTGAACGTCAACGGCGGCGCCATCGCCATCGGACACCCAATCGGTGCATCCGGTTGCCGTGTCCTGAACACACTGCTGTTCGAAATGAAACGCCGCGATGCGAAAAAGGGTCTGGCGACCCTGTGCATCGGTGGCGGAATGGGCGTCGCCCTATGCGTGGAGCGTGACTGATTGCGCTGACAAAAACACAGAAAAGGGCGCCCCGTCGGCGCCCTTTTTTGTTACAATTCAATTCTATCACTTGCGTGCGACAATATTGACGAACAGAAAGCAAACAATCTTGACGAAACAATATTGCGCACAACTCTCTCTCAGAGTAACAGCATTACCAAGGCGACTAAATTTGGAGGATTCCTAAATGGCACGTACAGCACTCGTCACCGGCGGCTCTCGCGGCATCGGCGCAGCAATTTCTAAGGCGCTCAAGGCCGAGGGATGCAATGTTGCAGCCACCTATGCGGGGAATGACGAAGCCGCGGCGAAGTTTACAGAAGAAACCGGCATCGCCACATACAAATGGAATGTCGCTGACTATGATGAATCGAAGGCAGGTATCGAAAAAGTCGAGGCCGAAGTTGGCCCGATTGATATCGTTGTCGCAAACGCTGGCATCACCCGCGATGCCCCGTTCCACAAAATGACGCCCGAGCAGTGGCATCAGGTGATCGACACCAATCTGACCGGCGTCTTCAATACAGTGCACCCGATCTGGCCCGGCATGCGTGAGCGGAAATTCGGTCGTGTGATCGTCATCAGCTCGATCAACGGGCAAAAGGGCCAGTTTGCTCAGGCGAACTATGCGGCGACCAAAGCGGGCGATCTGGGTATCGTCAAGTCGCTGGCGCAGGAAGGAGCGCGCGCCGGTATCACCGCCAACGCGATCTGCCCAGGCTATATCGCTACTGAAATGGTCATGGCCGTACCCGAGAAAGTACGCGAAGCCATCATTGGCCAAATCCCAGCGGGACGTTTGGGTGAGCCAGAAGAAATCGCGCGCTGCGTCGCGTTCCTGGCATCTGATGATTCACAATTCATCAATGGCTCGACCATTTCTGCCAACGGCGCACAGTTCTTCGCATAAATCCTAGACGTGCAATGAATTGGGCCGGTCCTTTTGGACCGGCCCTTCTTGTATCCCGTAAGAACGCGCGCGCTGCGTTCAGCGGGAACCAAACAACCAGTTCAAAGCCCTGGCGATCGCTTTGGACCGTTCAAGATGAGCGCGCTGAAAGGCGCGGGCCGCTGCGGGGCTGGTGGTGACCTCGATCATAGCAAAGTTCCTTTCAGATCAGTTTCATTTGACTTACTCTGAATATGCGCCTCTAAATCAGACGCGACAAACGAGCTTTTTCGAACATTCAGTTAAGAAATACTTGACTATAAATGAGCGACTACCTTCCCCCTCTGACCGCATTGCGCGCCTTTGACGCCGCAGCGCGTCACATGTCATTTGCAAAAGCAGCAGCTGAACTGCACGTCACGCCGGCCGCCCTTTCGTTCCAGATAAAGTCCCTTGAGGAACACTTAGGCCGCCCCCTGTTCCGCCGCCTCAATCGCGCTGTTGAACTGACCGAAGCAGGTCAAGCGCTGGCCCCAGGTGCCGCCGAAGGGTTTGCGACGCTGCAGGCGGCATGGCGTACGGTAAGGCGGCAAGAGGATGACAGCAGCCTGACGGTTACAGCGGGCCCGGCATTGACAGCCAAATGGCTTGCGCCACGCCTATATGAATTTGCGCGTGCGCATCCGGAAATCGATCTGAAGTTTTCGGCAACATTGCGCAATATGGATCTGGAACGGGACGATGTGGATGTCGCCATTCGATTTGGCTATGGGCAGGATGACGGCCTTTATTCGGTGCCAGTTAGAAAGGAATGGCTAACACCCGTTATGACGCCCGAGCTGGCCGATCAATTCGCAACACCAGAAAGCCTAAAGAATGCACCTTTGATTCATGATGAATCGATCAGCTTCCTGAAACCTCCCTGCGATTGGCCCGCGTGGTTCCGGGCAGCCGAAGTGGAATTTGTTCCAATTCATGGCGCCCATTTCTCGAATGCGGATCATGCGATCGATGCGGCTGTTGCAGGGGTCGGCGTCGCTTTGGGCCGACGCGCTATGATATTGAAAGATCTTTCCGAAGGGCGGTTAGTCGCACCATTTAAACTCGCAATTGAAACAAAAGGTCGGTTCCGTTTTTTGTGCCTGCCCGGCGCGGAACAGCGGCCTCAGATTGCAGCATTTCGGGACTGGTTCTTATCCGAAATTGAAAAGACCGCCCATATATCCGATGAGTTCAAAATCATCCCGATAGAGAAGGTGCCCGGGCCGTGACTAAAATGCGCGCAACATTTATCGGCTTTGGTGCTGTTTTGCTTTGGGCATTGTTAGCTTTGTTCACCGTTGGGTCGGCACCTACGCCGCCGTTGTTGCTGAACACAATCTGCTTTTCAATTGGCGGAACGCTTGGCCTGATATGGGCCTGGTTCTCGGGTGGTTTCAGCCAGTTAAGGCAGGTGCGCTGGACAACCTACCTGTTCGGGGCTTTAGGACTGTTTGGCTATCACGCCCTGTATTTTTCTGCGCTGCGCATGGCCCCGGCGGCCGAAGCCGGACTGATCGCATATCTCTGGCCGTTGCTGATTGTTTTGTTTTCCGGCCTGTTGCCTGGCGAGCATCTTCGACTTGGCCATCTAATCGGTGCAGGCCTCGGCTTTGTTGGAGCTGCAGTCATCATTACAGGGGGTGGAAGCACTGGCTTTCAAGCCCAACACCTTCCCGGCTATGCTTTGGCATTGCTGTGCGCTCTGACATGGTCTGGCTATTCAGTTCTGTCCCGTCGTCTGGGTGATACACCCACAAGTTCTGTTGCCGTTTTTTGTATCGCAGCGGCAATAGCATCTGCAGTGCTGCATCTGGCAGTGGAGGAAACCGTTTGGCCCACCAACACAATCAGTTGGATTTCTGTGCTTGCGCTGGGTCTGGGCCCTGTTGGACTGGCGTTTTATGTCTGGGATATCGGGGTCAAGCAAGGCGACATCCAAATACTTGGAACCGCCTCATATGCGGCACCACTTTTGTCTACGCTGGTATTGGTGGTGGCCGGGATCGCCGCCCCGTCCTGGGGATTGGCGATCGCGGCTTTGTTGATCACTGGTGGTGCCGTGATTGCGGCACGCGCCAGCCTGCGACCCTAAGCGGACAGGCGTTCGATCTCTTCTTTCAGTTTTAGCTTTTGTTTCTTGAGCTGGGCGACATGGAGATCATCGATACCTGGCGAGCGTTGGGCTTGTTCTACTTCGAGACCGAGAGTTTCGTGCTTCTTCTTCAGTTCCGTCAGATGTGCGCTCACGCTCATGGCGATCCTCCTTCTTCACGTGTCTGAGTGATACGTAAGAAGTTGACCACATCAAATCCGGCCTGTCACGCCGCAGACGCACAGAATCTGTAATAAATCCGACAAAATCGGCTGGTCATTGCTTATTGAACCGAAAACCCGGACAGCGCCGCGCCCGCACGCAGTATCGCTGAAACTTCGGGCGTGTAGCTGTCGCCATCTTTTGTATGACGGTCACCCGCATGCAGAATCAGCGGAGCATGCAGCCGAAATGCTGCGCCACCACCTTTGCGGGCGCGCACGATAACCAGCTCGGCGTCGCGGCCGATGCGCGCGCAAAGCGGTAAAACCTCGACAGACCCCAACCTGTTTGCGCAGGCTGACAGAATATCCGGCAGCCGTTCCGCTTTTTGAACCATATGCAAATAGCCCTTTGGAGTGAGTCGTTTGGCGGCGACGGCAACCCAATCTTCCAGCGGTGTCTTTTCACCCAGTGCAATACTCCTGCCTGTGTCTGACGCTGGGCTATGTGCGTCCGGGCGATAGTAAGGGGGGTTTGCAATCACGTGGTCAAACATCCGGCTACGCAAGCTCACCGGCAATAGGTTCAAATCAGCCTCGACAACGTCCAGCTGAACCCGGTTCTGATCGGCATTTCGACGGGCCAGATCGGCATAGGGTGACTGCACTTCAACGCCTGCCAACTGCAATTCCGGGATACGCGCAGCAAGACACAGAATGGCAGCTCCGGCCCCGCATCCAAGCTCTAGTACAGATTGTCCGGGTTGAGCAGGCACTGATGCTGCCAACAGAACAGGATCAACACCGGCGCGGTACCCTGACAAAGGCTGCAACAGCTGTACCTGCCCGCCCAGAAAGGCGTTGCACGTCAGATCACTGTCTTTGAACCGGGTCATCGCCCCAACGGGATCTCATTGTCGCGCATGACACGTTCAGCCCGCGCTAAATCATCCGTCCGCACCATCAGGCGGCGCGGGAAGATTCCGATGCCTCCTTCGAGGATGCTCATATTTACGTCCATCTGAAAGCAGTCTATATCCTCGCCTTCAAGAAGAGCGGATGCAAAAGCCAGGATTGTCGGATCGGTGCTGCGCAATAGTTCTTTCATGGGGATGGATGTAAGGGCAAGGCGAGGCAGAAGTCGAGCCTTGTATCAGGAGTGTGATGAACGTCAGCACGATCTCGAAACCGCATGAGCGGCTCGCCGAAATTCTGAGCGGTGATATGGAGGCGGTAAACACGCTGATCCGTACCCGCATGGCGTCAGAGCATGCACCAAGGATTCCCGAAGTAACAGCGCATCTGGTCGAAGCCGGAGGTAAGCGCCTGCGCCCGATGCTGACCCTCGCTGCGGCCCGGCTGTTTGGGTATTCGGGCGAGCATCACGTGCGCCTTGCCGCAACTGTTGAGTTCATTCACACCGCGACCCTACTGCATGACGATGTGGTGGACGAAAGCGCTCAACGGCGCGGGCGACCCACGGCAAACTTGCTGTGGGACAACAAGTCCAGCGTGTTGGTGGGCGATTATCTGTTTTCCCGCAGCTTCCAGTTGATGGTTGAAACCGGTTCCCTGCGCGTTCTGGACATCCTCGCCAATGCGTCTGCCACCATTGCCGAAGGCGAGGTGCTGCAAATGACCGCAGCCACCGACCTGAGCACGGATGAGAGTGTGTATCTGCAAGTTGTGCGCGGCAAGACAGCAGCGTTGTTTTCAGCCGCAACCGAAGTGGGCGGCGTGATCGCGGGTGCATCGGAGCAGCAGGTTCAAGCGCTGTTCAACTATGGCGATGCGTTGGGTATTGCCTTTCAGATTGCTGATGATCTGCTGGACTATCAGGGCGACAGCAAGGCGACTGGGAAAAACGTCGGCGACGATTTTCGCGAACGTAAACTGACCCTGCCGGTGATCAAAGCCGTGGCTCAGGCCACGCCCGACGAACGCGCCTTCTGGGATCGCACAATCGCGAAAGGTCGCCAGCAGGATGGTGATTTGGACCATGCAATGGCGTTGATGAACCAATACCGCACCTTGGAAGCAACCCGATCAGATGCCCTGGGTTGGGCGGCCAAGGCCAAATCTGCGTTGGACGCCTTGCCTGATCACGAGATTCGGACCCTCCTGCGCGAGCTGGCCGACTACGTCGTCTCGCGCCTCAATTGAGCTGCGTCGCGCGGCACCACCACTCGGGATGCGCCGCGCCAACCTCGTAAGCTGCGAAATGGGCAGCCTTCATCGATGGATAAAGGGCGAAACACGTCGACCCTGATCCCGACATACGCACCAGCAACACATCTCTGGTTGCGCCCAATTCTTCCAAAACTCGCCCTATCTTGGGGGCCAGTTCCACCGCAGAACTTTGCAGATCGTTCCGCTGCGCGCCCAGCCACTCGGCACAAGCATCAGATGCTTCG
This sequence comes from Ruegeria sp. CK2, assembly GCF_056536585.1. Lineage (NCBI taxonomy): Bacteria > Pseudomonadati > Pseudomonadota > Alphaproteobacteria > Rhodobacterales > Roseobacteraceae > Ruegeria > Ruegeria sp. CK2. The sequence goes on from NZ_JBQFPW010000009.1 coordinate 162,633, forward strand.
AAATCCGGTATTTCGTCAGGCATGGCCGAGTTCCGGCGCGTTTTCATCGCGCTGAATACCGCGCCCGTGGGTACTTCGACGCCAGGATTGACCAGCACTGAATAGAACCGAGGCAGGGTTAACGGAGTGACTCGGTCGCCAATCCCTTCCATCCGAGCGGCCACTGCCTTCACGCAGACAGGAACATCCGCCCCAATAGACAAGGGTAGGTGTTGCGGCACCTCGCTCCCCTGGTCTGCAACCATCCGCAAAACTGCAGCCGCATCTGAAGACCCACCGCCGATGCCGCCGCCATGAGGCAGCACCTTGTTCAGATGAACACGCCCGGTCCAACCAACCGTCTCAGCCGCCTTCCAAACCAGATTGCGACTGTCGGTGGGAACGCCTTTGGCATGTTCGCCAGTCACGTCCAATGACAGGTTTGGACCCGGAATAAATTCTAGTTCGTCGCCAACGTCCGCAAAAACAACCAAAGAATCCAAAAGGTGATAGCCATCGTCTCGCTGGCCGGTCACATGCAGGGTCAGGTTAACTTTTGCAGGCGCGAAGGCCTTAGTTGCCATTTGCAACCTTCAGAGGTTCTGCGCCTTCTTCAGCCAGCACCACATCCAGCCCAACTTCCAGTTTACGGCGGATACGGTCCGGGTCAGCCTCAGCATCCGTGTCCTCGGGATCGACGAAGGAGAGCGCGCGCTTCCACTGAAACTCGGCCTCGCGACCCCGACCGACAGCCCAGTACACATCGCCCAGATGATCGTTGACCACTGGATCAACCGGCATCAACTCAACTGCACGCTCCATGTGTTCAACGGCTTCGTCATAGCGACCAAGGCGGAACAGAACCCATCCGAGGCTGTCAACAATGTACCCGCTGTCAGGACGTGCGGCGACCGCGCGCTCAATCATGTCTAACGCCTCATCCAACTTTTCTTGCCGTTCTACCAGGGAATAGCCCAGATAATTCAGTACTTGCGGCTGATCCGGGTTCAGCTCCAACGCGCGACGGAAATCGGTCTCGGCCTGATCCCAGTTCTTAAGGCGCTCATGCGATATGCCCCGGGCATAGTGCAAAAACCAGTTGCCTGCTGATGCGCTGTCAGTCAGCTCAATAGCGCGGTCGTAGGAGGTAACTGCAGCCGCATAGTCTTCCTGCCGCCGTTCCAAGTCCGCCAGTGCAACGTGAACACTCGGTAGGTCTGGTTGTTGCGCGGCCAGATTCTGAAGGACTTCAACCGCTGCATCCATCTTTCCAGAACGACCCAGAACCTCGGCCCGACCCAGCTCTGCGGCGTGGTAGTCGTTACTCTCCGTTGGCACAGTTCGATAGGCTTCAACCGCCAGGTCATATTGGCTCAGCTCATCCAACAGCTCGGCACTCAGCAAGATTGCGTCGACATGGTTCGGACGCAAGAAGTTTGCTGTCCGTGCATACAACAATACATAGTCAGGTGACGCTTCAGAATTAAGCGCGGCGCCAACCGAGAAGAAGATCTCGGCCACGCCATCCTGCGCGGATCGGACATGAGTGAACGGCAATGTCTCTCCAGCGCCCAACCGCGCCAGATAATTCTCGATCGACGGGTCACTGCCTGCGGCAAATACGTTGTTCAGGAACTCGATCGCATCCTCATCGCGATCCAGCTGAGACAACACTTCGGCACGAGCCAACGCAGCGCGGCGCGAAAATTGTGCGACGACGCCATCATTGGCTCCGAACACCGCCTCGGATCCTTCAAAATCACCAATTGAGGCCAGTGCCATCGCCTTGTGGTAAAGGGCGAACTCCTTCAGGCCTTCTTGCGTCGAGACAGCATCAAACTGTTCCATCGCCTTGGTCATCTCACCCTGACCCAAATAGGCCCAAGCCGTCATCAACCCATCAACCAAAGGGCCAACCCCTTGTGTCTCGGGGTCTCGGGCTAGCAGGTCATCCAATTGTCCATCTGCAACCAGATTGGCCGCAATCACCATACGTGCGGCTTGGCTTGGCAGCTTCGCACCTTCGATAGTCTCGGCAATCGGCAAGGCACGCTCGATCTCGCCCAGCGCAAGACGGGCAACGACAACGCTTTCCAACAAAAGTTCATTCTGCGGATCGAATTTCAGCGCCTGAGCATAGTATTGTTCGGCAGCCGAATAATCATTCTCGTAAATCGCCTGACGACCCGCCAGATAAGATCCGGAACCCGTATCTGCATAGACCGGCATTGCGACTGTTGAAGAGAACAGCACGGCCAACACCGCGCGACGAACCAGGGAAACCACCAAAATCCTGCCTTGTTGTCATTAGACTACAGTCAAGCTAGGGCTTTGGTCAGGAAGAGGCAATGGCAGAGCCTTCACGACCCTGCAAGTGCCCGTTTTTTCGCTTACATATTCGGGTAGTTTGGCCCATCCCCACCTTGCGGCGTGGTCCATGTGATATTCTGGCTGGGATCCTTGATGTCACAGGTTTTGCAATGCACGCAATTCTGGAAGTTGATCACGAATCGCGGCCCGTCTTCGTCCTGGACCATTTCATAGACCCCCGCCGGGCAATACCGCTGTGCCGGTTCGTCGAATTTGGGCATGTTGACCTTGACCGGAATTTCCGGGTCCGACAGGTGCAGATGGCAGGGCTGGCTTTCCTCATGGTTCGTCATCGCAAAGGACACGTTGGTCAGGCGATCAAAAGACAGTGTGCCATCCGGTTTCGGGTAATCAATCGGCTGATGCTTGCTGGCTTCTTCCGTGACCTCAGCATCGTTTTTACCGTGCCCCATGGTGCCAAATAGCGAGAAGCCCAGCGTGTTTGTCCACATGTCCAGACCGCCCAGTGCCAGAGACGGGAACAAGCCCCATTTCGACCACATCGGCTTGACGTTGCGCACCTTCTTCAGGTCTTTGCCGATGGCGCCACCGCGCACATCGGTTTCATAGGCGGTCAGCTCATCGCCCGAACGCTCGGCCCTGATGGCATCGAATGCCGCCTCGGCCGCAGCCTTGCCTGACAGCATCGCATTATGGTTACCCTTGATGCGCGGCACATTGACCATGCCCGCCGAACAGCCCAGCAATGCCACGCCAGGTGCCACCAGTTTCGGCATCGACTGCCAGCCACCTTCGGTGATCGCTCGCGCGCCGTAAGCCACACGCTTGCCGCCTTTCAGCAGCTCAGCCACCATCGGGTGGTGCTTAAAGCGCTGGAATTCCATGTAGGGATAAAGGTGCGGGTTCTTGTAGTTCAGGTGGACCACAAACCCGACATAGACCTGATTGTTTTCAAGATGGTAAATGAACGATCCACCACCTGCGTTGCCGCCCAGAGGCCAGCCCATGGTATGCGTGACCGAGCCTTCCTTGTGTTTGGCCGGGTCAATCTCCCAGATCTCTTTCATGCCGACGCCGTATTTCTGCACTTCTTTGCCGGCAGACAGGTCATATTTGGCAATCACTTCCTTAGACAGCGATCCGCGCACACCCTCGGACAAGAAGACGTACTTGCCGTGCAGTTCCATGCCCGGCTCGGTGTTGGGACCGTAGGAGCCGTCGGCTTCCAGACCAAAGACACCAGCAACCACGCCTTTTACTTCGCCGTTGTCACCGTAAACCAGTTCCGAGCAGGCCATGCCCGGGAAAATCTCAACACCCAGCTCTTCGGCCTGTTCGGCCATCCAGCGGCAGACATTGCCCATCGAGACGATGTAGTTGCCGTGGTTGTTCATCAGCGGCGGCATCGGGAAGTTGGGGATGCGGATCTTACCCGCTTCACCCAGCATATAGAAATTGTCTTCGGTCACCGGCGTGTTCAACGGCGCACCTTTTTCCTTCCAGTCGGGAGTCAATGCATCCAGACCGCAGGGATCGAGAACCGCACCCGACAGGATATGCGCGCCCACTTCTGAGCCTTTTTCAAGAACAACAACGTTCAGGTCGGCATCCAACTGTTTCAGACGGATGGCCGCCGACAGGCCCGCAGGACCTGCGCCCACGATCACCACATCGTATTCCATCGCTTCGCGTTCAATCTCGGCCATCGCGGGCTCCTTAGCTAACTTTCCGAATTGGCGCTCTCACCGCATGGTCTGCGCAATTTTGTTTCACGGCTGATTACCTGTTTGAAAAGACCTTGGTCAATCGAAACACGGCGTAACAAAGTCGCATTGCGGCAGTTTATGCCTCTGGTGCGTCCCCCAACAGGTATCTGGGACCACTTCCATGGAACTTAGCCCGATCATCCGGATTGTAGAGGGCGCATTTTGGCAGGCTCAGACATCCACAGCCAATGCAGCCATCCAAATTGTCGCGCAATCGCATCAAGGTGTCGATTCGCTGATCCAGATGGGAACGCAAGCTGACACTGATATCCTTCCAGTCTTTTGGCGTTGGGGTTCTATTTCCCGGCAGGCCAGAAAGAACCTCCCGGATCTCGGGCAGCGTTAACCCGAATTGCTGGGCGATCATGACAAAGCTCAGGCGCCGAATGTCCGCCCGCTGATACCGCCGCTGCCCGCCGGCATTGCGCCACGGCGAGATCAATCCCTGCGTCTCGTAGTACCTTATTGCAGAAACCGCCAACCCGGTGCGCTGCGCCAATGCTCCGATTGCCAGGCCTTCAGAAACAGCCATCAGATCCTCAAAAAATATCTTGACCTAAAGTTAGGTTTAGAAATTACGGTGAGTCGAAGCAAGTCAAAAGTTGAAAAGGAAACACTATGACGGCGACACTTGAACACACCAACTTCACTGTAAGGGATCCAAAGGCATCTGCAGCATGGATGGAAAAAGTCTTTGGCTGGAAAACCCGCTGGGAAGGCGCGGCCATCGCGGGCGGCTACACGGTGCATGTTGGCAGCACCCACACCTATCTGGCACTTTACGCCCCTTCCGATCCCAGGCCAGCAGGGGAAAGCAGCTACGATGTTGTCGGCGGGCTGAACCATGTGGGCGTTTTGGTGGAGGACATCGACGCCACCGAAGCCAAAGTCCGGGACGCCGGGTTCGACCCTCATAATCATGCCGACTACGAGCCAGGCAAGCGATTCTACTTCGACGATGACAATGGCATAGAATTCGAAGTCGTTCAGTATGATTGAGATGTTGTGGCTCGGAACCGACGCGCATCGGTGGCGACGGGGTGAGCTTCTGGGGCAACGCCACAGGCGATCCCCGCCACCTCCGAGACGGCGCTAAGTCGCGAATCCAGCGCCTCGCGGCCTTTGGCCTCTTGCAATTTACACGCCATTTGGGTCAGGTATTCGCCAACCTATCCTTCGCCCCGACGCTTTTGTGCGGCGGGGCGACTCAATTTTTGCGTGGACAAGTAGAGTATGGAAAAGATCCCAATGACGCCTTCGGGCAATGCCGCGCTCGGAGCCGAGCTTAAAAATCTCAAATCCGTCGAGCGTCCGGCGATTATCGAGGCGATTGCGACGGCTCGGGAACTTGGGGACCTGAAGGAAAACGCCGAATACCATTCGGCCCGCGAAAAGCAGGGATTCATCGAGGGCCGTATCAAAGAGCTTGAAGGCATTCTGTCGCTGGCCGATGTGATCGATCCGGCCAAGCTGTCCGGTGCGATCAAGTTTGGTGCCAAGGTCACATTGGTCGACGAAGATACCGACGAGGAAAAGACCTGGCAAATCGTTGGCGAATACGAGGCCAATATCGAAGCTGGTCTGCTGAACATTAAGTCGCCCATCGCCCGCGCCTTGATCGGCAAGGAAGAAGGCGACAGCGTCGAGGTCAGCACGCCGGGTGGCGTCCGATCTTATGAAGTTCTGAGCATCACATACGCCTGACCGGAGCACGCGTCATGTCAGGGTCAAAACCTGATCCGGAATCCGAACGACCAACATCGCTTGGCATCTACGACCGCCCTCGCGTGCCGTCTGTGACCGGAATCGAAATTGCAGCATTGGTACTCAGCCTGATCTGGCTGGTGGTGTCCGTTGTCTTTCTGATTATGCCGGGTCAGGAACAGGGCAGCGGTCTGATTGTGACTTTTCTGGCAGTCTTCATGCCTGTGGCAATGATCTGGGTTGCCGCCATGGCCATGCGTGCCAGTCGGATCATGCGCGAGGAAAGCGCCAGGTTGCAAACAGCGATTGATGCGATCCGCAATACCTATGTCATCCAACAACAGCGCGCCGCCAGCACATATGAACCGACTGTCAGCAAAAAGCTGGACGAAATTGCTCAAACCGCAAAGAAGACCGAGGATGCGCTGGCGACTTTCTCATCTAAACGCAGTGCGCCAGCGAGAGTTGCATTGCAACAGGCCGGCACCGGCGATCAAACCTCGCTGGAACTTGGCACCCCAGCAGAAGAAATCGCGCCGCCACTGACCACAGATGTTTTCGTCAAGGCCCTGAACTTTCCGGAAACGCAGGACGATACCGAAGGGTTCGACGCGCTGAGGGTCGCGCTGAAGGATCGTAAGACCGCGCAATTGGTCCAAGCCTCGCAGGATGTGCTGACACTGCTCAGCCAGGAAGGCATCTATATGGACGACCTGCGCCCCGACATGGCGAGACCTGAGGTCTGGCGGCAGTTTGCTCAAGGGGCACGCGGAAAGACGGTCGCAGCGTTGGGCGGTATTCGGGATCGTTCGTCTTTGGCACTGACCGCGGCTCGGATGAAACAGGACCCGATCTTCCGAGATGCCGCGCATCATTTTCTGCGCCGTTTCGACAATATGATTGTCGAGTTCGACTCGATCGCTAGTGATGCCGAGCTGACGGCATTGGGCGAAACCAGAACAGCGCGTGCGTTTATGTTACTTGGACGCGTGGCTGGCACGTTTGACTAGTCGGGGACAACCACCCAGCACATTTTAGTGGCGCTGTTGAACCCGAATATGTGTTTGAACGGGCCAGTCTGTTCCTGACCCATGGCCTGGAACCCTTGTCGTTCATACAAAGCGCGGGCACGTGGGTTGGTATCGATCACATCCAGTTGCACTTCGGTCATTCCGGCCTGCCGCGCCTGGGCTTTGATGGCGGCCAGAAGCGCTGTTCCCACACCTTGCCCGCGCGCCTCTGCTGCAACGAAGATGCCGTCCATCTGAAACACACCGGGTTGCAGGTCACGTTCCAGAACGCTCAGGATCAAGCCGCGCCAGATCGCACCAAACCACCCGTAAACGCGGGCAAGATCGGTCATGCTGCCCCCCGCAAGACCGCCCTCTTTTGTCTTGAAGCCTGCAAGCCCCAACATCTGCCCATCCAAGTCGCGGGCAACAAGTGCGAAGTCCGGGTTCAATACGGTTTCGAAAAACGCCAAACCTTTGTCGTCGGGCCCCATGACCCGGCTCAGCTTGGCCGCGAAGGCCTGCCAGAACAGGGCAGCGGCCTGCGGTCTTTCAGCCGCAGTAAATCCACGCGAAATCGAAATTGTCACAACCCAAAACTTCCATATGGGATAAAGCGCACTAGGTCGCCGGGTTTGATATGACGTTCGCCATCTTCTATTTCAACCAACCCTTCGGCCCAGCTGAGCCCGCTGATACGGCCTGACCCTTCCGAATGAAAAACCTCGACCTGACCCTCGCGAACGCGCGCGCGCAGGTATTCCCGCCGCCCTGGCTTTTTGCGTTTTTCAAACGCCGCGGGAACGTCGAACCCTTGTGGTTCTGTCCAGCCCTGCCCCGACATCAGGCCCAGCGCCGGGCGGGCAAAGATCAACGTGCAGACCAGTGCAGCCACTGGATTGCCGGGCAGGCCGAAAACCGGCTTCCCCGACCACATGCCCAGAGCCAGCGGGCGTCCCGGCTTAAGCGCGATACGCCATTCCTGCATGGCACCGGCCTGCCGTAACAGAGCCGACACATGGTCTTCATCCCCTGCGGACGCCCCGCCGCTGGTAAGAATGACATCCGCCTGATCCGCTGCCTCACCCAAGCGAGCCTGCAGCTTGTCGCGGTCATCCGACACACGTCCCATATCAACCGGGATAAACCCTAACCGGTCAACCAGCGACAAAAGCATCGGGCGGTTGGCGTCAAAAATCTGCCCCGGCCCAGCGCTGGCGCCCGGCTCCACCAATTCATCTCCGGTAGACAGGATTGCCACGCGCAACGGGCGGCGCACCAACACCTCAGAGACTCCAACCGCTGACATCAACGCCAGATCAGCAGGTGTGGCTTTACGCCCGGCACAAAGGGCCACATCGCCTTCGACCACATCCTCGCCTGGGCGCCTTGTGTTGGCGCCTTGTTTCATTGGGCCATGAAACGCAATCTTGTCGTCCCGAACTGTCACGTCTTCTTCTAGAATTACAGTGTCCACACCTTTAGGCAGCGCGGCCCCTGTTAGCACGCGCAGGGCACTACCTGCGGGGACCTCACCAGCAAACGGGATACCCGCCGCTGCGCGACCATGGGTCAACGGCATGACGCATACGCCTTCAGGGATCGGCCCCGCAAAACCATAGCCGTCCACGGCTGTGTTGGGTTGCGGCGGGTTCGACCGGTTCGCAATTACATCCTCGGTCAGAACCCGCCCCATAGCTTTGGATACCGACACACGCTCAGACGATGTGACCGGGCGCAATCTGTCCTGCAATAGGGCCAGCGCCTCGTCGACCGGCGTCCAGGAGACGCCAGCGGGCAACGCGAAACAATCGTTTCGCAACGGCGGCGGTACAATGTTCGACTTGTCCTGAGATACGCCCAAAATCCAACCTTCCTCTGCGGCTGAGACATCCAATTGGCCCATCAATTCCTGATCTGTCAATTGCGACAGTGCCAGGGCGACCTGCTCGACCTGCCACGCATCCTTGATCCGTCCTTCTGGTGCAGCACCAAGGTTTAGCGATGGCCAGATTTCGACGAACGCGACCGGTTTATCAAGTGGCTCGAATGGCCAGATCGACACTTGCCCCTGAAACAGGCTCCGCAGTCGGTGCAACACCGGCAGACCCATCATCACCTGGCCGCCAACCGCACCTGCACCCGCCATTTGCCAGCATGTGAAGCTGCCCTTGGCCAGGCCTTCCACCTTTCGACGGTCGGGAAACGGGTTCTGATAGTCTGCTTTGGTGCGCGGCAACCCGTCGATATCCCGACGCAGGCCATTCATCCAGAACGGGCCTTTGCCGCCAAACTGCCTGTTGATCTGACCGGCTAGGTCAAAGCGATTATTGGCCGCTGGGGTGTCGCTGATATGTGCTTCCAACCACTCCCACAGGACAAGTGGATTGTCTGTCCCGGTAATCGCCTTTGCAAAGCCCGACGGGTAGCCGAATGGAAAGTCAAATCCCACAAGCACCTGTCGGTCAGTTGCAAGCTCACTTCGGATAAAACTGCTCAACCAGTCCTCAGCAACCTTCCGGTTGCGCAAATACACTGGGTCACCTGATTGACCCCTACGCGCAACGCAAACCCAGATCGCATCCTTGCGAGGGCGTGGCCCGGTATCATTTCCACCGGACCAATCCACCATCACAAAGCTATGAAACAGCGTCACAAACCGACCTCGTCCAAAATAAAATCCGCAATTTCGGCGGTGGCGTTCAGATCAAAAACCGGGCGGTCCAGCTCCAGCGGTGTGTCGCTGGCAACAGCACGGATCGTGTCATCATCGGTGGCGATCAGAGTGTTGCCGGGTTCAGCGCGGAACGCCTCGATCTTGGGGTGACCTGCGCGCTTGTACCCCTCGATCAACACCAGATCGACAGGAGAGAGACGGGCCAGTAGCGACTCCAGCGTAGGTTCTGGTGCACCCCGCAGCTCTTGCATCAGCGCAACGCGCTGGCCCGAGGCCAATAACACCTCATGCGCACCGGCCACCCGGTGGCGATGGCTGTCGCGGCCTGGCTGATCGACATCAAAGCTGTGGTGGGCGTGTTTGACGGTTGAAACAGTAAAGCCGCGCCCGGTGATCTCGCTCACCAGTCGCTCCATCAACCCGGTTTTACCAGCGTTTTTCCAACCGGTGACACCGTACAGCCTCATGAGTGTTCCAGCAGTTCTTTGGCCCGGTTCAGGTCTTCGGGTGTGTTGACGTTGAAGAAGGGATCAAAGGGCTCGGCCTCAAACAAGGCCTCGCGCCCGTCATGTTTGTCGGTCCACAACACCACTTTGCGCAGGCCGTTATTCAGCACTGTGCGCAAATCATCGCGCAGGGCGACCGGCCAGAGGCCAAAGGTCGGGTGTCGATTTATCCTTTTCCTGCCGCCAGATTTCAACATGTCTTCCCCGGTCCGGGGGGTTGTCGCGAGTACAAGTGGATGCGCCTGGCCCTCAGAGGCCTGCACCAGACGAGCCACCAGATCACGTGGGAAGAACGGCGTATCCGCAGCCGCGGTGATGATGCGATCTGCCCCGAGTTCGGCAGCCCAGTCCAAACCTGCCAAAACCCCAGCCAACGGGCCGGCAAAACCGTCTATCGAATCTGGAAGGACCGGAAAATCCAAGTCGGCAAAACGCGCAGGATCGCCATTGGCGTTCAGCGCTAGACCGTCCACTTGGGGTCTAAGTCGATCAATGACATGGGCCAATAGGCTTTTAGTCCCGAGCTGTAGCAGGCCCTTGTCCCCACCGCCCATCCGGGTTGCCAAACCGCCCGCGAGGATCAGGCCTAATGGCTGTTTCATTTGGTGGCCCCGATCAATTGTTCACATCCTCAACTCCGCCCGGCACGATAGCGTATCTTCAGCTTAGCTGAAATGCTGATGGGTATAGGTGATGCAGAATGAACAACCACATAACCAACGTGCCTATCGAAAGCAGCGACGTCACTGAAACAGAGTGTGCCGCCAGCTCTGCTTTCTGGTCGTAGTGCTTGGCCAGAAGGAAAGCATGTTTTGCGGTTGGGACCGCGGCGGACACTGTCGCGGCAATAATCCAAAGCGGTGTCATTCCCAACGCGGCAGCGGTTAGAAGCACCAAGCCGGGCAGCAAGATCAGTTTGATCAGCGATACGCCAAGGACGTACAGGCCGGTTTTCCTGATCGCCCCAAGCCGTGTTGCAAAGCCGATTGCAAACAGCGCCACTGCAGACAGCCCTTGGCCCAGGATATGCAAATAGTCGGACACGATGTCCGAAAACCCCAACCCTGTCAGCGAATAAAGAACACCCAGAAAAGCGGACAAGATGATTGGGCTTTTAAGTGCGTTGAACACCAGCGTTATCAGCCCAGCGCGGTTCTGATCCTGCGCCGACGACGCGTTTTCCAGCATCACAGTGACAACAAACAACAGAACCGCAATCACGACGATAGAGATTACTGCTGGCAGCGACCCCTTTGAGCCGAACAAGGAATGCAGAACCGGCAAAGCCACCAACCCTGCGTTTGAGGCGATAGCCAGATAAGCCAGCATCGTCGCTTCACCTGCGTTCCATCCCAGTGCGCGGCGGATCAAAATGTACAGCACCATGAACAAGCCGGCGGTCACGCCGCCGAAAGCAATCAGAAATCCGTAATTCAAAAGCTTGCTAAACTCTTCCTGTCCAATCAGCATAAACAACAGGGCTGGGATCAGGACATAAACGGCAAATTGCACAAGCACATCGGCCAGTTTCTCATCAAAAACCTTAGTGAGAGAAAAGAGGTACCCGGTGGCGATGACACCAAACACCGGCGCGATCAGGCTGACAAACTCCAAAAGTACTACCTCCGAAATTGATTGTGCTCACCAGTTCGGTCCTCGAACTGGCCATGCGCTTCTATGCGTTTCTCGAGGCGCTTTTCCTGCGGTGCTTTTTGTCCTCGACACTTACGCTCGCTGGATCCGCGTCGCGGACCAGGCGATCTTCACCCGCAAGACACACAAATCTCTGCCCTCGCATTCGGCCGATCAGCGTCAAGCCGACCTCGCGCGCGATTTCGACGCCCCATGCGGTGAAGCCGGACCGTGAAGCCAGGACTGGGATACCCATCATCGCGGTTTTGATTACCATCTCGGATGTCAAACGGCCTGTGGTGTACAGGATTTTGTCCTCTGGTGCCTCACGCTCGGAGAGCATCCAGCCTGCGATCTTGTCAACGGCGTTGTGACGGCCGACGTCCTCCATGTAGACAAGCGGTCGGTTCTCCCGGCACAAAATTGTGCCGTGGATCGCACCCGCCTCGAGATACAGCGACGGCGTGCGGTTGATCTTGGAGGCCAAGTCATAGAGCCATGAGGTTCGGACCGTGACCTGCGGCAGGCGCACATCCTCCAGCCCCTCCATCATATCACCAAATACCGTCCCTACCGCGCAGCCGCTGGTGCGGGTCTTTTTCTTCAGTTTGTCTTCATACGAAGTTTCACGCGCGGTGCGCACCACCACGGTTTCCAGATCGTCGTCATAGTCGACCCGCGTGATCTTATCATCTGATAGCAGCATCCCCTGATTGCGCAAAAACCCCAACGCCAAGTATTCAGGATAATCGCCGATGGTCATCGCAGTGACGATTTCTTGCGAATTGAGGTAAATCGTCAGCGGGCGTTCCTCGACCACCGAAATGCGTCTGACCTCTCCGTTCTGATCCACGCCCTCGACAGCACGGGTCAGGCGCGGCGCACCCGGGTCTGGCGCGATGATGTAGTCCGTGACATCCAGTTCCGTGGACAATTGCAACCCTTTCCCAAGACGGCTACTGCTGCTGGCATCACCATAGGATTTAGCCATGGCAATCACCACACCCAAGTCATACTTCTGGAAGGGTTTTCGCGACGGGGCACCTTTCGTATTCGTCGCGGTTCCCTTCGGCACCTTGTTTGGCGTGTTTGCCACCGAAGCCGGGTTGAACATTATCCAGGTTCTTGCCTTTTCGGCCACCGTCTTTGCAGGTGCTGCGCAATTCACGGCGCTGCAATTGCTGCAGGAACAAACGCCGACCGCGATTGTGCTGGCCTCAGCCTTGGCAGTGAACCTGCGAGTGGCGATGTATTCGGCATCTCTGACCCCCTACCTTGGGGCCGCCCCGATGTGGCAAAGGGCATGTGCGGCCTATCTGACCGTGGATCAGTCTTACGCCTGCTCGATGATTCAGTTCGAAAAAGAACCTGAGATGTCCCTGCCGCAACGCATGGCGTATTTTTTTGGCTCGGTCACACCAATCACACCTCTGTGGGTTTTTGCGACCTATCTCGGGGCTGTTCTCGGAACTCAGATCCCGGACAGCTGGGCGTTGGATTTCGCCCTGCCGATCACGTTTTTGGCCATGGTCGGGCCGATGATGCGCACCTTGGCGCATGTGTTTGCGGCGATTGTAGCCATTGCGGTTGCAATACTGACAGTCGGGGTTCCGTTCAACCTTGGCCTGCTGATTGCGGGTGCTGCAGGCATGATGGCGGGGGCACAGGCTGAAGTGATGATGGAGCGTCGGAAAGCATGACACAGATTGACGCGACCACCATCTGGTTCATCATCATCGGGCTGGCAATTGGCAGTTTTGCCTTGCGTTTTGCCTTTATCGGTTTTGTCGGCAATCGCCCGATGCCGACCTGGCTGCTGCGCCATCTTCGGTACACTGCGGTGGCTATCTTGCCTGCCCTGATCGCCCCGTTGGTCGTCTGGCCATCGGCGACTGAAGGTCAGCCCGACGTGGCGCGTATGGCCGCCGCCGCCGTGACACTGGCGGTCGGGCTAATCACTAAGAATGTGCTGGCGGCGATCTTCACCGGCGCAGGCACGCTCTATGGGTTGCTGTATCTATTGGGTTGACGTCGCGCTCAGTTGATTGAGGCGTGCATTGTTGGCGGCAAGACCTGCTTGCAGATCGGCATCATCGTTCTCGCGGTACTCTTCCGTGACAACACCGGGTATCTGGCCGAATTGTTCCGAGAGTTTGACGGGGAAAAAGGTGACGTCGATCTGTTCAAACCCGGGCACCTGCTTCAGGATGCTGGCCGTCGAGTTTGCGCAATATGCGCCTGCGACCGGACCACTCTGCTTGGCCAGTTGAAGTGCAATCTCAGCCTGCTGAGGCGTAACCTGGATCGTCTGGATACGAGCATAGTGCGTTTCGCGAGCATGCGAGCTTCGATAGGCCTGCTCGACAGCCGGGGTGATCCCATAAAGCACGTCATCGACAACCGGTACGACATCAGCCCGGAATGACCCCGCAGGATCGAAGATTACCCGTTCACTGCCGCCGATCATCAAAGAGGTATGCGCCCCGGACCCGGTGCGCGTATTGATCATCGTATATAGCGTCAGAGTTGATGGGCCGGGATCGCGGTATGACCGGGCTATAACCTCAGCCTGATCCGCCTGCGGCCGCTTCGACCCGGCGCAACCTGCAACCGTGGCTGCCAGCAGGCAGACAATCAAAATCCTGAACACAGCCGCCCCCGGTAAAATCTACGACGCGAAGACTGCCAGAAACAGGCAAAGGATTGCGATGGCGACTACGCACCATGTGGTGGCCTTGATAAACCCGTCAAATGTTTTGGTTTGAACGGTAATGTCCATGTCGCCGTGCTTGTGTTCAGCCATGTGTCTAAGATTCCCAATTCGCGTGTTTGATATGTTGGATAATAGAAAACGAAGGGCCTGTCACCACGTCATTCGCGCGCAGGTCCGCGCTCTGCGAAAACCGAACATCCGGCGTAGCCAAAGCCCCACCGCCACGGAAGACCGCTGCACGGCCCTCCGCCGAAACGGACAGCCCCGAACATGGCATCGGCAGTTATGGAATGAACAGACCTGACTTGATCGGGCGTCAGGTCATAGCGTTGGGCGTACTCGTCGGCATGGCTATCGCCATGATCCCTAACGCAAGACCGTAAGGTCTCGTCAGCGGACAGTCGAGCATCATAGCTGTCTTCGGCCCGCAGCGCGCCGCCCGCATTGTGGTAGGCCCGATCATGGATCATACAGCAGTCTTCCCACGGCGGTTGTGTCTCATACAGCTCGCCAATTTGCGGGAACGTTTTGGCAACCCACCGCCAACTTGTCGACAATCCGCCCGAGCATCCGTCGGTTTCAAACGGTGTCAGATCAGCCACGTCTCGCTGCGCGATCAAAGCGTGATGGGCCGGCATTTCAAAGCTGCGCATCAAGTCCTGAGCTGACGCGCAGATTGGCAGAACTAGAAAAACCAAGGCCAGGCTAGGGGCTTTCATCACGCATCGCCTCAGTATCGACCTGCATTCCGAACGTGGTGGCCAGCCACAGCATCAGCCTTTCACCGGGTCCCATTTCCGCGCGAACGCGCAGCACCTCTTTTGCCATGGCCGGGCGATCCGTGATCAGGCCATCCACACCCATCGAGGCCATTGCGGACATCTGAAGCGGATCATTCACCGTCCACACATAGATATCCTTGCCCGCTTCATGGACCGAGCGGACAAGACCCGGCGATACCATCGCAGCGTTGACAGCTACAAAATCGCCCTCGAGCCCCGCCAGATCACCGATCGCTGTTGCAGCCAACACACCTGCTCGCCAATCTGGGCGCAGGGCCTTCATCTTTTGAACGGCGGGGTACTTCAGCGACATGGTGGCGATATCGTCCTGCATCCCCAATTCCTCGACCAAACCGGCGACCCGGTTTTCCAGATCAACGTCATGGCCATAATACTTCAATTCGATGATGACCTTGGCCCGGCCCTTTGCCGCAAGCAGCACGTCATGCAAAGTCGGAGAACGCTCCACGGCATATTCTGGTCCGTACCAACTGCCTATATCGATCTCGGCCACATCCTCCATCGTGGCATCCCACACCTTGAGGTTCACGCCAGCAAGTTTCATGAAATCGCTGTCATGGGCAACGATAACAACGTCATCTGCCGTTTCCTGCACATCGATCTCGACCCAGTCTGCGCCATCTTCGATCGCTTTCAGAACCGAGGCCATGGTGTTTTCGGGTCGCAATGCCGCCGCGCCACGGTGGCCAATGACATCGGCGTGATCCGGGGCCTGAACACGCTCTAGCAATCCCTGCCCTAACCACAGGCCGATCAACACGGCAGCAGCCGCCGCGCTGACGGTTACTAAAACGGGTGCCTTAATCTGTCGCGGTTCGGGATGCTGAAAGTCTTTTGTTTGGGTATCAAAAAAGCCGTCCAGCAGAACAGCCAGAGCCCCCAGCGCAGTGGCCGCCAAAATCAGACCTGCCAAGGACCACAACCCCGCGACAACCAAGCTGAGTATCAGCGCTAGTCTCAGGTTCACACCGTCTTGCAGCGGCACAAGCCCGAAAAGCACGCCAGCCACCGCAGCGATCAGAGCCGCAACAACCAGGCGCAGGCCCAACCAAAGGGCCAGCTCGACCTTCAGGCGACCGCGTTTCCTATCCATCCGCCGCGTGCTTTCGTCAAACGCCGCCTTGGGGGCACAATCTTCGAAAAGGACCAAATGCAAAGCCAGCGCCCAAGCTGACAGTCGACGGATCAGCACCCAGGCCAAAGAAAGAACCACGACGCCAATCAGAATGACCGCGAGCCAAAATGCTGGCGGATGAAACGTCAGGTAGTAGTTGATGTCATATTCGGTCAGCGTCCACCACGCGATCAAACCCGCAACGGCCACAAATGGCAGCGCCAGAAGCAACACACGGAAAATGAAACGTACTGCGAACCCAAACAAAGCCGGCAGGCGGGACAAGATCAGGCCGATAGCCGCGCTGCCTGCACGCCACGGGTCGCTTTCCCCCATGCGCAGCGATCCGGCCATGGCCGAGAAGACAAAAACTTCGGCCAGCAAAAACAGACTGAGTACGACCATGGCCGCGATAAACCCGGCAGGTGAAAGCAGGAACATTGCGATGTCCTGGTCTGTCAGTGCGGACTGGTTGGACAAGGAAACCGCAAGATTGACCGCGATGGCGACGCCCGGTGCGATCAATGCGACCAGCAACAATCGCACCGCAATATAGATCGGCAAGAACACCCGCCGCCGTTCCCAGGCCCCGGCATAGGCATTTGTAACGGCAGAGAAATAGCTCACGCGGCGGCCTCCTGAATGGTGAACTCATTCAAGGCTGCGCCAACGTGAATTGCAAGTCAGACGGTTAGGTTTCTTCCAGATCCGCGGCCAGCCGGAACCCGATACGATTGGCTGGTTTGTCTTCGACCGATTTTGGCAGGGCCCGCAGCATGACGTTCAATTGGCTGACATGCTGCACCAGTTGGGTCCGCGCGCCTGTCCCGTCCGAGCCATAAAAGGTGATGATATCCGGGTCGAAATACCCCATCCCTTCGATCCGCATCACACCTGCATCACCTCCGGTAAAGCCCATGGCGACCTCGTGATCGCCATCCAGCGTCTTTTCGAAATTCTGAATATAGAGGATCAGGCGCTCATAGGCCCATTGTGCCGGGCTTTTGTTGGCAACCGGTGTTTGCAGCGTTTCCGGCAGATCCTTCGATCCGGATTCAGCCTCGGGGTTCGAATGGACTTCATAACAACGCGGCAGCGCTGCTGCTTCGGCGGCCTCGGCTGACGTTTCGATCTTGTCCTGCATTCCTCATCCCTTGCGTTGGTACACCCACGCCCCATCCACGCGGCGCGTCCGGGTTACAGCTCCAATGTGGTGAAGATGGTTCACGTGCGCAACCGCTTCGACCAAAGCAAGACCATACTCCCCTTCACGTATCGTGCGTTTGAACAAGGGTGCAAAGCATTCCGAGGCGGCTTTGGGCGTTTCCAGATCGTCCAACAGGCGCGTCAGCGCGCCGTGATGGTTATCAATCAATTGCCGCATCCGTGTCGGTAACCCGGTAAAAGGCAGTTTATGGCCACCCAGAACCAGACGATCGGGATGGGCCAACGGCTGCAACCTCTCGCAGGCCTCAAGCCAGTCCGCGACCGGGTTCGCCATGGGTTCGGTAGCGTACACACCCAGATTGGGGCTGATGGAGCTTAGGATCTGATCTCCGGTTAGGACAAGACTGTCATCCCGGCTCCAGAATGTCGCGTGTTCGGGTGCATGACCATTGCCCATATGCACATCCCAATCGCGGCCGCCCATGCGGATCACATCACCCTGTTTGATCCGAGTGAACCCGAGGGGCATAGGATAGACAGTGTCAGCAAAGTTGAACGGGCGGTCCGCCATTCGTTTGGCCAAAATCTCGGGCGTCATGCCCGCGCTGCGATAGAATTCGAGCGTTTCCGAAGGCCAGTTTTCCTGCACGTCCAGCGTCAGCATGCGCGCAAACAGCCAGGCGGTGCGGCTTGCCACCAGTTCAGCACCATGCTCGGACTGAAACCAACCGGCATTGCCGACATGATCCGGGTGATGGTGGGTGACCACGGCCCGGTTCACTGGTTTTCCCGCCAACGGGCCCGTCAGCAGTGTTTCCCAGATGCCCCGCGTCTTTTTCGACGACACGCCCGTGTCGATCACCGTCCAGCCGTCACCATCGTCCAGCGCATAGACATTGACGTGATCCAAGGCCATGGGCAGTGGCAGCCGCATCCACAACACACCCTCGGCGATTTCGATGGCCTCGCCAGATGCAGGCGGCTCAGACCACGGATATCGGATCGCCGGGGGGTGTTCGTCGTCCATCACGCAACCAAATCGTCGGCGCTGAGCGCAAACAAATCCTCTGCCCCGCTTTGTGCCTGGGCCAAAAGGCCCGAGTGTTCGGGAAGCAGTGCATTGATGTAATAGCGCGCCAGCTTGGCCCTTGGCCCATCAGGTTCGGCAAGTGCGGCAGACAGATGGTAATGGCCACCCAGCACACGCGCAAAGGCGTTCAGATAGGCCACAGCCCCAGCAAAACGGTTGTTCATGTCATCCTGCGAAACCAACCATTCCGTCGCCTCACGCAGCGATTCACTGGCTTCCCAGACCGGTCCTGCAAGCTCGGGCAGTGTCGCACGGGCCTGTTCCGCCTGGTCCTCAATCTCGTCCAACAGGCGCGAGGCTGCCTCACCGCCGTCCATCATTTTGCGAGCGACAAGATCCATCGCCTGAATACCGTTGGTGCCTTCGTAAATCGCCGTGACACGCACATCCCGATAGTACTGCGCAGCTCCGGTCTCTTCGATGAAGCCCATGCCGCCATGCACCTGCACCCCGGTTTCAGCCACGCGCATGCCGGTCTGCGTGCCAAAGGCCTTGCCGATCGGCGTCAACAGAGCTGCGCGCGCAGCCCAATCCGCGTCACCGGTCGCATGTGCCATATCGATAGCGGCTGCGTTGGCCAGCATGATCGCGCGTGCCGCGAATACATCGGCGCGCATTTCGGTCAGCATCCGCCGCACATCCGCATGATCGATGATGGTGCCCGAAGGTGTTTTACCCTGCTTGCGCTCCAAAGCGTAGGTCATAGCATGTTGATACGCACCTTCCGCGGCGCCAACACCCTGCCCGCCAACGCCAAGGCGCGCGTTGTTCATCATCGTGAACATCGCCGCCATACCGCCGTTTTCCTTGCCAACCAGCCATCCGGTTGCGCCGTCGTATTGCATCACACAAGTCGGAGAGCCGTGCAGACCCATCTTGTGTTCCAGCGACACAACTTTCAGATCATTGGCCACGCCCGGATTGCCATTTTCATCTGGCAAGTACTTTGGCACCAGAAACAGAGAAATCCCTTTTGTGCCCGGTACGGCATCTGGCAAACGGGCCAGAACGAGATGGCAAATGTTCTCGCAGAAATCATTGTCACCCCAGGAGATATAGATCTTTTGCCCGGTTACGGCATAGGTGCCATCCCCGTTCGGCTGGGCCTTAGAGGACAATGCACCCACATCCGAGCCGGCCTGCGGCTCTGTCAGGTTCATGGTCCCCGACCAGTCTCCTGAAATCAGTTTGGGCAGGTACAACGCCTTAAGCGCGTCATCCGCGTGATGTTCCAGTGCTTCAATCTGGCCCTGTGTCATCAGTGGTGCCAATTGCAGTGACAGGCACGCAGCGCTCATCATTTCGTTCACCGCAGTTGTTACGGTCATAGGCAGCCCCATGCCGCCATGCTCGGGATCACTGCTCATCCCGATCCAACCGCCTTCGGCAATTGCCTTCCATCCGTCGCCATATCCCGGTGACGTACGCAGCACACCGTTCTCTAGACGTGCAGGTTCAAGATCGCCAGGACGCTGAAGCGGGGCCAGAATCTCTTCGCACATTTTGCCCGCTTCGGACAGGATCGCACTGACAACATCCGGGCTGGCATCTTCGAATTTTTCGGTTGATGCAATCTGATCGAACCCCACCACTTTGCTAAGCAGGAATTCGTAGTCTGAAATCGGGGCGCGATATGGCATGGTTTGCCTCTGGGTATGTCTAAAAGGATTGCGCAGGTGGGCTTGGATTCCGTGTCCTACGCCGGTATTCATCTGTGCTTTGATGAATTACCTACCCTTCCCTATGTTGCAAGCAACCAAAACGCGGCGTCACCAGACATGATCCCCACCACACTTGACCTGACAGCCGACCCACAAGGCATAGCACGTGCCGCAGATCTGCTGCGGCAAGGCTTGCTCGTCGCCTTTGCAACCGAAACCGTTTACGGCCTGGGAGGAGATGCCCGGAACGGACTAGCCGTAGCTTCGATCTACGAGGCAAAGGGACGGCCCAGCTTCAACCCGCTGATTGCCCATGTCGCTTCGGTTCAGGCAGCACAACGGTTTGTAGAGTGGTCCGATAAGGCTCAAATGCTGGCGGATGCCTTTTGGCCTGGTCCTTTGACGCTGGTCCTGCCGCTGCGGGAGGGGAGCGGAATTTCAACTCTGGTCACCGCAGGGTTGGATACTTTAGCTGTCCGTGTGCCTGCGCACCACACGGCCAGAGCCTTGCTGGCAGAGTTCGACGGCCCGGTGGCTGCGCCTTCGGCCAACCTGTCTGGTCAGATCAGTCCCACGACAGCCGAACATGCACGTGCGGGTCTTGGCGGGCGCATTGCCGCGATACTGGACGACGGCCCGTGCGGTGTAGGGCTCGAATCCACAATCGTTGGCCTAGCGGAAGAACCAACCTTGTTGCGCCCTGGTGGCGTCGCTCTGGAACAGATTGAGGCGGTTCTGAATGCCCGCTTACACCTGCACCAATCCGGCGACTTGCTGACCGCCCCGGGCCAATTGCAATCTCACTATGCTCCGGACGCGCCGGTTCGGTTGAACGTGCGTACACGGCAGGGCGATGAAATCCTGCTTGGCTTTGGTTCTGTTGAGTGCGATTTGAACCTGTCCACAAAGGGTGATCTGACCGAAGCGGCATCAAATCTGTTTGCCGCATTACACAAGCTCAACGAAACTGGCCGCCCGATTGCCGTGTCCCCTATCCCGAACACTGACCTGGGCGCCGCAATCAACGACCGTTTGCACCGCGCCGCCGCGCCGCGCGACAGCTGATCAGGCGCGACCGGCGCTAGCCGACAGTGTCAACGGATCAACACCAAGCGTCGCCAAAGCTGCCGCCCATTTTTCGTCATCCGGCACATCAAATACAAGATTCGATGTCGCCTCGGTCGTTAGCCAGCCATTCATTCCGATTTCGTCTTCCAACTGATCAGGCCCCCACCCGGAATACCCCAACGCCAGCATCGAATTCAGCGGTCCGCGCCCCGAGGACAGATCTTCAAGCACATCCAGCGTTGCTGTCATGCTGAAATCCTCGGATATCTGCATGGAATGCAGATTGGCCTCATAATCTGCACTGTGCAGAACAAAGCCGCGCGACATTTCGACCGGACCGCCGAAATGGACCAGTCTTTCACCAACCACAGGGATTTTGCACGCGATGTTCAGCTGGCCCAGCAGCGTTTTAATGCGTAGATCCGAGGGCTTGTTGATGATCAGCCCCATTGCACCATCTTCGCCATGGCTACACATATATACGACCGAGTGATCGAAGCGCGGATCACCCATACCAGGCATCGCAATCAACAGTTTTCCGGTCAGGTCCATGGTCGGGCATCTCTTGATGTGTACCCTTCAACAATGACCCTGCGGCATGTGGATTGGCAAGGGAGCAACGGGTATTTCGCCAGATTTCATTCAAGTGACCGGAACGTGACTTGGAATCCGGCGCTGTACCGCGCATTTATAGGCTATGAAAACGTTGATAGGATCCACTGCTGCCGCTGCTTTGACGGTCTGCCTTTGTCTTGCCGCCCCCGTTTCGGCACAAGGCTTGGATGGCGTCGTTCAGCTGGACGTTCTCGATGGGGGGCGTACGGCCAAAGGCACCTATCTGGGTGCACTGCGCCTGACGTTGAAGGACGGGTGGAAAACCTATTGGCGCGCGCCCGGCGATGCCGGAATCCCGCCACAGTTTGATTGGACCGGATCGCGCAATGTTGGCGATGTCTCCATCACCTGGCCTGCTCCCGAAATCTTCGATCAAAACGGCTTGCAATCCATTGGCTACGAAGATCAACTGGTCCTGCCGGTCGAAATCACGCCCAAGAACCCTGCCAAAACCGTGCACTTGCGTGGCGAGATGGATTTGGGCGTATGTAAAGATGTCTGCATCCCCGAACGGCTGGACTTCGATCATACTCTGGATGCCGACGCAGGGCGCAATCCGGCCATAGCGGCCGCGCTTGCACAGCGTCCGTATTCCGCCCGTGAAGGGCGCGTGTCCAAGGCCAGCTGCCGTCTGACACCGACGGCGGACGGAATGCAGATCGAAGCACGCGTTACAATGCCCTCAGCCGGAGGGCGCGAGGTTGCTGTGATTGAACCCGGCAACCCGGCGCTTTGGGCATCGCAACCGGATACGGTCAGGCAGGGCGATACCCTGATCGCCCGGTCCGAGATCATCAATGCCTCTGGTGCACCCTTTGCGCTGGACCGGTCCGAAATCCGGATCACCGTACTGGGTGCAAAGCACGCAGTGGACATCAAAGGCTGCAGCGCCGGTTGATTGCATGACACACACACCCAAGATCGGCGCTCTGGCCGTTGTTTTGCATCAGGGCCAAGTCCTTTTGGTGCAACGCAGCAAACAGCCCGATGCGGGTCTGTGGGGGTTTCCCGGCGGCCACGTCGAATGGGGGGAAACCGTGCTGCAAGCGGCGCAGCGGGAGTTGCTGGAAGAGACCTCGGTCACCGCACACCCATCCCACTATCTGGACAATCTCGACCTGCTGCGTTGGAACGATGAAGGTCAGGTCGTATCCCACTATCTGCTGGTCGGGGTCGCATGCGCATATCGGTCGGGTGAACCAATCGCCGGTGATGACGCGCTGGATGCCCGTTGGTTTTCCATAGAACAGATAAGAAATGGGGACCTACTGATGAGCGACCGGGTTGTTGACCTGTTAGAACACGCTTTACGCGTAAGTTAAGCGCTGACCCGGCCTCTCAAACGAACGTAAACCAGACCTGACATCACGACGCTCAAAATCACAATTGGTATCGCTCCGGCAAGAAACGCGCCAAGGCCCATTTGCAAAATAGCTGCACCATCATCACCTGGATATAGGCCCGACAACAGCCCGACCGGCGCATCCGCCACCATCGGCCAGACCATCGTCAGACCGAACCAGACCATTAGCACCAGACCGGTTCCGGCAAGCGCCCCCTGAACCACCCGATCCGGGGCCCGCATCGCGCGCCGCATCGCCGTCATCGGACGTGAAACGTCGTTCAGAATGGCAAGCAATGCAGGCACCAGAACCAGAACCAACAACATCCCGAATCCAAGTCCGTAAACCAGCGTAATGACGGTTGGTTTGAGGAATTGCGCCTGTTGTGAGCTTTCGTACAGCAGCGGCGTCAAACCCAGAACTGTTGTTAGTGTCGTTAACATCACGGGCCGCAACCGGTCTGCCGTACCTTCGACAATGGATGGCACCAGACCACGTTCCTGTTGATAGCCGTCGATGGTGGTCACCAGAACGATGGAATCGTTGATGATGATCCCTGTCATGCCCAGCAGGCCCACAACCGTAAACATACTCAGCGGCACGTCCCAGATGTAGTGCCCCCAAATCGCGCCAACCAGACCGAACGGAATGATAGCCATCACCACCAATGGCCTGCTCCAACCGGCAAAGACCCAAGCCAGTACCAGATAGATTCCAGTGAGACACAGGATCAAACCAGTGGCCGCCTCGGACAGGAACTCATCTTCTTGTTCGCTCAGACCCGCCACACGCCATTCCACCTGACGTTCCGAGGCAATCTTCGGCAGGATTTCTTCGTTCAGTGCACGCTCAATCTCGACCGCGCGTGTGGGATCGTCTTCGGAAATGTCGCCGTTCACTGAAATCACCCGCAGACCATTTTCGCGCCGAACCGTCGAGAACCCCGATTTGCGCTCGACCGAAACGATGTCGGCCAGCGGCACATAGACCCCGTCTGGCGTTCGCATCAACGTTCGTTCCAGGAAGTCGGCGGTCAGCTCACCCTCGGGTAGTTCTACGCGTATCTCTGCGCTGCGTGGTCCATCCGGGAAAGTCGCAGCCTCGATCCCGTTCAAGCGGTTGCGCAGCACACGGCCCAGCGTTTCGATCCGGAAGCCCAGCGCCTGGCCCTGCGCCGTCAGGTCCAGAATGTATTCTTCCTTGTCATAGGCCAGATTGTCTTCCAGCGCCGAGACCTCGGTGTATTTCGACAGCTCAGTTTGCAAATCCTCGGACGCGGCCTTTAGCGTATTTACATCAGCGCCGTAGAACTGCACGTCAATCGCATCCCCACCCGGACCCGAGCGCCAGCCACGGAAGGTCAGCAATTCGACCTTGGGATGACGCGGTACGAAATCCTGCAACTCTCCTACAAACTCAAAGCTGGAGTAGGGGCGCAGGTCGGCATCGATCAATTCGATGGAAATACCACCCAGCAGATCTTCGTCTTTGCCTTCGGCTGCAGACAATCCAAACCCGGCGCTGCCGCCAACCTCGGCCAAAACATAGTCGATCGGGTTACGACCATGGCGTTCTTCGTAGATCCGGCCCAGCTCATCCGTTGCGCGCTGCAATTGTTGCATCATCTCAAGCGTATCGGACCGGGTCGCCCCTTCGGCCATGATGAAATTTCCGGTGACCGAGCCTCGTTCAGGCGCATTGAAGAAACGCCAGTTCACATCCCCGCGAATGAATAGGGCAATCTGGCTGGCCAGGATCACGACCATCAACGCCACGACCACATATCGCGCCCAGACGACCCATGCGATGAGCGGGCGGAACAGATGATCACGCACCCATCGGAAGCCCCGGTTCACTACGCGGTTGGGCAGGTCGTACCAGTGCTCCTTTGCAGAATGCGCGATGGCATGTGCCATGTGGTTTGGCAGGATCAGGAAACACTCGATCAGCGAGGCGATCAGAACCGCGATCACCGTGAACGGAATATCGCGGATCAATTCGCCGAACCGCCCACCAACAAGGGTCAGGCCGAAAAAGGCGATTACCGTTGTGACAGTGGCCGCAAAAACCGGCATTGCCATGCGTCGGGCGGCGCGTTCAGCCGCAACCACCGGAGGTTCGCCCAAACGGCGCGCGCGAAAATCGGCGTGTTCGCCGACAACGATGGCATCATCGACAACGATGCCCAGTGTTATGATCAGCCCGAACAGGGACACCATGTTGATCGACAGACCACCAAGATACATCAGTGCAATGGCCGCGGACATGGCCACTGGAATACCGGCAGCAACCCAAAACGCGATCCGGGCATTCAGGAACAAAAACAGCAGGCAGACAACTAGCCCAAGTCCCACGAGCCCGTTGTCGATCAGGATATCCAGCCGGTCGGTAATGGCCTGAGCCCGGGTTCGGATCAGTTCAACCGAGACCCCCTCGGGCAGGCTGGCCTGCATCTCGGCCACGACGTCTTCGACCGTGTGTTGGATGTCGATGGCATCGCCCTGGTTCGATCGGTCAACTCGAATGGACATGGCCGGGTCATCGCCAACAAAATAGCTACGATTGCGATCGACCCCTTCAACGCGGATCTGCGCCACGTCACCAACAAACAACTTGGACCCATCCGCAAAACTGCGCAGCGCGATCCCTTCTATTTCTTCCGGCGTACGTTTTTCTGCCCCCGTACGGATACGGGCATTGGCACCGGTCACATCCCCGGCCGGGTTGGCATTAACCTCGGCGGATACGGCGGATGCGATATCCGACATTGCAATATCGTTGGCGATCAATTGCGCTGTCGGTACCTCGACCACCACGCGGGGGGCGGCAATGCCCCGGATCGTCGTGCGGGTGACCCCCGCTGCAAACAACCGGTTTATCAACTCATCCGTGAAGTTTGCCAGCTGATCCGGTGCGACCGGCCCTGTCACAACCACATCGGTCACCCGGTCACGCCAGGCACCACGCCGGATCGTCGGTTCTTCGGCGTCTTCGGGCAGGTTGGTTACCCCGTCGACGGCCGTTCTGACCTCTTCCACTGCACGGGACATATCCCAGTTGGGCTCGAACTCCAGCCTGATGCTGGCTGACCCTTCTCGTGAGGTTGTATCCGTGCTGGCCACCCCTTCGACCGCCAGCAACGCGGGCTCCAGAACCTGGACGATGCCATTGTCTACATCCTCGGGGCCTGCGCCGTCCCATTCAACGCTGACATCAACGCGTTCAAGTATGACGTCCGGAAAGAACTGCGCCCGCATGTTCGGGATCGCTGCGGCACCCAGAACCAGCATCACCAGCAACAGCAAGTTCGCCACGGTGCGGTGTCGGGTAAAGTAGCTTAGGACGCCACCCGCCGCGCCGGGTATCTCGCGCATCATGGCGCCTAGCCCCCTGCCCGGTTTTCAATGCGCCGCACCAATGAGGCGGGGACTTTTGCCTCGCTTAGCTGACCCAGCACCTGCGTTTTGACGTCCCGTGGCATGGCTTCGCTGGCTTCAACTTGGGCGACCAGTTCCGCACGTTTGGCGTCCGTCAGTTCCACCATCTCAGCGTCAGCGCTGGCCTCAATCCTCAGGGGGCGCACGCGTACGCCAGCACCCAATAGGGGCGTTCTGCCAATGACCACCTCGCGCCCGTCCAACCCTTCACCGCGCAGCAGCACTTCGTCGCCTTGTCTGCGGATCAGAAGCACGGGCAAAGCCTCAAGCCGGTCATCCGCACCAAGCACCAGAATCGAGCCTGAGGCGTCGAGAACCGAAGAGGGCAGACGCACAACCGCCTGCAGCGGTTGTTCCTGGACAGTCACGGTTACAAAATCACCCGGCTTGAACCCCGAAGCGCTGTCCAGACGGGCATAGATCAACCGTCCGGTCTGCCCCTCACCTGCCGAGCCGCTATCGCGGCTGATACGTCCCGTTGCTGTCAAATCAGTACCAGTGACTTCTAATGACACAGCGACAGGGGCGTTCATCAGCGCGCCAGTGTTGTCCAAAAGCCGAACATACTGCGCGGTCGAGACCCGAAAGGCCACTTCCAGAGCATTGGGATCCACCAGTTCGGCCAGTTTTTCATTGGCCGCAACCAATCGCCCTTCGACAAGGGTCACGTCTGTCAGCGTTCCACCAAAACCGGCGCGAATTGTCATGTCGTCCAGATCGCGCTCGGCAGCCTCAAGAGCGATGCGTGCCCTCGCCAGCAGAGTCGTCGCCTGATCCACCCGGGATTCCGCTTGCGCCAAAGCGATACGGCGTGCCAGCACGGATTGCTGGGCAGAGGCCGCCGTAAGCTCGGCTTCTTCGACGCTTGCGGTCGCCCCTACGCCCCGAGACTCCAGATCGCGTTGTCGCTGCAGGGCCCGCTCGCGCAGATCGGCCTGCGCCTCGGCGGACTTTAACTCGTCCTGCGCCAGCAGCAGGGAACGTTCGGCGTCCCGTTCTTCGAATTGGGCATCCAGCAGATCGGACTTGGCGCGATCCAGTGCAGATTGCGTATCCGCCGGATCAAGTTCGACAAGAATTTCGCCCTCAGTCACAGACCCGCCATCTTCAAAATCTTCGGCAAGGGAAACCACACGCCCGCCAAGGGCTGCACGAAGTTCCAGGCGGCGGCGACTCTGCACCTCGCCAAAGGCTTCCAGATAGGGGGTTACAGTTTCCAGTTCAGCGGTTCTGAGTGTGACGGCGAACACGCGCTCGCGTGCTTGCGGCTGCGTTTTGTCGCGTGTCAGCACATCCTGCATCGCACCAACGATCATCTGAACGGCAACAAACAGCAGGGCCAGCGTCAGGGACGCCAGAAAGACACCGACAATACTCTGCCGTAGAAATCGCATTAATTACTCACCCCGGTTGCGTCAGGCTGCCTTCCGCAAGATGTAGCTGAAGCCGGAAAAATGCCAAGCCACAATGCGGTTACAAGGTATTGAACGTATGACCAGTCTACTTCCGTCGCAGATGTTCGTCCAATCTGGGCATTATCTCTACAAAATTGCAGGGGCGATGCCGGTAGTCGAACTGTTTTTCCAAAATGCCATCCCAGGCATCCTTGCAGGCGCCCGGGCTGCCGGGCAGCGCAAATAGATAGGTACCGCCAGCCACCCCACCTGTTGCGCGGGATTGTACCGCAGAGGTGCCAATCTTCTCCATCGACAGGATGGTGAAGACGGTGCCGAACGCTTCGATTTCCTTCTCGTAGACATCGCGGTGTGCCTCTACCGTCACGTCCCGGCCGGTCAATCCTGTTCCGCCAGTCGAGATCACGACGTCTATCTCCGGGTCGGCAATCCAGATGCGCAGTTGATCAGCGATCTGCCCACGCTCATCCCGGATGATCTTGCGGTCTGCGATCTGGTGACCTGCAGACTGGATGCGGTCGACCAGGGTCTGACCTGAACGATCTTCGTCCAAAGACCGCGTGTCAGATACCGTCAAAACGGCGATGCGGACGGGGATGAACTGCAGGGACTCATCAATGCGCGACATGTGGTGTCAGGCCCTTTCCATGATGGCCAGCCGGATCGCCAGAGCGGAGAAAATGCCCCCGGTGATCCAACCCATGATACGCGAGGCGCGCGGGTTCGAGATCAGGACCTTTCCTGCGCCTCCGGCAAAGATGCCAACCAGACCGTTCACAACAAACCCGCCCAGCGCGATGATGATCCCAAAGGTCAGGAATTGCAGCAGAATCGATCCTGCAGCGGGATCTACGAATTGAGGGATGAAGGCCAGAACAAACAGGATGACCTTGGGATTGGTCAAGTTCACAACCAACCCATCCCTATAGGCAAATCGGGTGGCTTTCGCTGGCCCGTCCGCCGTCACAGCTCCGTTCCGAATGGCACCCCAGGCGAGATACAACAGATACGCGACACCCATCCAACGGATCACATCAAACAGCCACGGCATTGTGGCAACGGCTGCGCCCAGCCCAAGACCTGCGAGCAGCACGTGAACCAAGGACCCCGTCGAGACACCGGCACTGGCGGCAACGGCGGAATTACCACCCGACCGAAGCCCTTGGCCAAAGCAGAACATCATATCTGCTCCAGGCGTGAAATTCAGCGCCAAAGCCGCAGGTATGAAAGCCAGAAAAGTGACCGTCTCAATCATGAGGTAACCTCGAACCAATTCACTTTCGGGCCAAGGTTGGCAATATGCGTCCGGCCGATCAAGCCGCGATACCCCCAACTATCGTGGATATGGCCGCAGAAGGCAAAACCCGGTTGTATCCGTTCGATTGCGTCGCGCACGGCGACAGACCCAACCGAGAAACCCTGCGAAGTTGCATCACCATGACCTTTGGGCGGTGAATGCACTACCAGGATATCAGCGCCATCGCACCGATCCAGCATCTCGGCAGCGTCCGCTTCGGTCAGATCACAAGACCAGTCACCAAAGGGCGTAACCGGGACCCCGTACCCTAGACCAAACATGCGCACGCCATCGAGGCTCATACCTGATCCGTGCAACACATGCACACCCTCAGGCGCGGCATCGGTCAGTTCTTCTGCACTTTCAGCGTTGCCGGGAACCAGAACCAAGGGCACAGAGATGCCCGACAGCATCTGCATCGCCTCATCCATACCCTGCCGCATATTGCAATAATCCCCGGCCCCGATCACCAGATCTGCATCTGCACTTGCCGCAACAATATCGGCGGCCCGATTTCGCGCCATGTGAAGATCGGAGAAAGCCAAAACTTTCATCTGTTCCCTTTCAAATGCGCCTTGAGGTCCAGCAAATCCGCCCAGGCTTGCCGCTTCATCTGCGGTTGACGCAGCAGATACGCGGGGTGGAACATCGGTATAACCGGCAGGTCCATCGCCTGATCCCACTGCCCACGCAACCGCGTGATTCCGCGTTTGCCCAACACGGCCTGACAACTGATATTGCCCATCACGACCAGCACATCGGGCTTTGCCAACGCGACATGCCGCTCCAAAAACGGCTTCATCATGCCGATCTCTTCCGGTTTGGGGTCTCTGTTCTGCGGCGGCCGCCATGGCAGAACGTTGGTGATATAAACATTCTGCGTGCGATCCAGATCAATCGCTGCCAGCATCCGATCCAGCAATTGCCCGGCGCGACCGACAAAGGGCTTGCCTTCGCGGTCTTCATCCCGCCCCGGCGCTTCGCCAACAATCATCACGCGCGCTCCGGGCGTGCCGTCGGCGAACACCAACTGCCGCGCGCCGCGTTTCAATTCGCAATGCTCGAACGCGTCCATAACCGCACGCAGCTGATCCAGCGAACCGGCACCCTTGGCCGCCGACTTCGCCACCGCAACCGGGTCCACCTGCGCTGGTTTTTCCGGGGCAGCTTGCCGGTGTGCAGGTATTTTCGCCTTTGGTGCAGTATCGGGCAGCGCGTATCGATCCACCGGGACATCCCCGATCGCATCGGTTGCGCCCAATTCGATCTGCCATTCCAGCAACGCCTGCGCGGTATGATAATCCTTAGCCGATTCCATGCCGATCAATCTAACCACCTTTTGACTGAGGGAAAGCGAATTGGCCTTGCCTTGGCACTCGGTCGCACCGACCATCAAGACAGTCATGCCGCCGTTTTTGCGAATCCTTCTGATAACACTTTTGCTCACCGTCTCAGGTGGTGGGCCAGTTTCGGCCACGTTTCACAACACGCAAGGCCAATGCAGAGCCGGGCAGTTTCAATGCGGCAGCCGGTGCTGTTCTGGCGGGCAAAGATGCAGTTTCGATGGTCATTGCATCCGCGCCGGGGGTACCTATTGCGGAGGCGGACGCTCTTGTGGCCCCTTTGAGCGTTGCGTTGCTGGGGGAACCCGCTGTGCGCCGATCGGAGCGAACAAATGCACATCTCGCCTTGATTGCCCCGGTGGCAGTTTCTGCAACGGGCGCGGCGAGTGCGAACGTACCACACCCGAGTTTGATCCACGCCCTGCTACAAAGTGTTCAGATGGGCTAACTTGCAGAGGTGGATCGTCCTGCCTGCCCGGTGGCGGATGCTCGCGCCCGGGCTGGTTTTTATGCGAAGAAACCGGATCGCAATGCCGGCCCGGGTTCAAGTGTTCGGAACATCAAGGATGCGTGCCGATCAAGGCCATAGACTGCGGATACGGAAAATGGTGCAAACCCGGCGAGCAATGTCTGCCTGAAGGCGGGTGCGAAACGCTGCCAGAACGGACAGAACCTTAGGTTGCCTCGGGACGCCTGACTTCCTATAAGCGGCCCGATTGTCGGACAGGAGCCCGCCCCATGCGTTTTGCCCATCGTCACCTTCTTGGCATCGAGCATCTGTCCCAATCCGATATCACCGCCATCCTTGATCTGGCCGAAAAATACGTCGATCTGAACCGTCAATCGGCAAAGCACTCGGATGTGCTGGCCGGGCTGACGCAGATCAACATGTTCTTTGAAAACTCGACCCGGACGCAGGCCAGCTTTGAGATTGCAGGCAAGCGGCTGGGGGCAGATGTGATGAACATGGCGATGCAAGCCAGCTCGATTAAGAAGGGCGAAACGCTGATCGACACGGCGATGACCCTGAACGCGATGCACCCCGATTTGCTGGTCGTTCGGCACCCGCATTCCGGCGCCGTGGATCTGTTGGCGCAGAAAGTTAACTGCGCTGTGCTGAACGCAGGCGACGGGCGGCACGAACATCCAACACAGGCCTTGCTGGATGCATTGACCATCCGCCGTGCAAAAGGGCGCCTGCACCGTCTGAACATCGCCATCTGCGGCGACGTCGCACATTCGCGCGTCGCGCGGTCAAACCTGATCTTGCTGGGCAAAATGGAAAACCGCATCCGCCTGATCGGCCCTCCGACACTTGTGCCATCCCAGTTTTCGGAATTCGGTGCCGAGATCTACGACGACATGAACGAAGGTCTTCAGGATGTCGATGTGGTGATGATGCTACGTCTTCAGAAAGAGCGGATGGACGGGGGCTTTATCCCCTCAGAACGCGAATACTATCACCGTTATGGGCTCGACGTCGCCAAGCTGGCATTGGCCAAGCCTGACGCCATCGTCATGCATCCGGGTCCGATGAACCGCGGGGTCGAAATCGACGGTACCTTGGCCGACGACATCAACCGATCCGTCATTCAGGAACAGGTTGAGATGGGCGTCGCCGTGCGCATGGCCGCGATGGAACTGCTGGCCCGAAATCTGGGTGAGGCCGCATGAGCGATCTGACCGTCTCTCCTCAGGAACACGGTGTGCTGCGTCTGTTTTCTCTGGATATGCGTCCGGAGGAAGCAAAGTTCCTGCGTGAACCCGGCGCAGTTGATCAGGTGCTGGGGGTCGATGATCTGGACCCCGGACAGATCGACATCTTCCCTACCTCGGACCTCGAAGACCTGGGGCTGTTCGGCTACCTGAATGACGGATGCGGTGTGTCAGCGGACCAGCTAAACCGTGACGAGCTGGATGCCGTAGACGGATGGGTCATGGTAGTGCGCAGCGCGGCGTTCAAAAAAAAGGCCGCAACGCTGGAACCAGACCCGCGCCTACATTTGATTGGCGTTTTCACCGAAGACGTCACGAACTGGACAGGCGGCGTTATTGAAACGGACAGCGCAAAACCATACTCGGCCCCGCGCACCGAACCCAATGATAGCGAAACAACCAACCGGGTCGGATCCGCGGTTTTGGCGCTCGTCATTCTGGTGATTGTTGGGGGTGCCCTATGGCTGATCCTGTGATCTTCCAAGCTGACAAAAGCGCCTATGTCCGCACCAACGCATGGCTTGCTGCTGGCGCTATGGCGGCGGCCATGATCGTGCTTTGGCTGATCGGGAACCCATATGTCTGGACCGGCGCACCGGCCGGGCTTGCCGCCATCGGATTTCGCGCATGGTACTTGGCCTCGGAAGAATTGGTGGCCAAGTGGGAAATGACCGAAACAACCCTGACTGGCCCCGGCCCGCGTTCAGTTGCGTTGGACCAAATTGAGGCGGTCAACATAATGGGCAGCTTTGTTCAGGTCGTCACCAAAGGCGGCGACAAACACCTGATCAAGTATCAGGCTGACCCCGCCGCCACCAAGGCCGCTATCGAAAGGGCATTGCCATGAACGATCTGATCTTCACCAATGCCCGGGTGATCGACCCTGAAGCTGGCTCTGACAATCTCGGCTGGCTGCATGTCGTTGACGGTCGCATCAAGGCGGATGGTGAGGGCGAAGCACCGGCTTTGGATGCGGAACTCATTGATTGTGGAGGAAAATGTCTGGCGCCCGGCATCGTCGATATCGGCGTGAAAGTGTGCGAACCCGGTGAACGGCACAAGGAAAGCTATAAATCGGCGGGCCTTGCCGCCGCTGCAGGCGGGGTGACCACTATGGTAACCCGTCCCGACACCAGCCCGCCAATTGATACCCCCGAAACGCTGGAATTCGCCACGCGGCGCGCCCAGGCCGACACGCCGGTCAACGTGCTGCCAATGGCTGCGCTGACAAAGGGCCGCGAAGGGCGCGAGATGACCGAGATCGGTTTTCTACTGGATGCGGGCGCGGTTGCATTTACCGACTGTGATCACGTTGTTGCCAACACCAAGGTCTTTTCGCGCGCGTTGACCTATGCACGATCCTGCGGCGCTTTGGTCATCGCCCATCCTCAGGAACCGGGCCTCAGCGCCGGAGCAGCTGCGACCAGCGGCAAGTTTGCGGCCTTGCGCGGGCTGCCCGCCGTTTCCGCGCGGGCCGAGCGTATGGGACTGGACCGCGACATCGCCCTGCTGGAAATGACCGGCGCCGCCTATCACGCAGACCAAATAACAACCGCCCGTGCCCTACCTGCCCTGGAGCGCGCCAAACGAAACGGGTTGGACATCACTGCTGGCACCTCGATCCACCATTTGACCCTTAATGAGTTGGACGTGGCGGACTACCGCACTTTCTTCAAGGTCAAGCCGCCGCTGCGGTCTGAGGACGATCGGCAGGCCGTGATCGAGGCTGTACGAACCGGTTTGATCGACACAATCAGTTCGATGCACACACCACAAGATGAAGAAAGCAAACGCCTGCCTTTTGAAGAGGCCGCCTCGGGCGCTGTCGCGCTGGAAACACTCCTGCCTGCAGCACTGCGCCTTTACCATGCCGGTCAGTTGGACCTGCCGACGCTGTTCCGTGCCATGGCCCTGAACCCGGCCAAACGGTTGGGACTGGAAAGCGGTCGCCTCTCGGAAGGGGCGCCGGCTGATCTGGTGATGTTCGACCCGGATGTCCCGTTTGTACTGGACCGGTTCACCCTAAAATCGAAATCCCAGAACACGCCGTTTGACGGTCAGCGGATGCAAGGTAAAGTCGTTGCAACCTATGTTGCCGGCAAAGAAGTCTACCGGAGAGCCTGATGCCCCTGATCGACAGTACAATAACGCAGCTGATCCTATGGGCCGTTCTTGGCTATCTTATGGGGTCCATCCCATTCGGCATGATCATCGCCAACGTGATGGGTCTGGGCAATTTGCGGCAGATCGGGTCGGGCAATATCGGCGCCACCAATGTTTTGCGCACCGGCAACAAGGCGGCAGCTGCGCTAACCTTGCTGTTTGACGCAGGCAAAGGCATGGCGGCGGTATTGCTGGCCCGTACCTTTGCGGGCGACGATGCAGCGCAAATTGCGGCCCTGATGGCCTTCCTGGGCCATTGCTTTCCGGTTTGGCTTGGTTTCAAAGGCGGCAAAGGGGTTGCAACCTTTCTGGGAATCTGGCTGGCGCTGGATTGGCGCGTCGGTGTCGCTTGCTGCCTGACATGGCTGGTTGCAGCCGGGTTCTGGCGAATTTCGTCCGTCGGCGCACTTGGGGCGGCAGCTTTGTCAACAACCTGGGTTGTGTTGCTGACGGATGGATCGGCCTTCTTCCTTGGGATCATTCTGACAATCTTGGTTTACTGGCGCCACAATTCCAATGTGGCCCGCATCAAAGCCGGAACAGAACCAAAAATCGGAAAATCGTGACACCGTCAGACGCTTTTCTGACAGCATTCCTGGCACTGCCGATTGGCACGTTCACTGGCACCTCGGCACGTCGACGCTATGTTGTTACACGGCAGGTATTTGCCCAAGGAAAATCCCACAAACTTGTCGCGCATGAGCTTGGCGGCAACGACTATATCAGCCTGAATCTGTATCATACCCAAAACAGTGGGATGCTGCTGCGCCCATGCGAAATGACCGCACGCAAGGTGACCGAGTTCGTTATAGCACTTGAGCCAGACAGCTGACACACCCTGCGTTTTTGAACATGCACTCTTCACTGCTGCACATTCACGATTGATTGCTTTGAACGTGATCCGGCCGCTTCCCACCTGAGATTTTGTGACGGCAAATTACCGGCCGCACTGGACAAAACCCTGGCGTCATCAGTTGCAATTTCAGCGACACACGGTGACCCATTCACGAAAGGTGAAGCTATGAATACGTTTAAATCTCTGGTTGGCGGCGTCGCGCTGTCTGTTGCAATCGCGACTTCGGCCCTGGCCGCTGGTGTTGAAATCAACGCAAGTTCGACCGGGTTGGCCATGCAAGGGTATGACCCCGTTGCCTATTTCTCTGAAGGCGAAGCCACCAAAGGGGACTACCGCATCACCACTCTGCATGACGACGCGATGTATCGCTTTTCATCGGAAGAAAATAAAGCCGCATTTGAGGCCAACCCGGCAGCCTATCTTCCGGCCTATGGCGGCTATTGCGCCTTCGGTGCCGCGATGGGTTTCAAGTTTGACGGCGACCCTAACCACTGGAAAATCGTCGACAACAAACTGTATTTGAACCTGTCAAAAGACATCCAGGAACGCTGGGAAGGCGACATCCCGGGCTTTATCGAACAGGCCAGCGCAAACTGGACTGACATCGCCGACAAGGATCCGGCGGAATTGCAGCAATAATCCGCTGAAAACCATGAACATGTCGGCGGCGGAGTGTTCCGCCGCCGCACCTCATTTGAAAGCATGATGTACCAAACCTATCTAGTCTGGAAACAAGCGTCCTCTTGATGTGGATGCAGACCTCCGAAGGCAATCGGAGCAGCCGAGACTCGGGTCGGAATACAAAAAACATCAGTGATCCGGTTCCACGACCGGACCGTAGAAGTTTGTAGATGCACGCAGGTGAATTTGGCCGTGCAGTTGGGAATTTTGATCGAAAGGATAAACAGATGACAGGAAAATTGGCACTCGTCACCGCCGTCGCGACTTTGGTAGCAGGATCTGCGATGGCGCAGTCTTCGGGCAACTGGACAGGTTTTTATGGCGGTGCCCAGATCGGGTATGCCGACATAGACACCAGCGCGTCTGGCGTCGACGGAGACGGGCTGATCGGTGGTATCATCCTGGGCTATGACTATGACCTAGGGGATTGGGTTGTTGGCGGTGGTTTTGACTATGACTGGTCCGATGTTGACCTGTCTGGCGCTGCAACGGTCGAGAACGTCTGGCGCCTGAAGGCACGCGCAGGCTACAAAGTGAACCCGCAGGGTTTGCTGTACGGAACCGCCGGCTATGCCGAGGCAGATACCGATACTCTGGGCAGCGACGATGGCTGGTTCATCGGTGCCGGTTACGAACAGATCGTCGCCCCCAATATCAGCATCGCTGGCGAACTGCTTTATCACGAATTTGATGACTTCAATTCGTCAGGTATTGATGTGGATGCGACCACATTCCAGATCAAGGCAGCCTATCGGTTCTAAGTTCCTAGCTGCCATGAAGATCGACCCGGCGTATCGCGCCGGGTCTTTTTGTTTCAGACGTCCAGAATAGTACTGCCTGTGGTCTGTCGCGCTTCAAGCGCGCGATGCGCATCGGCGACCTGATCCAAAGGGAAACGCTGATCAATATGTATCTTGACCTCGCGCCCTTCGACCTTTCCAAACAAACGCCGCGCCATCGCCTGACACACCGCGTGATCGGCGATATGCGTGAATAGAGTTGGCCGCGTGATCTTGAGCGATCCTTTCTGACCAAGAACACCGATGTTCACCGGCGGAACCGGGCCAGACGCATTGCCAAAGGAAATCATCATACCCAACGGTTTCAGGCAGTCCAAAGATCCTTCGAACGTATCTGCCCCAACCGAATCCATAACCACATCGACACCTTTACCGCCTGTGATCTCGGCCACGCGCTCGGCAAAATTTTCTGTCCGGTAGTTGATGCAATGCGCAGCACCATTGAATTGCGCCAGACTGCATTTTTCATTCGTACCTGCGGTTCCAATCAGGGTGATGCCTTCGGACTTCGCCCATTGGCAGGCAATCAATCCCACACCTCCGGCAGCCGCATGGAACAGGACGGTATCCCCCCGTTTCAGCGGAGTTGTTCGGTGGAACAG
This sequence comes from Ruegeria sp. CK2, assembly GCF_056536585.1. Classification (NCBI taxonomy): domain Bacteria; kingdom Pseudomonadati; phylum Pseudomonadota; class Alphaproteobacteria; order Rhodobacterales; family Roseobacteraceae; genus Ruegeria; species Ruegeria sp. CK2. The sequence goes on from NZ_JBQFPW010000009.1 coordinate 200,122, forward strand.
GTATTCGACCGTCAGGCCCTTTAACATCATCGCGGCTGCGGCATCGTATGAAATACCATTCGGCAGAGGGCAGACCTGCGCAGCGGGCATCACCCGGGCTTCGCAATACGCACCGGATGGGGCCGCAGCATAGGCAGCGCGTTGACCCGGCTCCAGATGGATCACGCCTTCGCCCACAGCCTCAACCAGACCGGCAGCTTCCATGCCAAGTGCGTGCGGTAGATCCAGCGGATAAAGGCCTGTGCGCTGATAAACATCGATAAAGTTCAACCCGCAGGCATGGTGACGAATAAGAACCTCGCCCGGGCCGGGTTCGCCAATCGGCTGGTCTTCGATCTTCAGGACCTCTGGCCCGCCGAATTCATGAATGACAACCGTACGCGATGTTTGCGGCATGCTGACCTCCTCGTGTCTGATCCTACGCTAACATGCCTGCAAGATGGGGCAATCAGATGATCTTGCGGTGTTGATCCCGATATCCGGCAAATTGTGGTATACTGGTCCCAAGTGTTGCCGGCTGGACCGGCCACGGGCAACCAGAGCCGGATCCATTCCGCGGCGCAGAAATCGCCAGGAAAGGGATGAAAATGGCTAAAACAATCGGAAATCCGATCAGCTGGGCCGCCCAGAGTCTGGGGGCGACAGGTGATCACGTTTCGGAAAGCGTTTCCCGGATCGGCAGTTCGGATACAAAACAGCTGCCCATGGTCCAAACACTCACCCTGCAGGACTTGCGTGCCTGTTTGAGGGCCGGATACCACGATTTTCTCGAAACACGGGCAGACGCGATCTTTATCGTATTGATCTACCCGATCGCCGGGCTGTTGATGTTCGGATTCGCATTGAACATGAATTTGGTGCCATTGCTGGCGCCACTCGTCGCGGGGTTCGCCCTGATCGGCCCGGTCGCTGCGGTAGGATTGTACGAGATCAGCCGCAAGCGTGAGCAAGGCAGCGAGGTGCATTGGCTGGACGCCTTCGGCGTGTTCCGATCACCGTCCTTTGGCGCCATCCTTGTGTTGGGGTTTTATCTTGTGATGCTGTTGCTCATCTGGCTGATGGTCGCGCAGAGCATTTACGTTCACACTTTAGGCCCGGAACCACCCACATCCTTCGCTGCATTTGCCACGCAGGTTCTCACAACCGGAGCGGGGTGGACCATGATCCTGTTCGGCACGGCCGTTGGATTTCTGTTTGCCCTATGCGCCCTGGCCGTTAGCGTCGTCAGTTTCCCGTTACTGCTTGATCAGAAAGTCGGTCTCCCGGTTGCAGTGGTGACCTCGGTCCGCGTGCTGCGGCACAATCCCGGTGTTATTCTGACCTGGGGTTTCATCGTCGCAGCCCTGCTGGTGATCGGTGCCATCCCGATGTTGCTGGGACTGATTGTGGTTATGCCGATATTGGGTCATGCGACCTGGCACCTGTATCGACGCGCAGTCGCCTGACCCATCCGTTTGACCAGGGTTACCCCGATACGTTCAGAACGATCTTTCCGATGTGACCAGAGCTTTCCATCCGGGCGTGGGCTGCAGCCGCATCCGACAGATCAAACGCACTGTCCATCACCGGCGCAACTTTGCCAGCCTCCAGCAACGGCCAAACGGCCTCCTGCAGATCCTGGGCAATCTGAGCTTTCGCCAGATCACTTTGCGGCCGCAATGTGCTTCCCGTGAGCGTCAGGCGTTTGACCATCATCAGCGCAAAGTTCAACTCGACCATCGGACCTTGCAGAAAGGCTATCTGCACCAAGCGTCCGTCCTCGGCCAGAGCCTTGACGTTGCGAGGGATGTAATCGCCACCGACCATGTCGAGAATCAGATTCGCCCCCCCCTCGGCCCGCATGACCCCAACGAAATCCTCATCGCGATAGTTGATGGCCTTTTCGGCTCCAAGATTGACACAAGCCTCGCACTTTTCATCCGACCCAGCAGTGGCAAACACCCTTGCGCCAAATGCGTTGGCCAACTGGATCGCGGTCGTTCCGATCCCGCTGGATCCGCCATGGACCAAGAAACGTTCGCCGGCTTTCAAACCACCGCGCGTAAAGACATTGGACCAGACGGTAAAGAATGTCTCGGGCAGACAGGCGGCTTCTTTGAGGCCCATGCCTTGCGGTACCGGCAGGCAATGCGCAGCCGGAGTAGCCACATACTCGGCATATCCACCGCCGGGCAGCAGGGCGCAAACTTGGTCGCCAACAGACAGGCCTTCGACCCCCGCGCCCAAAGCAACAACTTCGCCCGACGCTTCAAGGCCTGGCAGATCACTCGCACCGGGCGGAGGATCATAAGCGCCCGCGCGTTGCAGTGCGTCGGGTCGATTGACTCCGGCATACGCGACTTTGATAACCACCTGCCCTGCCCCCGGTTCGGGCGCGGGTCTTTCGGTCAGCTGTAAAACATCGGGGCCACCCGGCTTGGTAATCTCAACGGCGCGCATCATCTGAGTCATGAGCAAATCTCCTTTGCTCAATGCCTAGCAGGCATCCGAACAGAGGCCCAGATGGAACGAGGTTCTATTTTCGCGGGTTGAGCAATCCGGGCAAGTCGGCCCGCATCTTCATCGGAGCTTTCACCTGGCTTGCCAGCCAGTTGGGCACCGCAAGGAAAGGCTTGAACAACGGGTTGTCCCTCACCTGCGCTTTCAATTTCTCAAATTGCATGACGTCATCGATGCGGCGGTCCAGAAACTCCCATGCCCGCTGATGGTCGGGGCTGTCATCGCCCAGCCAGAACAACAGGGTGGAGGAATACACGCCCGACAAAGTTGCACGCTTGGTATACCAGTTCACATCATCCGACGTATCACCCAGCGCGTCCCATATCATATCGCAGGTCTGCCACACGGCCTTGGCGCCTTCGCCCGCATGCATCGGCAGGGAAAACAAGGTCATCCCACGACGCACAAGTTCCTTATCTTCGACCGCCTCAAGCCTATAGCGCACGGCAGCAGCGATTTTTTCCCGGAATTTAAGGCCGCTCATATCTTCGGTCTTGATCCGTTCCAACATAACCGCGTCACCGCGAGCGTGATAGGCCAGCGCCAAATCGACTGCCCCGCGTGGGCAAATGGCACGTGCCAAACCGTCCTCGAGATCACTGTCTGTGATTGCAGCGCGAAAGCTTGTTTCAGACCAGCCGTCGAACGGAACATGGTTCAAAATGGCGTTCAACAACTGCTGTTTGGCGTCTTCGTAAGTAACGGTCATGGTGGTTCTCCGGTTCTCGGACCCAGTACTAGACAACATAGGGGCGCTTTGCTATACGGCCAACTCCTGCAATTTCCTTGCAACTCTATCTAGAAAGGTGGTGACAACCACATGCAGGTTAGTGTTCGCGACAACAATGTCGATCAGGCGCTTCGTGCCCTGAAGAAAAAGCTGCAGCGCGAAGGCGTGTTCCGTGAAATGAAGCTTAAGCAACATTTCGAGAAACCGTCCGAGAAAAAAGCGCGCGAGAAAGCTGAAGCGATCCGCCGTGCCCGTAAATTGGCACGTAAGAAAGCACAGCGCGAAGGTTTGCTCTAAGAGCTGCCTGACTCGTCCAGCTTTGGATGACACTATTTGACGACCCCCGAGGCATCGCCCGGGGGTTTGTCGTTTTTGGGACCGGATACAATCCGCCGACTCGGCTTTTATACGTGCGACAAGCTGCCATTTTCCTGTCAGCGGCATTTTGCCCGGCATTTTGCAGCGCAACGAATCCCGCGGCGGTAGCACTGCGTCGCCAAAATTCGCGCGATAAACGGACCTCCCTATTTCTCTCGACATGCTCACTTCTAAGTGGCCGCGTCCACAAGGACACAACCATAAAACGGAGGCACTTATGTCGACTGCAAGCACGTTCGAGCGTGAAATGCTCGCGCTTATCAATCAGGAACGCACATCCCGCGGGCTTGATCCGCTGCAACTTGAGACCCGGCTGAACGACTCATCCGAGGATCACAGCGAATGGATGCTGAACTCGGACACATTCAGCCACACCGGATCGGGGGGCTCCTCGGCAACTCAGCGTATGCAAGATGCCGGGTTTGACCTGTCGGGAAGCTGGCGCACCGGCGAAAACATTGCCTGGCAATCTGAACGCGGTGCGCCTGGCATCAACGATGACGTCGTTCAACTGCATCAGGGTCTGATGGACAGCCCCGGTCATCGGGCCAACATACTGAACCCTGATTTCAAGTACATCGGAATCGGCATCGAAACCGGTGACATGCAGGGCTATGACGCCGTCATGGTCACACAGAACTTTGCCAACACCGACGGTCCTGTGATGCTGGACAACGGCAATGCCCCCACAGCACCCGCGCCCACAACCCCAACCGAGGAAGTCGCTGAGCCGGAAGAGCCAGAGGTCGAAACTCCGGAAACTGGGGTGACGGAAACAGAAGAGCCAGAACCCGAAACCCCCGCAACGGAAGAACCTACAGTGGAAACTCCGGAGACGGATGTGACCGAGACTGAGGAGCCGGAAGTGGAAACTCCTGAGGTTGAAGAGCCCGAAACCCCTGACACTGATGTCACAGAGACCGAGGAGCCTGAAACAGAAACCCCGGAAACCGAAGAACCTGAAACGCCGGGCACCGACGTCACCGAGACCGAAGAGCCCGGGGAAGAGACCCCAGAAACAGACGTGGTCGATGCTGGTGAACCAGAACTCGCCTGTTTCGATGTTCAGGCTTTCCTGGATGAACTCACATCATTCATCGAAGGGCTGCACACACAGTTGGATGAATTCAACTGGAACACCACCCAAACAGCGGCAAACGATGCGGGTGACACGGATGCCTTCGAGATGGTTCCGCGGTCAGGAACCAATCAGGAAGAAGAAGCGACGGCAAACGATGTGGACATGGTCACGGACGATACCTGTGACTTCTATATGTTCAACACGTTCAGCTTTGACTGCATGATGGACGCCGCCTGATCAGGCGCTCCGGTGCGGGGCAGTAGCTTCTGCCTCGCACCACCTTAGGCCGTTTGCTGTCAGTAGATTTTAGGCACATACAACTCGTCGGGCAGGATGCGACGCTCGTATTCCGGATTGTACCGCCGATCCGGCAGATTAACCTTTTCCTGCGGAACATCGTCATACGGAATTCTCGTCAGCAAGTGTTCGATGCAATTCAATCGCTCGCGCTTTTTGTCGTTGCCTTCAACAATGTACCAGGGTGCCTCGGGGATATTGGTGCGAAATAACATGTCCTCTTTGGCTTTAGTATAGGACTCCCAACGAATGCGAGACTCCAGATCCATCGGCGACAGCTTCCACTGTTTCATCGGATCGTGAATACGCATTAGGAATCGCAACTGCTGTTCTTCGTCGGTGATCGAGAACCAGTATTTCAGCAGGATGATCCCCGAGCGCACAAGCATTCGCTCAAACTCGGGAACGTCTTTAAAGAACTGCTCGACCTGATCCTCGCTTGCAAACCCCATCACGCGTTCGACCCCGGCGCGGTTGTACCAGGACCGGTCGAACAACACGATTTCACCCGCCGCTGGCAGATGCGGCACGTAGCGCTGGAAATACCATTGGCTCTGCTCACGACGGCTGGGCGCAGGCAGGGCGACAACACGTGCAACACGTGGGTTCAACCGTTGTGTGATACGTTTGATCACCCCTCCTTTGCCCGCGCTATCGCGCCCTTCGAACAGAATGCAAACCTTTGCGCCCGTGTGCTGAACCCAGTCCTGAACCCGGATCAATTCAGCCTGCAGCCGCAACAGATTGCGAAAATAGACCTTGCGATCCAACATGTCTGGATGCTGTTCGCGATAGATCTTGCGAACCTCCATCGAAAGCATGGGTTCGCTGAATTCAATCTCAAAATCTTCGTCCAACGTGTCTTCAAGCTCGGCTTCGAGCCAGTCTTTGGGGGCGCCATTGTTTTCGTATGCCAAGGTCTGCTCCTTCTCAGTCATCGGGTTCGGACCGTACCGGGTGTGTGTAACTGCCTGATGTCATCTGATAAAATGATGTCACCGCAATGCCCCGGCTTGACCGGATCGAACCTGCAAAGCACTTTCGGCACTGGGGTAGCTGTGCCGTATCCGATTGAATGTGAACGTCTCGCCCTGTGGATACAAGCGTTAGAATCGACGCATTGCATGGGCATTACCGCTATAGATCAAATTCGCGTCTTGTGCTGAGGTGCAAATGCGCGGCATCACAGCCGGACTCCAATCAATGAGATGGGCGTGACGCAATTTCTCTCTCTCCTGCCTGAAATCTGGCCTTGGCTGATCCTGATCACGGCGCAATTGGCGGCATTCGCGGGGCGATCCGCCCTAGGCCTGTCGCTATTGGCTTTGTTCGGGCTCGTCTCTTTGATCATCGGGCTGATGTCACCGCTGGCAACTGCACTTGTGGGTGTTGGTTTGCTAGGTGCGTTCCACCTCCGACACCAATCAGGGTGGCTCGCCGCCATCGGGCATATTGCACTGATAATTTGGTGTTTGGCGCTAGGTGCGCATCTTTTGCCCGGGTTCAACAACACACGTATTCTGGATCAGGTGACGGCAGGTGCCGGCAGCTCTACTTTCACGATGTTCCTTAACGTCGACAAGCCAATGGTGTTTTTTGCGGTCCTGCTGGTCTGTCCGGGAATGTTGAACAGCCACCAAAGAACACGCATCGCGCCCCTTGTACTTGGAACCGGACTGCTCCCGCTCTTGTTCGCTTTGGGGCTGTATGCCGGAGCCGTACGACTTGAGTTTGGCCTGCCGTCCTGGTGGTTGATCTTTGCCTTCTCAAACCTGTTCCTGACTTGCTTGGCGGAAGAGGCGTTCTTTCGCGGCTATCTGCAGCCGGTGCTAGGGTCAAAGCTAGGGACGGCTGGCGGGATCGCTGTCGCCAGCTTGTTGTTTGGTCTTGCTCATATTGGCGGCGGGCTTGAGTTGGTGGTTTTTGCAACGCTTTTGGGCGTGGGGCTTGGGATGGGTTACATTGCAACCGGTCGTCTATGGGTGCCTGTAGCGATGCATTTCGGGTTCAATTTCCTGCATCTCGCCCTCTTTACGTATCCCGGTTCAGTCTAAGACATCAGACCGGCAAAGCCGTGGTTTTGAAAACTGTACGCAGAGCGAAAGAACTTTGCATCTGAGCAACCCCTGGCAACCGCGACAGATACTGACGGTGAATACGGGCAAAATCTTCGGTGTTTTCAGCAACCACTTTCAGGATATAGTCCGCCGTTCCCGCCATCAGATGGCATTCCAGCACATCCGGAATACGCGCCACGGCCTTTTCGAACGCTTCCAGAACTTCCTCGGCCTGCCCTTGCAGCGTGATCTCGACAAACACGGTTGTTGGAACATTCATTTTTCGGGCATCAAGCAAAGCCACGTAGTTGCGGATATACCCATCAAACTCCAACCGCTGCACACGGCGATGGCATGCTGATGGTGACAGATTCACCTGTTCGGACAATTCCGCATTCGACATGCGGCCATTTCGCTGCAGGGCGGCCAGAATCTTACGATCCGTCGTATCCAAGCTCATTGACGCACATCCATTGCAAGAAGATTAGCTTCTACGGGATATTCTTTCAAAAGTCAGCCCAAAGGCACGTTTTGTTTCACAATAATTGCGCTAAAAATGCTCATAATTTAGGCAGTTTACAAACGGAGACCACAAATGAAAATCGGTTGCCCCAAGGAAATCAAACCTCAGGAATTCCGCGTCGGCATGACCCCTAACGCTGCTCAGGAAGCGACTGCGCGCGGTCATGAAGTGCTGATCGAAACCGGAGCCGGGATCGGCGCAGGCTTTGAAAACGAGGCCTATGTCTCGGCCGGAGCGCGCATTGTGGACACCGCAGAGGAGGTTTTTGCAACGGCCGATATGATCGTGAAGGTCAAGGAACCACAAGCGGTAGAACGCAAGATGCTGCGGGAAGGGCAATTGCTGTTCACTTATCTGCATCTGGCCCCCGATCCGGACCAGACGCATGACCTGATCGAATCCGGATGCACGGCGATCGCCTATGAAACCGTCACAGATGCCAGTGGCGGTCTACCGCTGTTGGCTCCGATGTCCGAAGTTGCAGGTCGGCTTGCGCCTCAGGTCGGTTCTTGGACCCTGCAAAAAGCCAATGGCGGTCGCGGCGTGCTGATGGGTGGCGTTCCTGGTGTGGGCCCCGCCAATGTCGTGGTCATCGGTGGTGGCGTCGTCGGCACTCACGCAGCCAAGATCGCGGCCGGTATGGGCGCGGACGTCACCGTGCTGGACCGTTCGCTGCCACGGTTGCGATACCTGGATGATGTTTTTGGCGGCCTGTTCAAGAACCAATATTCGACCGCTGGTGCAACAGCCGAACTGATCCAGACCGCTGACATGGTTATCGGTGCGGTGTTGATCCCCGGCGCTGCAGCCCCAAAACTGGTCACCCGTCAGCAGCTTTCCACTATGAAGCCAGGTGCGGTTTTGGTGGACGTCGCCATTGATCAGGGCGGTTGCTTTGAAACATCCCGGGCCACGACCCATGCCGATCCGATCTACGAAGTGGATGGAGTGATGCACTATTGCGTTGCCAACATGCCGGGGGCGGTTGCGCGCACATCTACAATCGCATTGGGCAACGCGACGATGCCCTTCATGCTGTCACTTGCGGACAAAGGCTGGAAACAGGCGTGTCAGGACGACCCGCATTTGTTAGCGGGTCTAAACGTTCACGCCGGTAAGTTGACCTATTACGCTGTCGGTAAGGCGTTGGGCATCGATGTCGTCTCACCAAGCGTTGTCATCAAAGCCTGAAAACCTCCCGCCTGTGAAATGCCCTTTTGACAAGGGCTTTTACATTAGTGGGGGTGGCGCCGCACCAAAGGTGCGGC
>NZ_JBQFPW010000010.1:0-172938 GCF_056536585.1 Ruegeria sp. CK2
TTCGATCTCATCACGCTGGCGACCCAGCTCGGACGTGATCGAGCCATAAAGCTCAGGGTCACGATCAGATAGGGACTGGGTGAAAAAACCGTCATTTCGATGGGGTGCATTCACGTCGGATCTCCTTCGTACGGGTCAACCGGTCCAACCGAGACCGGCTGAAATGGCGTTCATGGATTGCAAGAGTGGAACCGGAACCGTTCCAGCCTGAGGCTCATCACGGGCTTGGCGAAGTAAATCGACCTGCAGCGTGTGAATGCGGGTCAGCTCTGCCCGCTTGCGATCGAACCGTTCGCACAAACGTGGAAAGCGGTGCCCTATGGCCTGACCACCGGTCAGAAACTGCACTGCGGTGGAGGCATTGGTATATTCTGTAGCAATGATCCTGAAAATCCGGGTGCGAATATCGGCATCCTGCACCAGACCCGCATATTGTTCAGCAAGGTCGAGATCGGTTTGATAAAGCGATTTTTCCATTTCATCGACAGCAAGGCGGAACAGGCGCGAGTGCTGAAACAGATCCTGCAACACCTCGTCGCCGCGCGCGCCGCGAAACTTGCGAAAGCTGGCCATAGCAGAGCCGAACCCATACCAACCAGTGATCAAGTGCCGGTTTTGCGACCATGCAAAGACCCATGGAATGGCGCGCAGGTCATCCAGACTGGCCGCCCCGAACCGGCGGGTCGGACGCGATCCGATTTTCAGCCTGGCCAGTTCTTCGACCGGGCTGGCCTGCTGGAAATAATCCAGAAACCCTGGCATTTGCAGCAGTGAGATATAGGCCGTTTGCGATAGTTCGGACAACGCATCCAGCGCGTCATCGAATTCTGGCCGCAGCAGGGGTTCGTTCTGGTCGGCCGTGTGGCGCAGCGTGCTGGAGAGCAACAACTCCAGATGCGCAGCTGCCGTTCCGCGATTGGCATATTTGGTCGACACGACTTCGCCCTGTTCAGTGACCCGCAAACGTCCCGCAATGGTTCCGTTGGGTTGTGCGGCGATGGCGCGTCCGGTGGGTGCGCCACCACGGCTGACCGAACCGCCACGCCCATGAAAAAACGCGACCCAAAAGCCCTGCGACGCCAGCGCGGTGACAATCCGGCGTTGCGCGCGCTCCAGCTCCCATGTCGAGCAGAAATAGCCGCCATCTTTGCCGCTGTCAGAATAGCCCAGCATCACCTCGATCACGTTACCACCGGTTTTGAGGCTGCGGCGGGCAAGGGGCACATTCAGAACGTCCAGCAGGATCGACGGGGCGTTGCGCAGGTCGGCGATTGTTTCAAAAAGAGGAACCACAGAAATATCAAGCGTTTCCGACCCAAACCCCGCATAGCGGGCCAGCAGATAGACCCCCAGAATGTCGTCGGCAGAGCGGGTCATCGACAGGATGAAAGGCCCCACCGCATTTGGATCAGGTCCCGTCCGAACTGAATGCACGAGGGCCAGCAGGGCCAGTAATTCCTGCGCCTGATCGCTCAATCCGTCCCGTTCGTGGTATTGCAGGTTTTGATCCGCCAATTCGGCGCGCAGCCGGGCTGACCATTCGGGTGACCCATATTCAGGGGCGGTTCCGGACATGGACCAGATCTCAGCCAAAACGCTGGTCGTGACGGTTGAATTCTGGCGGATATCCAGCGTTGCGGTGCGGAAGCCAAAAACCGCTGCCGCGCGGCACAGTGGCCGGACGTGCCTGCGGGCCAGAATAGCTGCGTCGACGGCGCAAAGTGCGGCATCAAGCGCATCGAGGTCACTGATGAATTGTGAGATGTGGTCATACATCCCGTCTGTTAATTTCTGGCGAATAGCGCTGAGGGCTTGTCTGAATGGTTCGTTGGGGTTTCGAGTGCTGTTTGGCACACAGTCAATGATTGTTTGCAATCTCGCAGCGTGGGGCTGAGGTAAGGGTAGGATCAGGGCACTGATGCTGAGCCTGCTGGCCACCTGATCAAGGGCCTGATCATAAAGATCGACCGCAGTCTCTTGTCCGCGTTGTAAGGCAAGCGCCGTCATGTCAGTGGTCACATTCGGATTGCCATCCCGATCTCCGCCAATCCAGCTATGAAAGCGGATTTTGGGGGTCGCATCCACGGTCTGGCCCAGAACGTGCAGGCAGGCCTGATCGAACCGGTCCATGACCTGCGGCACTGCGTCAAAGATTGCGTCGCGGAAGAACTGCAATCCCCACTCGATCTCATCCCGCAGGCTGGGGCGGGACAGGCGTAACTCGCCGGTCAACCACAGCAGATCGATCTCACCTTCGAGATCGTTCAGCAGCCCGGCCCGTTCTGTCGGCGTCCAGCGCTGCGTTTCAAGGCTGACGAGGACGCGGTAGATGCGGCGGTGAATCTCCAGAACGGTAACGCGCTTTGCCTCGGTCGGGTGTGCCGTCAGCGTGGGACCAGCCAAAAGCCTGCTTGCCGACTTTTCGGTTTGCTCGGCGGTCGGGCACACATCAGACAATGCCTGGGCAAACCCACCTTCGACCGCATCAGCGCCGTCGTTGGTTTCGGTCAGGCGACGGTTTCGCACATCTGCGTTTTCGTCGATGAGGCGCAGAAGCTGAAACCAGATGGACAGGGCTTGCAGATATGGTGTTGCCGCCGGGCCTGTTGGGATGGGTGCCAGTGTCGTGGCCTCGGCCCAGATGGCCACATGCGGGGCTCGCTTCAGCAGGATGTTCCGCCATAGCATCCGCAATTCGATCCGCAGCCCTTCGGCATAGGTCGAAGAGTCGTGCGAAGGCCGAGTTTCCTGAGCCAAAGCTTGCATCAGATCACCCGGTCACGCGGCGGGCGACCCTGAAAGAAATCATTCAGATTATCCAGGACACGGAACCCCATCGCCTCTCGGGCTTCGCGGGTCGCGCTGCCCAAATGCGGTAGCATCACCAGGTTGTCGCATTGCAGCAGGTCCGGGCTGATCCGTGGCTCGCCATCAAACACATCCAGTGCGGCACCGCCGATCACGTCAAACATCAGCGCCTGGATCAAAGCAAACTCGTCCACCACCTCGCCGCGTGCGGTATTGATCAGGTAAGCATCCTGCTTCATCAGGTCCAACCGGCGTGAGTTGATCAGGTGTCGGTTTGTTGCCCCACCCGGGCAGTGCAGCGAGACGAAATCGCATTGCGGCAACAGCTCATCCACGGTGTCGATTTGCGTGGCGTTACAGCGCTGCAAGACCTCTGGCGATACACGGCTGCGGTTCTGAACTAGGATTTTCATGCCAAACCCGTGATGGGCGCGCCGTGCCATTTCCTGACCGATGCGGCCAAACCCAATGATGCCAAGCGTCTTGCCTGACACTTTGGTGCCAACAAGGTGCGTCGGTCGCCAGCCGGACCATCCACCTGCGCGCAGTTCACGTTCGCCTTCACCCGCGCGGCGGGCCACCATCAACAGCAAGGTCATTGCCAGATCGGCGGTGCATTCCGACAATACATCGGGCGTGTTGGTGACGGTCATCCCCAGATCCCGTGCCGATGGCTCGCAGATATGGCTGTAGCCGACGCCGTAATTGGCCAGGATCCTGGTCTGGGCAGCGGGCACATCCAAGGCTTCTGCGTTCAGCGTGTCGGTCACTGTGGGCAGCACCGCATCATAGCTTTTCAGTGCTTCGCGGATCTCGGCCGGGGACATGGGTTTGTCCCCGGTGTTCAAGACCGCATCATAGTTTTCGGCCAATTGCGCCTCGACGGCGGCGGGCCAACGACGGGTGACAAGAACCGAAGGTTTGACCATCATGCTGCCTTTCTCATGACGCGGGCGATGGTTTCGCCGATGACAGCCGGGTTTTCAGCCACCGTGACACCGGCAGCCGAGAGGATCTCGACCTTTTCCGAGGCGCTTTCGCCAAAGGCCGAGATGATCGCCCCTGCATGGCCCATTGTCCGGCCCTTCGGTGCGGTCAGACCTGCGACATAGGCGACGACGGGTTTTGAGACATGATCGCGAATATATTCGGCCGCCTCGGCCTCTTGTGGCCCTCCGATCTCGCCGATCATGGCGATGACTTCTGTGTCGGCATCCCATTCAAACCGTTCGAGAATGTCGCGGAACGAGGACCCATTGATCGGATCGCCTCCGATCCCGACGCTGGTCGAGACACCGATGCCGCGCTCTTTCAGCTGCGCCGCAGCCTCATAGCCCAGCGTACCGGATCGACCGATGATGCCGACATTACCGGGCAGGTAGATGTGACCCGGCATAATACCCAGCAGGGCCTTGCCTGGGCTGATGGTTCCGGCACAGTTCGGGCCGGTCAGAACCATCCGCTTGTCCTTGGGATAGCGGTACATGTAGCGCTTGACCCGGATCATGTCCTGCGCCGGGATGCCGTCTGTGATGCAAACGCAATAGCGGATGCCTGCGTCTGCGGCCTCCATGATTGAATCCGCAGCAAACGGGGGCGGGACAAACACAAGGCTCGCCTCTGCGCCGGTGGCCTCAAAGGCCTGTTTGACGGTGTCAAAAACGGGCACGCTTTCGACGGTTTCGCCGCCTTTGCCGGGAACAACGCCGCCGACAACATTGGTGCCATAGTCGATCATGTCCTTAGTGTGAAAGCGCGCCATACGTCCGGTGATGCCCTGAACAATTACGCGTGTGTCGCGGTCGAGGAGAATGCTCATTACACGGCCCTCATCTTGGTGTTTTGGGTCAGATCGCTCTTCCAGGCGCCAACGGCGCGCTCGGCAGCTTCCATTAAGGTTGTGGCGCGGATGATCGGCAGGCCGGATTGGGCCAGAATTTTCTGGCCTTCCTCCACATTCGTCCCTGCAAGGCGCACGACCACTGGCAGATCAAGCTGCAGCTCTCGCAGCGCCTGAACAACGCCTTCGGCAACCCAGTCGCAGCGGTTGATACCTGCAAAAATGTTGACCAGAACCGCCTGCACATTGTTGTCCGACAGCACCAGGCGAAAGGCCTTGGCCACACGTTCGGGTGATGCGCCACCGCCGATATCCAGGAAGTTGGCGGGTTCACCTCCGGCCAGTTTGATTGTGTCCATCGTGGCCATCGCCAGACCGGCTCCGTTCACGATGCAGCCGATGTTGCCATCCAGCCCGACATAAGACAGGCCACGATCCGCAGCGCGGCTTTCGCGCGGGTCTTCTTGGCTTTTGTCGCGCAGCTCTGAAATCTGGGGGTGCCGGAACAACGCGTTGTCGTCAAAGCTCATCTTGGCGTCCAGAGCTAGTACGCGGTCGTCTCCCGTCACGACCAGCGGGTTGATTTCCACCATGGTCGCGTCCAGCTCGCTGAAAGCGGAATAGCAGCCCTGTAGGGTCCGGACCATTTGCTGAACCAGACGAGGCTCGAGCCCCAGGTTGAACGCAATCTCGCGTGCCTGGAATTCCTGCAAACCCACTGCGGGTTCCACGATGGACCGCACGATGCTGTCGGGGCGCTCAGCCGAGATATCCTCGATCTCCATCCCGCCTTCCGAGGACGCCACGATCATCACCCGCTGGCTGGAGCGATCCAGAACAAAGCCGAGATAGATCTCTCGGTCGATCGGTACGGCGGATTCGACGTAGACACGGTAGATGCCTTTGCCTTCTGGGCCTGTCTGATGGGTCACTAGCTTGCGGCCGAACATTTCATCACAGGCTTCGTGTATCTCGTTTTCGCTGTTGCACAGCTTGACACCACCAGCTTTGCCGCGTCCGCCCGCATGGACCTGAGCTTTGACGATCCACTTGTCGCCTCCCAACTCCCGTGCGCGATAGGCCGCCTGTTCCGGGCTGTAGGCCAGCGCACCAGATGGGACGGCGACACCAAAATTCGAAAGAACTTCTTTTGCCTGATACTCATGAATGTCCATCTGCATTCCTCCCGTTTATGCAGTGTAATTATGCGGCGATCGACGTGCCGTAGCGGCTTTGGAGCAGTGCATCGATGTCGTCGAAGTCAACCTGGCCCCCCAGCTCATGCATGGCTTCGGCAAACAGGCGCACGATCTGGCTGATGGCTTGGCGGTTCAGTTGATTGAGGATGCCAATCCGAACCTGAACCGGCGCGCTGAGCGTAGGCCAGATGCCAAAGCCACGGGCGCGGCAGTTCTGAACCAGTTCCATCTCGCGCCCGGCCAGTTCGGCGGGCAGGTTCAGCACCACCAGGCTAGGCATGTCCGACTTCACTTCGCATCCCAGCGCGGTTACTGCATCGCGCAGAACCTTTTCGTGTGTCCGGTACGAGGCTGACCGCTTTGACAACCCATCCTGCAGCGTCAGGCGCAGAGACTCATGAAAGGCGGCGACCGCATAGCCCGAGTGGGTGCGGTGATAAGCGCCTTTTTCAACGTCCTGACCGTCGACGATACCCCAATGGCGGGCCTCGAAAATCGGGTTGTGGACATAGGTGTAAGCACCGGTTGATTTCAGGCTGTCGATATAGGCGTCGGTAAAGCTGACTGGCGCATAGGTCAGTGGCAGACAGCACAGGCCTTTCTGCGGGCAAGACGCCCAACCAGCAATCCCCGGATAGTCGTCGATCCGGAAGTCTTCGACGCCCAGCGAGGAAACCGCATCGATCAGACCCATTGCACCGTGACGTTCACACGCATCTGAAAAACCGCGCAGATCGTTGATGCGGCCCGAGCCGGTTTCCCAATGCGCCATGAAGGCCCATTTCGGTTTGTGTTCGGCTAATGCGGCTTCGACCGTTTCGCCAGTCACGGTCTGGCCATGCGGAACCTCGATCACCGTCACGCTCGCCGCCGGCGGATCCAGCGGGTTGGCCGCGTGTTCCTGTGGTGTTGCGGCCTTGATCCTGAGGGTCAGCGCATCGATGCCTGAAAAGGTGCCGTTTGAGAAGGCAACAACCTTGTCGCCAGGCATGACCGCCGAGAACATGGTGTCTAGCCCGCTCCAGCCAGTTCCGGCAACCGCAAAGGTATATGTGTTAGACGTGCCCCAGATCTGCCGCAGCATGTGCTTGCATTCGATCATGCCGCGCAAGACGTCGCCTTGCATGTGATCGGCCACCCCGGCGCCGGAAAAGGCCTGCAGCACACGGGCGTCGGTGTTGCCCGGTCCTGGCCCTGCTGCCAGGGTCTCGGGGATTTCGAGCGGGGAAAAAATCTGGGCAGTCATTGATGATCCTCCTCAAGCGTCTGGGTGGCAATCCACGCCCAAACTTCGCGTTGAGGGTCAGAAAAGCGATGCTTGCGTCTTTGCGCAACGTAACTTACTACTGCTTTAGGGTATCTAATTGGGTGGTTAACAAACTACCCATTTGGGCAAGAATACCGATGTATACAGTGAATTGACCCACCCTTATGGGTAGTTTGTTTAAATTTTGGGCGTAAAAACAATGGCCGAGTCTTCGCAGCATCCGATTGACGTTATGTTGGCCGACAACAACCCTTTGGTTCTGTCGGCCATGTCGGAAATCTTTGAACGTGATCCGCGATTCTCTTTGATTGCCACTTCGGCAACGGCCGAAGGGTTCTTGGGTGCGGTGATGCGGGTCCCGGTTCAGGTCTGTGTGGTCGCCTGGACTCTTCCTGTTTTGGGGGCCGCCAAATTGATCGAGGTTCTGCGCGAACAGGAAAACGCGCCGCGATTTGTCGTCTACGGTGAAGCCGCCGGCGATGTTCCCAGATTGGCGATGCAGGCCGGGGCTGCTGGGTTTGCGCCGCGTTCAGGTGAGGTCGAAGGCCTGCTGGAAACATGTGCAGACGTGGCAGCTGGCAAAATGGTCTTTCCGTTCATCGACGTGCGCAAGATGCAACAGGATCCAATTCACAACCTGTCGCGAAAAGAACGCGAAATTCTCGAGGCTTTGGCCAAGGGTTTGTCAAACCGAGACCTGTCGAAAGACCTGCAGATTTCAACCAACACGGTGAAGTTCCACCTGTCCAATATCTATGAAAAGCTCTCGGTCAAGAACCGAGCTCAGGCAATTGCGTATTACTATTCGTCCAAGACTCCTTTGGAGTAGCTGAGGCAGGCCCTAGGTTTTTTAGGAGGTTTTGCGGTCTGACCAGCTGCATCATCGATACGTCCCTCATGTTTCCAAGTTTGTGCCAAAAGAAATGGCCCGCCAAAGAGGCGAGCCATTTGTTCGTGACACCTGATCTTAGTCGTAAAGGACGGCTGCGATCTTGGGATCGTCGATATTCGACGCATCGTAGTAGTAAAACCCCGTGTCGATCAGCGCCGGAACGTCTTCACCATTTACAGCTGCAATCGCCGCTTTGACGGTTTCATATCCGATGCCAACCGGGTTTTGCGTGATCGCACCTGCCATCAGGCCGCTTTTGATGGCGTCTTTCTGGGCCTTGCCGCTGTCATAGCCAATGATCACCAGACCTTCGGTGCCCAGTTCCTGCACACCATTCACAACACCAATGGCCGAGCCTTCGTTGGTGCCGAAGATGCCATTCAGATCGGGATTGGCCGTCAGGATCGCTTTTGTCACCTCGGTGGATTTCAGGTGATCGCCTTGCCCGTATTGAACTGTCACAACCTCGATATCGGGGTATTTCTCGGCCATGCGATTGACGAAACCATCCCGGCGGTCGATGCCGGTTCGGCTGGTCTGGTCATGCGCGACCACGGCTACTTTGCCTTTACCACCAATTTTCTCGGCCATCTTATCCGCTGCCAACCCAGCGGCTGCCAGGTTGTCGGTGGTTGCTGTCGACACCGGGATGTCGCTGTCGACACCGCTGTCAAAGGCGATGATCGGAATACCTGCGTCGCTGGCTTGTTTCAGCAGTGGGATAGCGGCCTGACTGTCCAGGGCTGCAAATCCAATCGCTTTGGGGTTGTTGGCCAGGGCCGCGGCCAGCATGTCGATCTGGCGATCTACCATGGTTTCGTTGTCGGGGCCTTCAAAAGTGATCCTGACACCGTATTCATCTGCCGCCTGCTGAGCACCGGATTTAACCGCCTGCCAGAACTGATGCTGGAACCCTTTCGACACCAATGGGATGTATACTTCGTCCGCAGCCGAGGCCATCGAAGCCGGGGCTGCGAGTGTGGCAGCGCTGAGCGCCCCCAGTATGAAACGACGTGAAAACATGTTTAGTTCCTCCTCTGAAATTGTGATTTTTGTCGTTGGTTTATTCGGTCAGCCGGCTTTCTTGCGTCGTGCCATGTCGGCATAAACAGCCAGGATGATGATTGCGCCCGTGACGACCGTTTGCCATTCCTGCGCCACGGACAGGACACGCAGACCGTTGGTCAGAACAGCCATGATCAAGGCGCCAATCAACGTGCCCAGGATGGTCCCGCGGCCGCCGGACAAGGATGTACCGCCGATCACAACCGCAGCGATGGCTTCAAGCTCGTACCCCAGCCCAAGGGCGGGCTGGGCAGAATTCAGGCGCGAGGCGATCAGGATGCCGCCAATCCCGCAGATACCGCCTGCAAGTGCGTAAATGCGCATTTTCCAGATGTCGGTGTTGACGCCTGACAGCCGCACCGCCTCTTCGTTTGAACCCAGTGCAAAGGTGTAGCGCCCCAGAACCGTACGCCCCAAGATATAGGACGCGGCCATGGCCACCAGAAACAGGATCAGGACGCCGTTGGGGATGGGTAAAGCCGGAAAAACCTCTCCGATCAGCGACCCGCGCGAGATCTGATCAAAGCCCGGCGTGTCATTGAAATAGATCGGTCGGGTGCCCGAGATCACAAGCGACAGCCCTTTGAGGATCAGCATCATGCCCAGTGTGGCAATAAAGGGTGGGATTTTCATCTTGGCAACAAAAGTGCCCGAGCACAGACCGCACAGCGCGCCTGCGGCGATGGCGGCGGCGACGCCAAGTAACAGCGGCATTCCCAGATAGGTCAGCACAACGCCAGCAATGACGGCGCAAAAAGTCATCAGCGTACCAACCGACAGGTCGATCCCGCCGGTGATGATCACCAGTGTTGCCGCCACGGCCAGCACGCCATTAACCGAGGTGGCTTGCAAAATGGCGATCATGTTCGAGGTCTGCATGAAATTCGGTGAGACAACCGAGAACCCAATCAGCAAAGCGATCAGACTGGCAAAGGCCAGCAGCTTTTGATACGCGCCGCTATCCGCCAAACCGGCGAGTGGCTTTTTCTTTTCGATATCCGTCGCTGTCGTCATCAGACTGTCCCTGTAACCTGCATCGCCGCCGCCCGTTGCGTGGCCAGATGCATGATGTCTTCCTGTGTGGTGTCTTTGCCGCCGGGTAAAATCCCGGTCAGCCGACCTTCGCACATCACTGCGATGCGATGGCTAAGGCGCATGATCTCGGGCAGTTCGGACGAGATCACGATGATCGTCTTGCCCTGATCCGCCAGATCTTCGAGCAGTTTGTAGATTTCGGATTTTGCGCCCACGTCAATGCCGCGCGTGGGCTCGTCAAAGATAAGGATGTCGCAGTCGCGCAAAAGCCATTTGGCAATGACCACCTTTTGCTGATTGCCGCCGGACAGCAGCCTGACCTCTTGCCTGTCCGATGGCGTCCGAATGCCAAGCTGCTGGATGTATTGTTGCGCGGTTGAGGCCATCTCGCCATCACTCAGTACACCACCTTTGCTGGCAAACAGATCCATCGAGGCCAGTGCAATATTGTCCCGCACGTTCATTCCAGTAGCGAGGCCGAAATGTTTGCGGTCTTCGGACAGATAGCCGATTCCGGCCTTAACGGCGTCTTGCGGGGATCTGATCGAAACCGTTTTGCCGTGCACCCGGATTTCGCCACTATCCTTGGGGTCAGCCCCAAAAATCGCCCGGGCAACTTCGGTCCGGCCAGCACCCATTAGCCCCGCAAAACCCAGGATTTCGCCCTTTTGAACCGAGAAACTGACATCGTGTATTTCTTTATTTCGGGTCAGTCCGGATACTTGCAAAGCCACTTCGGCAGTTCCCAGATCAGGCACTTGCAGAGGTTCTTCCTTGACCTCACGGCCCACCATCATGGCGATGATCTTGCTGATCGGGGTATCCGCCGCGTTCACAGTGCCAACATATTCACCATCGCGCATCACGGTCACTCGGTCCGCGATCTGCTTCAACTCGTCCATCTTGTGGCTGATATAGACGATGCCTACGCCTTCGGATTTGAGGCGACGAATGATAACGAACAGCTCGGCAATTTCAGCGTCATTCAGGGCAGCAGTCGGCTCATCCATGACCAGAACTTTGGATCGATGAGATAGGGCCTTGGCGATCTCGACCATCTGCTGTTTTGCGATCGTCAAGCTGCCTGCAAGTGTCTTGGGGTCAAGGTTCAGGTTCATCGAGGCAAAGATTTCGGCGGTTTGCGCATTCAGCGCCGCCTCGTCCAGCCGACCAAATCGCTTTCGCGGTTCGCGGCCAATAAAGATGTTTTGCGCCACGGTCAGATCGTTCATCAGGCTCAGTTCCTGGTGAATGATCCCGATGCCCAGATTCTGCGCCTCGCGCGGGGTAGTAGGGCTGACCTCTTGCCCTTCGATTTTCAGGGTACCACCGTCACGCTGATAAATGCCCGAGAGGATCTTCATCAACGTGCTTTTGCCTGCGCCGTTCTCGCCCATTAGCGCGTGAACTTCGCCCGGAACAAGATCGAACTGCACCGCCTTAAGCGCATGCACGCCGGGGAAGTATTTTTCGATCCCCGTCATATCGACCAGTTTTGACATATTCCCTCCCATTTGCCCCTGACCCCTCCTTGGGCGTTCGCGGACTACATGACCGCGCCGATTTGCCAGGGAACGAATTCGACACCCCCAAAGCCCAGCTCTTCGCTTTTGGTTTTTTCGCCGGAAGCGACGCGGATCAGAATTTCGAACAGTTCCTCGCCTTTGGACTCGATGCTGACGCCTTCGGTGACGATGTCTCCGCAGTTCAGATCCATGTCGTCGGCCATGCGTGCGTACATTTCCGAATTCGTCGACAGTTTGATGCAAGGTGTCGGTTGATAGCCGGAAACCGAGCCGCGCCCGGTGGTAAACACGATCAGGTTTGCACCTGATGCCACCTGGCCGGTGACCGAACACGGATCAAACCCGGGGCTGTCCATGAAGACAAACCCGTTTGTGTCGATGCGCTCACCGAATTTGTAGACGTCACGCAGAGGTGCTGTGCCCCCTTTGGCGACAGCCCCCAGTGATTTTTCCAGAATGGTCGTCAATCCGCCGCGTTTGTTGCCGGGGCTTGGATTGTTGTCCATCTCACCGCCATTGCGTTCTGTGTAATCTTCCCACCAACGAATGCGGTCGATCAGCTTTTTGCCAACGTCCACGGTTTCAGCCCGCCGGGTCAGAAGATGTTCAGCGCCATAAATCTCGGATGTTTCCGACAGGATGGTCGTGCCCCCATGGCGCACCAACAGGTCCGAGGCGTATCCCAGGGCCGGGTTCGCCGTGATCCCGGAATACCCATCCGACCCGCCGCACTGCATCCCTACTGTGATTTGACTGATGGGTGCCGGTTGACGCTGGGCCTGATTGGCCAGTTGGGCGATGCCGCGCAGTTCATCCAGACCACGCTCAATCGTGCGACGTGTGCCGCCTTCGTTCTGAATGGTCATATAACGCAGCGCGCCATCGGACCGGATCGGACGGCCGCCGACCAGATCGGCCACCTGCATCACCTCGCATCCCAACCCGATCAGGAGGATGCCTGCAAAATTCGGATGCTGTGCGTATCCGGCGAGTGTGCGGAACAGGGTGGCGTAACCCTCGTCCTTGCCGGACATGCCGCACCCGGTGCCATGGACGATGGGCACGATCCCATCCACATTGGGAAATTCATCCAGAAGACCGGATTTCGCCGCTGCCTCGGCAATAAAGCGTGCAACAGAGCCCGAGCAGTTCACGGTCGTCAGAATGCCGAGATAGTTGCGTGTCCCAACTCTGCCGTCCGCGCGGATGTAGCCTTGAAATGTCCGGCTATCGTCAATGCCGGCCAACGGCGTATTGGCGCTGGCATACGCGTAATCCTGATGGTGATCCCCCATGCCAAGATTGTGCATATGGATATGTTCGCCCGGCGCAATGTCTGACTTGGCCTGACCGATGATCTGCCCATATCGAAGCACGTTTTCGCCCGCTGGAATTGGTGCGATGGCAATCTTGTGGCCGCGGGAAACGGAACCGGGTAGGGGCGTCGGGACACCAGCGGGGTGACCCCCTTTGGGCAGGTCCCGCAACGCAATAACAACGTTGTCAGCCGGGTTCAGTCTGACCACATCGCGTATTGTCGGCATTAAGCCCTTGAAATCGTCGTGTGCTTGCATTGTTTTTCCGCTTGCTTGGCCAAACTGCTAAGCTGAAAACACTTACTTGTCAACTAACATGTTAGTATGCTAGATCGGAACCCATGACCAAACCCCAGGATATTGACGCCACCCTTTTGCAAGACATCTCAACGATTGAGGGGTCGCTGGCGCAGCGCGTCTATCTTGCAATCAAACAGGCCATACTAAATTTGGATTTCCCCCCGGGCGCGATCCTCAGAAAGGCGCCTATCTGCGACCGCCTTGGTGTTTCGCGCGCGCCTGTGTCCGAGGCGATTGCCCGGCTTGCCGCCGAAGGACTTGTTGATGTGGTGCCGCAATCTGGTACGCGCGTTTCCTATTTCTCGATGATCGAAATCCGCGAAGGCGCTTTTCTGCGCGAGGCGTTGGAATTGGCTGCTGTCGCCAAGGTCGCGCGTGATCTGACGGATGAGCAGCGCAAAAAACTCAGCCGCAATATGCGATTGCAGGAACTGTTGATCGAAGATGAGGATGTTCCCGGCTTCTATCAGGCGGACGAAGAATTCCACGCTTTGTTGATGGAGTTTACCGGTATCTCGAAACTGCCAGATGTGGCGCAGACCGTCTCGCTACAGGTGAACAGGGCGCGGATGCTGCTTTTGCCGACGCCGGGACGTATTGCCGAAACCATTTCCGAGCATCGCGTGATCTTGGATGCAATCCACGCGCAGAATGTACCAAATGCGCAAGAGGCGATGCGCCTTCATCTCGGGCAGTTGATGCCGCGCATCGAAGTGCTTCAGCAGGAAAAACCAGAACTGTTTAATCTCAGTTCCCAGCACACCCGAGAGGCAGGATGACCGTTTCACAAACTGAGCTTTTGAACAGCCGCACATCCAGACCGGTTCCTCTGACCCGGATGGGGTTTGGTGGTGCACCGCTGGGAAACCTTTATCGCAAAGTGTCGGACGAGGACGCGCAGGCCTCGCTTCAAGCCGCCTTTGATGCCGGTATCCGTTTCTTTGACACCGCCCCGCAATACGGTTTGGGTCGGTCGGAACTCAGGGTCGGTGAGGCCGTCAAACGCTTTGGACGCGACAACATCCAGCTCTCAACTAAGATCGGACGCTTGCTGCTGGATTGCGCCCCGCATGAGGTCACTCCGGAGGCGTTTGTCGACGTTCCCCAGAAACGGATCGTGTTCGATTACACGTATGACGGCGTCATGCGCTCTTACGAGGCGAGCCGGGAACGGATTGGTGTGGCAAATGCTGATATTTTGCTGGTCCATGATGTCTGCATCTTCAGTCAGGGCAGTCAGGAAATGTCCGATGCCAAAGTGCGTGAGCTGTTTGATGGCGGTGGTTATCGCGCGCTGACCGAGCTGCGCGATGCGGGTGAAATCGCGGCCATTGGCGCAGGCGTCAATGAGTGGCAGGTTTGTGAAAAGCTGCTGGGGCTGGGCGATTTTGACGGGTTCCTGCTGGCGGGGCGTTATACGCTTTTGGAACAAGAGGCGTTGAACAGCTTTCTGCCTTTATGCGAAAAGCGTGACGTCGGCATCATTCTTGGCGGGCCCTATAATTCGGGAATTCTGGCCACGGGCGCTGTTCCCGGTGCAAAGTACAATTATGCCGATGCCCCTGCCGAAATCCTTGGCCGGGTCAGTAAGATCGAAGCCGTCTGTGCCGCACATGACACTCCGTTAATAGCGGCAGCACTGCAATTTGTTCTGGGTCATCCCTGCGTCAAAACCGTGGTTCCGGGTGCCGTCAGCGCAAACGAAGTGCAATCCAACGTGGCGCTGATGGAACGGGCAATTCCGGCGGCGCTTTGGTCCGATTTGCGCGACGAGGGGTTCATCCGCCCTGACGCGCCCTTGCCTGAGGAGGCTGCCAATGCTGCGTAACATCGACCCGATCTTGTCGCCCGATCTGTTGCATGCGTTGCGCGCCATGGGACATGGGGATGACATCGTAATAGCAGATGCTAATTTTCCAGGAACCAGCGTTGGGCCCGAATGCATTCGGGCTGACGGGTCCACTGCCAGTGAGGTGTTGCGCGCTGTGTTATCGGTAATGCCACTGGACAGTTTTGTGCCTAACCCGGCGTTGACGATGCAGGTTGTGGGCGAACCGGATATCGTGCCCGATGCGGTGGCGGATCTTCAAAACATCATAGATGAGGTGGCCGACAACCCGGTGCCTGTGCAGGGGCTGGAGCGTTTTGCCTTTTATGAACGCGCGGCCTCGGCCTATGTGATTGTTCAGACCGGAGAACGCAGGCTGTATGGTAATATCATCCTGAAAAAAGGTGTTATCAGTTGAGGCTGGACGCCCATCAGCACTTCTGGTCGATTGCGCGGGACGACTATGGTTGGCTAACGCCGGATCTGGCCTCGATCTATCGCGATTTTCTGCCAGATGACTTACAGCCACTGCTGCAGCGCGCGGGTATCGACGGAACGGTTCTGGTTCAGGCCGCCCCGACCGTGGCCGAAACCAAATATATGCTATCGCTTGCGGATGAGACTCCGTTTGTTAAAGGCGTTGTCGGATGGGTTGATTTCGAAGCCTCGGATGCCGACGCTCAGATCGCCGTTTTAGCCGAACACCCTGCTTTCGTCGGTTTGCGCCCAATGATTCAGAACATTGCCGATCCGAACTGGATGTTGTGCTCGGCATTGACCCCGGCCTTTGAGGCGGTGCAACGGCTTGATCTGACTTTTGACGCGCTGATCCTGCCGGAGCATCTTGGCCCGCTGCGTCAGCTACTGGAACGGCATCCAAATATGCGGGTCGTAATCGACCATGGCGCGAAACCGGCAATCCGCGATGGTCTGATCGATGACTGGGCGGATGGCATGGCAGCATTGGCGCATCAAACCAACGCCTATTGCAAGCTGTCGGGGCTGGTGACCGAGGCCAAGCCTGACTGGCAGACCGGCGATCTACACCCCTATGTGCAGCATCTTTTGGACACGTTCGGCCCATCCCGCTTGATCTGGGGCAGTGACTGGCCGGTTTGCACCCTGGCCAGCACGTATGAACGATGGCTGGATACCACCGACACGCTGTTAAGCGCGTTAACAACAGCCGAGCGCGATGCCATCCTTGGGGGGAATGCTGCGCGGGCCTACCATCTCAGGAATTGAACGGATGACTTTGAACCTCGATCCTGCCGGGCTGTGGCTCGGGCGTATTGAACGCTCGGGCGTTGGCCCGTGTGTTGTGACATTGCGCGGTGGTCAGGTGCTGGACATCACCTCAAAAACCGCGCCGACGACGCGCGACGTTCTCGAGCGCGATGATGCGGCGGACTACGTCAGCAGCGCGCCGGGTGAAGCCCTAGGTCCAGTTGAGGCAGGGCACTACTGGCTGGCGCCATGTGATTTGCAACCGGTCAAAGCCTGCGGAGTCACCTTCGCCGGTTCGATGGTCGAGCGCGTGATTGAAGAACAGGCCGCAGGTGATCCTGCCAAGGCAGCGGCCATTCGCGAACGCATTGGTAAGCAGGTTGGCGACAGCTTGAATGACATTATCCCCGGTTCGGACGCGGCCACCGATGTGAAGCAGGCGTTGATCGAGGAGGGGCTGTGGAGCCAATATCTGGAAGTTGGCATCGGCCCGGATGCCGAAGTGTTTTCTAAAGCACAGGTGCTGTCTTCTGTGGGTTATGGCGCCGAAGTTGGTCTGCACCCTATCTCAACCTGGAACAACCCCGAGCCCGAAGTGGTTCTGGCGGTCAGTTCGCAGGGCGTGATCAAAGGCGCAACCTTGGGCAACGACGTGAACCTGCGCGATGTCGAAGGGCGATCGGCTCTGTTGTTGAGTAAGGCCAAGGATAACAACGCCTCGTGTGCGATCGGGCCAATGATCCGCCTGTTCGATGACAGCTTCACATTGGACGACGTGCGCAAAGCTGAACTGACTTTGACTGTCACTGGACAGGATGGGTTTGTTCTGAATGGGCGATCATCAATGTCCCAGATCAGTCGCGACCCAACAGATTTGGTGCAGCAAACAATCGGCCGTCATCACCAGTATCCCGACGGGTTGATGCTGTTTCTGGGTACGCTCTTTGCACCGACACAAGACAGGGATACGGCCGGCGGCGGGTTCACCCATAAGCTGGGTGATGTCGTCACGATTGCCAATGATCAATTGGGCGCGCTGACCAATACCGTGCGCCTGTCCACGGAATGCCCCGAATGGCGGTTTGGGGCGTCCCATCTGATGCGAAACCTGGCCCATCGTGGCTTGATTTGAGAGAGATCTTCTAATGTTGACCGGGAAACACCTGATTTCTGGCGATTGGATCGGTTCAGACGCGACCTTTGCGTCGGAACCTGCCCACGGCCCCAGCTATGGTTTTACCGCTGACACACCGGCACTAGTAGACAAAGCAGTTGACCCAGCCGAAGACGCTTTTGCGACGTTCGGATGGTCCGCGCGGGCGGAACGAGCGGGTTTGCTCCGG
This sequence comes from Ruegeria sp. CK2, assembly GCF_056536585.1. Taxonomy (NCBI): domain Bacteria; kingdom Pseudomonadati; phylum Pseudomonadota; class Alphaproteobacteria; order Rhodobacterales; family Roseobacteraceae; genus Ruegeria; species Ruegeria sp. CK2. Next base: position 17,647 of record NZ_JBQFPW010000010.1, read on the forward strand.
TTAATAGCCGATGAGATTGACGCCCGGGGCGACGCGATCACCGAGATCGGTACGCAGGAAACCGGCTTGCCCGAAGCGCGTCTGCAGGGCGAGCTTGGTCGCACCGTAGGCCAGTTGCGCTTTCTTGCCGATCACATCGAACAGGGTGACTATCTGGGCATGCGCCACGACCAGGCGCTGCTGGATCGAGCGCCCTTGCCGCGCCCTGATCTGCGCATGATCCAACGCCCGCTGGGTCCGATCGCGGTGTTCGGCGCATCAAATTTCCCGTTGGCTTTCGCAACTGCGGGCGGAGATACCGCCTCGGCGCTGGCCGCAGGCTGCGCGGTTGTGGTCAAAGGTCACCCGGTCCATCCCGGCACGGGCGAGATTGTTGCGCAGGCTATCGATCCGCCGCTTTCTGCGGCCTGACTGTTATCGGGATATCCCGATCGATTGTTTCTGGAGAAAGTGTGAAGGACAGAACAGGTATGACACAGTTTACCCCCTCAAATCGCTTGTCCGGCAAGACCGCTTTGATCACGGCGGCTGGGCAAGGCATTGGTCGGGCAACCGCCGCGCTTTTTGCCGCTGAAGGTGCACGGGTGATCGCCAGCGATATCAACGATGCGTCTCTGGCCGAACTGGACGCAATCGACGGTGTCACCGCGCTGAAATTGGATGTCACCGATGCCGCGGCTGTAGGGACTTCTGTCGAAAGCCTGCCCAATCTGGATATCCTGTTCAATTGCGCGGGCTACGTTGCCGGAGGGTCAATTCTGGACTGTGAGGAAAAGGATTGGGATTTCAGTTTTGATCTGAACGTCAAAGCCATGTACCGGCTGATCCGGTTAACCCTGCCGGGGATGCTTGAACAGGGCGGTGGGTCGATCATCAACATGTCTTCGGTGGCATCGTCCTTGAAAGGTGTGCCAAATCGGTTCGCTTACTGCGCGTCCAAAGCGGCTGTTATTGGCCTAACCAAATCAGTTGCTGCCGATTTCGTGACCCAAGGCATCAGGTGCAACGCGATCTGCCCCGGAACGGTCGATAGCCCCAGTCTGCATGACCGTTTGCGGGCGACGGGCGACTATGAACAAGCCATGACCGATTTCATTGCCCGGCAACCCATGGGACGCATTGGAACCGCAGACGAAATCGCGGAACTTGCGCTGTATCTTGGAAGCGATGCAAGCAAATATACATCCGGACAGCCCTTTGCCATCGATGGCGGCTGGACGATCTGAGTTGAAAAGGATCACGATATGAAACTTCTACGCTATGGCGCACCAGGTGCGGAAAAGCCCGGCCTGTTGGACGATGACGGTGCAATTCGGGATCTGTCGGGCGTGATCGATGACCTTTCGGGTGATGTTCTAAGCGACGAAGGGCTGCAGACGCTGCGCCAGCTTGATCCCAACGGCTTGCCTAAGGTCGATGGACAGCCCCGCATCGGCGCCTGCGTTGGCCACGTGGGCAAGTTCGTCTGCATCGGTTTGAATTACGCCGATCACGCCGCTGAGGCGGGTATGGATCTGCCGGCCGAGCCGGTGATCTTCTTCAAGGCGACCTCGTCGATCATGGGTCCCGATGACACAATTGAAATCCCGCGCGGATCGGTCAAAACCGATTGGGAGGTTGAGCTGGGCGTCGTCATCGGGACAGAGGCAAAATATGTCTCCGAGGCTGATGCCATGGATCATGTCGCGGGGTATTGCGTGATTAATGACCTGTCTGAACGTGACTTTCAGCTGCATCGCTCGGGCCAGTGGGTCAAAGGCAAGTCGGCGGATACGTTCGGCCCGATCGGGCCATGGCTGGTCACACGGGATGAGGTCAAGGACCCGCAAGACTTGCCAATGTATCTTGAGGTGAACGGCCACCGTTATCAGGATGGTTCTACGCGGACGATGCATTTCGGGGTGGCTAATGTGATTTCGCATTTGTCCCAGTTCATGTCCTTGCAGCCGGGCGACGTAATCTCGACCGGGACGCCGCCCGGTGTTGGCATGGGTCAAAACCCGCAGACCTATTTGAAACCCGGCGACAAGATCGAGCTGGGCATCGCAGGGCTTGGAGTCCAGCGACAGGGTGTTGTGGCAGGCTGAGAGTTTCCGGTTCGCCGTCAGGCAGCCCTAAAGCCAGCATCGAGCGCATTCAGAATGGCACTGGCGTCAGTTTCCGTCAGCACGAGCGGCGGGGAGAGAATTAGGTTAGGTCCCGACACGCGGACCATCGCGCCGTTTTGGTAGGCGGTCTCTTGCACTGTCGACGCGGTAGCTGCATCGACGGGTTTTTTGGAGCCCCGGTCTGATACCATTTCCATGGCGGTCATCAACCCGTATCCGCCGCGCACATCACCGATAATATCATGTTTTTCCATAAGCTTCAGGCACCCCTGATAGAGTTGTGTGCCTCGGTCAGCCGCGTTTTCGATCACGTTCAGTCGTTTGGTTTCGGCCAGACAGGCGAGCGCTGCGGCCGCGCCCACAGGGTGCCCCGAATAAGTGTAGCCATGACCGATTTTGGCATCGGGATTGCCTTCGAATAGCTCGATTAACTTATCGCCCAGCATCACCGCTCCGAACGGGAAATACCCGTTGGTGATGGCCTTGGCCGTGCACATCATGTCAGGTTGAATACCCCAGAGCCGAGCGCCGGACCACGCGCCGGTGCGACCATAGGCCGTGATCACCTCATCAGTGATCAGCAGGATACCATTCCTGTTGCAAATCTCGCGAACCATCGGGGCGAAGGACTTGTGTGGAGGAATGACCCCGCCTGCGCCCAGAATCGGCTCCATAATCATTGCGGCGATGGTGTTGGCGCCTTGAAAGGCGATCTCGTCCTCCAGGGCAGCGGCGCAAAGCTGGGCCAGTCGCTCAGGGTCTGTCTCGTTAAACGGATTGCGGTAGGTATAGGGGGCCGGGATGTGGTAGCAGCCCGGCAAAAGCGGCTCATAGGCATTACGGAAATTGGCGTTGCCGTTCACCGATGCCCCGCCAACATGGGTGCCGTGATAGCCTTTTTTGAGGCTCAGGAATTTTACCCGCCCCGGTTCGTCACGCAATTTGTGGTATTGGCGCGCCAGACGCAGGGAAGTCTCAACGGAATCTGACCCGCCTGACGTGAAAAACGCCCGGCTGAGACCATCGGGTTTGAAAAACTCGCCCAACTCATAGGACAGCTCGATTGCGACGTCGTTGGAGGTGCCGCGAAAGGTCGAATAGTATGGCAACCGGTCAAGCTGCGTTGTGATCGCGTCCTTCACGGGCCGACATGAATACCCCAGATTGACGTTCCACAATCCACCAACGCCATCCACAACCCGGTGGCCATCAATGTCGGTGATGTTAACGCCATCCGAACCAGTGATGATCTTTGGCGGGTTGTCGATGCTGTCCTTCGGAGATGTCATGGGATGCCACATCAGGCGACCGTTGTTCTCTTTCAGGAAATTTGAATCTTTCATGACGTGGTTTCCATTGAGTGCGGTTGTTTCAAGGAGTTGGCCCAAGCGGCCTCGATATGACTGGGCAGCGTACCGCCCCAATTGCGGCTGATCTCGCGTGCGGCGACGATAAGTTCAGATTTAGTGACCTGTTCCAACTCGGGCGTGAACCGAGACGCTACGCTGGCGACGGAAACAGCCCCGGCCAGCAACCCGGTGTGATCAAAGACGGGGGCGGCCAATCCAAGGATCTCGACCTCGAAACTTTGGTTCCCGCGGCCAAGACCCGTCTCGCGCGCAGAGCTGATCAACTCGGATAGCTCGTCCTTGGTGTTCGGTGTGGTCTCGGTGAATTTTTCCAACTTAGTGACCGCAAAATCAAAAAGCTCATCTGGTCCAAACGCCAAAGCGCAAATGCCGGATGCCGTCGCATGAAGCGGGAAAACGTTGATGTCGACGACCGCGCGAATACCGTGGCGAGGGGATTCGCAGTCGTCCAGCGCATAGAGCGTTTTGCCGGACAGAACCGTCACATGGGCTGTCTCACCCGTTGCATCAGAAAGGGCCACAAGAGCGGCCCGAGCGCTGGCTTTGCGAGGCACTGTAGCCTCGCGCACATGCGCTAAATGCAACACGACCGGACCGAGGCGGTATTGTTTTGAAAGTGGATTTTGCTCAACAAATCCAGCCATTTCAAGGGCCTGAAGATGCCGGTAGGTCGTCGCTTTATCCCGCCCTGCAAGCCTGCACAGCTGCGACAACCCGATCTCGGGTCGGTCAGTTGTAAAATGGTTCAGAAGCTCGAGTGTTTTGGTTGCTGAGGACATTAGCAGTCAATTCCTGTCATCTTAAAAAAAGTTTGACAGGTATTTATTAACATGGCAACCTTTTTTTCGAAACAACGGTTTAATATATGAACCGATAGCGGGGAGAAGAAAAATGCCTAAATTCACCACATCAATCACCGCCATGGCGCTGGCTTTGACGGCTGTCGCAGGCGTGGCGCAGGCGGAGTATCCGGAAAAACCTGTTGAGTTTGTCGTGCCGTGGCCTCCGGGTGATCTTGAAGACGTCTTGACGCGCATGATCGCCGAGGATTTCTCGGAAGCTTACGGAGTTCCGACAGCGGTCGTGAACAAGCCCGGTGGCGGCGGTGGTCCGTTCCCTGGTGCCATTGAAGTCGCGAATGCACCGGCTGATGGCTATACGGTTGGATCCTTCATTATCGCGATCCCGACTGTTGGTCCCCAGATCGGAATTCCGGAACTGAACCCTGATCCCTTCGTGCCACTTGGCAACTTCCTGACCTATCCGTTTGTTATCGCCGCCGGTGGCAACGCCCCCTATGACGATATGGCCGGTCTAGCGGCACATGCGCAGGAAAACGATGTGGTTCTCGGACATTTCGGAGCGCCGCTTGTTCCGACGCAGGTGACTATGGGGCTGGCCAAGGAGATGGGTTTTTCCTACGCCTCTGATGCAGCATTTGATGCTTTGGACTGCAACACTTTGGCGTCGGGTGATGTGGACGTGATCAACACCACTTTGCAGCTGATCCTACCCTGCCTGAGTGACGTGAAAGTTCTGGCCTCGATCGGGTCTGATCGGATTTCTCTGACACCCGACACGCCGACCGTAGCGGAATTGGCACCGGGTCTTGATGTCTCTCTCTGGAACGGTCTGTTCGTGCACAAAGACACCCCTCAGGATGTTCAGGATAAGATCATTGCGGTGGCAAAAGAGACTGTGATGTCGGATCGTGCACAAGCCTTGGCAGCTGAAACCGGTGCCGCAGTTTATTGGCAGCCTGCTGCAGATGTCGTTGATCAGATCAACAAGGATATCCAAACACTGGGTAACATTGATACGATGCTCTCTGAATAAACCAGACGAAGTGGCCGGGCAGCTAAACCGTCCGGCCATATTGTTTTACGATCACATTGGGGTCGGTCATGTCGCATGTCAAAACACTGCAATCCCTCTTCAAACGCTACCGCCGACCCGGTGATATCGTTTTTGCGTGGATCGCTCTGATCGTTTCCGTCTTTCTGCTTTTGCAGCTGGCCGATCAAACCGTCTGGAAGAATGGTGGTAAACTGTTCGCCCAACCACGGTTCTGGCCTGCAGTCTCATTGGCCTGCATGGTGTTTTTTGCAGCCTTCCATCTTTTAGGGTCGGCTTTGTCCGAACGTATCCCTGGCCGGTGGAGAGAGGTTTGGCTGTGGATCACCTCGCTTGAATATGCGGGTTGGTTCATCGCCTACGCGGCCGTCGTTCCTTATGGAGGGTATTTACTGACAACCGTCGTGTTTGCGATCGCGCTGACCCGGCGCGTTGGCTATCGGCGTGCCTCGACCTTGATCGCTGCGGCCGCCGCAGCCGTCGTGATTGTTCTGTTGTTCAAGACGCTGCTGAAAGTGAACCTGCCCGGCGGCCTCATCTACGAGGCGTTGCCGGACGGATTGCGCCAGTTCATGCTGACCTATTTCTGATCGGACCAAATGATGGAAAACCTGTTTGCAGGACTGGAAATGCTCGCCCGTTGGGACGTGATGCTGGCCTTGTTCGTGGGCTCAATCGGCGGCGTGATCATTGGCGCGATACCGGGCGTGGGCCCGGCAGTAGCGATTGCCATCCTGCTGCCTGCTACATTCTCGCTGGACCCGATTGTCGGCCTGACGATGCTTTTGGGAATTTACGGATCGTCAATGTATGGAGGGGCAATCCCTGCTGTATTGATCAACACGCCCGGCACCGCAGTGAATGCGTTGACCTCGTACGACGGCTATCCCATGACCAAAAGAGGCGAAGCGCATCGCGCTGTTTCACTGGCCTATAGCGCTTCTTTCTGGGGAGGGATTTTCGGGATCGGGTGCCTGATCCTCCTCTCGCCTGTGTTGGCTATTATCGCGCCTATGTTTGGCTCACGAGAGATTTTTTTGGCGGCTTTACTGGGCATTATCCTCGTGATCCTGGCCCATCGCGGGCAGATATTTGCGGCCGGAATGCTGGCGATGTTCGGCATCTTTCTGCAAACCGTTGGTCTTGACGCCGTGACCTACACCCAAAGATACACGTTTGGGTTTTCGTTCCTCAGCTCGGGCGTCAACTTGATCGTTGTCGTACTTGGCCTTTTCGCCCTCAGCCAGGCGTTCTTTTTGTTGACGGCGCCGGATAACAGCCCGGACGCCAAGCCGGTGAGCGGCAAGATGACCGCAGGCATCAAAGAGCTGATGAAACACAAACGGGTCGCGACCGTCGCTTCGGGCTTTGGTGTCATTCTTGGGATGATACCCGGCACCGGAGAGTTCACCGCCCAATTCATGAGTTACACCTACGCACAGAAAACCTCCAAAACGCCAGATGACTTTGGTAAAGGCTCGCCCGAGGGGCTGATTGCGTCCGAAGCGGCCAACAATGCGGTGCCCGCTGCTGCGATGATACCACTACTGGCCCTGGGCATCCCGGGAGAAGCGCTGACTGCGATGATGCTGTCAGTGTTTTATGTGCACAACGTCATCCCCGGCCCGCAGCTGTTCCAGAACAATATTGATCTGGTTTATGGGCTCTATTTTGCGCTGATCGCGCTGAACGTCATTGTGATGGTTTTTCTTCTGTTTTCGACGAACCTGCTGACCAAGATCATCCGGATCCCGACACGGTTCCTGGGTGTGCTGATCCTGCTCTTGTCTTTCGTGGGGGTCTATTCGCTGCGAAATTCACTGACCGATTGTATGATTGCGGCAGGTTTTGGGGTGCTGGGCCTGATCCTCAAACGTCTGAACCTGCCGATTGTGCCGATCATCTTGGGAATGGTTCTTGGTGGTATCATGGAGGTCAAGCTGCGGTCCGCGCTGCCCCGCCTCAAGACGCCGTTTGACATGATCGACCGTCCGATCTCCTTCATCCTCTTTGTTATGATCCTACTGGTGCTGGCGCTGCATGTCCGCACGTTGATCAAGGAATGGCGCGCGCACCAGCCCGAGGAAGATCACGACATGCATGACAGCCAATTGAGGTAGTCCTGATGGACCAGAATAAGATCGACACGCTTCGCGCTGAGCTAGTCCCAAGTTTTTCGCATTTGATCGACGGACGGCATTTGCCTGCATCTGACGGCGCGACGATGGATGTTGTGTCGCCGATAAATGGGCAAGTGCTGACAACTATGGCCCGAGGGACAGTGGCGGATATGGAAGCCGCGATAACATCGGCGCGCGCAGCCTTTGAGGATCGCCGTTGGGCAGGGCAGCCACCTGCAGCCCGCAAGAAGGTTCTGATGAAGTGGGCCGACCTGATCGAAGCACATGCGCTGGAACTGGCCGTGCTTGGGGTGCGCGACAACGGAACCGAGATTGGCATAGCGCTAAAGGCTGAGCCGGGATCGGCTGCTGGGACAATCCGCTACTACGCCGAGGCGCTGGATAAGATCTATGGTGAAATTGCACCGACGGCTGGTGATATTCTGGGCTTGATCCACAAAGAACCCGTGGGGGTCGTTGGCGCAATTATCCCATGGAATTTCCCGATGATGATCGGAGCCTGGAAGCTGGGCCCCGCTCTGGCGATGGGCAATTCGGTGGTTCTGAAACCTGCCGAAACGGCCTCTCTCTCGTTAATGCGCATGTGTGATCTGGCGCTCGAAGCGGGGTTGCCGCCAGGAGTGCTGAACGCGGTGACCGGTGAAGGAAAGATCGTGGGCGAGGCTATGGGCTTGTCGATGGATGTCGACGTGCTGGTGTTCACTGGTTCGGGTGGGACGGGGCGGCGGTTGATGGAGTATTCGGCGCGCTCGAACATAAAACGCGTCTACTTGGAGCTGGGCGGTAAGTCCCCCAATATCGTTTTCGCAGACGCACCAGATCTTGCAGAAGCAGCGAAGGTCGCAGCAGCCGGTATTTTTCGTAATTCGGGTCAGGTGTGCGTTGCTGCGTCGCGCCTATTGGTTGAGGCGTCAATCCATGATGACTTTGTCGCTGAAGTCGCAAAAGCAGCGGAGGCCATGCGCGTCGGCGATCCCTTGCAACTGGAGACTCATATTGGTGCGGTCAACTCGGAAACGCAGCTGAACGCCAATCTTGGATTTGTCGACACGGCGGTGGCCGAAGGCGGTCAGATTGTCACCGGGGGTCAACGAGTCTTGGCCGAAACCAATGGCTATTACATGGCGCCCACCGTCGTTACCGGTGTCCGGCCAGACGCGTCCCTCGCGCAGAAAGAAGTATTCGGCCCGGTTCTGGGTGTGACGCCATTCGAAGATGACGATGAGGCGGTCGCGATCGCCAATTCAACTGTCTACGGCCTGGCGGGTGGTGTCTGGACATCGAACCTTGGCCGGTCCCACCGCATGGTCCGCGATGTCCGCACCGGCGTCATGCATGTGAACACCTATGGCGGCGCGGACGGAACTGTACCGCTGGGTGGCGTGGGTCAATCCGGCAATGGGCACGACAAATCACTGCATGCCATAGAGAAATACATCAATCTGAAGACGGCTTGGATCAAGTTGTAAGGGGCCTCGTATGACCGACAAAACCATTCTGATTGTAGGAACCTACGATACGAAAGACGATGAGCTAGGCTTCCTTGCAGATGTGATCCGTGAACAGGGCGGCACGGTTGTCACTATGGACGTTTCCGTTCTGGGTGACCCATCACAGCCTACGGACCATTCCAAACACGATGTGGCCGAGGAAGGTGGCAGTTCGATCCAGGCCGCCATTGACAGTGGTGACGAAAATCACGCGATGCAAATCATGGCGGAGGGGGCCAGCCTGCTCACGTCGCGGCTTCACTCCGAGGGCGTATTCGATGGCGTGATTGTGCTGGGCGGTACGATGGGCACCGATCTTGCATTGGACGTTTGTTCGGCGTTGCCTTTGGGTGTCCCTAAATACATCGTATCGACCGTGTCGTTTTCCCCGTTAATTCCGGCAGACCGTCTGGCGGCGGACATCCAGATGATCCTGTGGGCGGGTGGCCTCTATGGGTTGAATTCGGTTTGCAAAGCGTCCCTGTCGCAGGCCGCTGGTGCGGTTTTGGGCGCCGCGCGTGCTGTTCAGAAGCCGGACCCAGACAAGCCCCTGATCGGGATGATGTCGCTGGGCACTTCGGCGCTGAAATATGTGATCCCGTTGAAACCAGCGTTGGAAGCGCGTGGGTATGAGGTCGCAGTGTTTCATGCCACCGGTATGGGCGGTCGGGCCTTTGAAAGCCTCGCACGGCAGGGGGCGTTCGTCTGTGTGTTCGATTTCTGCACGCAAGAGCTGGGCAATCACGTGAACGGGTCCAACATTTCAGCTGGCGCAGATCGGCTGACCAATGCGGGGGCCAGCGGAACGCCGCAGATCGTGGCACCCGGCTGCTATGATCTGGTGGACGTTGTGGGCTGGCAGCCCTTGCCGCAGAAATGGTCCGATCATTTAAAACACGAACACAATCGGCTGCTGACCTCGATTGTGTTGAATGTGGATGAACGGAAAGCGGTGGCGCGCGCCCATTCAAGGCAATTGGTAGCAGCAAAGGCGCCCGTCGCAATGATTTTGCCCGAGCGCGGCCTCGGCGAATGGGACCGTGAGGGCGCAGACCTCCATGACAAAGAGGGGTTGGCGCAGTTCCTGGATGAGCTTCAGGCGACCCTGCCTTCGAATGTCTTTTCCCACAGGCTCGATTGCCACATCAACGATCCGGAATTCGCCGGAAAGGCGTTGGAGATTTTTGATGCCTGGCGTGATGAGGGCATCATCGCCGATTAGTCTGCAGAACCGGGGTCAAGAAGGGTCAGCAAATCCAACAGAGTTTCATAGTTTTCAGCCCCCAAAACAGATTTGAACCCGTCCACAATTTGTGCGGCTTGGGTCGCCCGGTCGTCGATTATCTTCTGACCTTCGGGCGTGATTTCGATGAATTGCCGGCGGCGGTCCGCATCGTCTCGGGTTTGTGTGATAAGGCCTTTGTCACGCAGAGTTGCTGCGATCCGTGTCAGGCTGGGAAACAGCAGGCTGGACCGGTCGGCGAGCGTTTTCGCGTCCAACCGGCCGTATGCTGTAAGGACCCGTAGGACACGCCATTGTTGTTCCGTGATCCCCGTTTCGGCCAGCATCTCTCGGATCGGGGCCATCACACCTTCGCGCGCGCGGATCAGTGCGATCGGAAGGGATCGTTTGGTCGGCGGGAGTATGGATGTCATAGAAACCTCGGGAGTTGTCTGGAATGTCAAATGCACCGTAAACTTAGTCTTGACAACGAAGCGCCATATTATTTAACTTAACAATAATTAACATGTTAAGGAGATGGCATGCCGCACTTCCACATCGACTATTCTGCAAACCTTGAACAGGTCGTGGACATGGGCGCATTGTGCGAGGTTATCCGTAGCGCTGCGGCTGAAATCGAGACCTTTCCAACACCTGGCATTCGCGTTCGCGCAACTCGTGTTGACCATGTAGCAATGGCTGACGGGGATCCAAATCATGGGTTCATCGACCTGTCCATCCGTCTGCGCGCTGGCCGTTCCGATGACGTGAAGAAGGATGCCGTTACCCGTATTTTCTCAACGCTCAAGGATTTTGTAGCCCCTGCAATGCGGACCCATTCCATCGCGTTGTCTGCCGAAATCCGGGACATCGACGCCGATCTCTCCCCTAAATTCGGCAACGTCAGAGATCATCTGGAGAACACCGCATGAGCGAGCTAGAACAAAACGTTACCAAGTTGAATCGCTATCTTGAGCGTTTCCAAGAGATCGGCATCCAAAATCGGATCGCCGGTGCGGATGTCGCGGGTGAAGCAGGGGTGTTCCAAACCATCTCGCCCGTAGACAAAAGCGTGATCTGTGATGTAGCCCATGGGACTGGCGACGACATCGACGCAGCGGCCAAGGCTGCCAACGCAGCCTTTGCAGCGTGGCGTGATATGGCGGCGCGTGAACGTAAGGAAATTCTGATCCGAATTGCCGAAGGCATCGAAGCGCGGGCCGAGGAAATCGCGTTGTGCGAGTGCTGGGACACAGGACAAGCGCTGAAGTTCATGTCCAAAGCCGCATTGCGCGGGGCGGAGAACTTTCGGTATTTCGCCGATCAGGTCGTGCAAGCGCGAGACGGGCAACACCTGAAATCACCGACTTTGATGAACATCACGACTCGGGTTCCGATAGGCCCCGTGGGGGTCATTACCCCGTGGAACACACCCTTCATGCTGTCCACATGGAAAATCGCACCAGCGCTCGCTGCTGGATGCACGGTAGTCCATAAACCCGCTGAAGCTTCGCCATTGACTGCGCGCCTGCTGGTGGAAATCGCCGAAGACGCGGGGCTGCCCCCTGGGGTGCTCAACACCGTAAACGGATTTGGCGAAGGCGCCGGTAAGGCGCTTTGCGAACACCCCCTGATCAAGGCCATCGCCTTTGTGGGTGAAAGCCGTACAGGATCACTAATCACCAAGCAGGGTGCAGATACACTCAAACGCAACCACTTGGAACTGGGCGGCAAAAACCCTGTCATCGTGTTCGAGGATGCCGATTTGGACCGCGCGCTCGATGCGGTGATCTTTATGATCTATTCGATTAACGGCGAGCGGTGCACGTCGTCATCGCGTCTTTTGGTGCAGGATACGATCCGCGCAGAGTTCGAAACCAAGCTGATCGAACGTGTGAACAACATAAAAGTAGGTCACCCTCTGGACCCAAAAACCGAGATCGGCCCGCTGGTCACCCGAGAGCACTTTGACAAGGTTACCAACTATTTCGACATTGCTCGCGAAGATGGCGCGACCGTTGCCGCCGGCGGCGTGACTGTCGGGGAAGAAGGGTACTTTGTCCGCCCGACACTGTTTACCGACGCCAACAATCAGATGCGGATCGCGCAAGAAGAGATCTTTGGGCCAGTTCTCACGTCGATCCCGTTCTCGACCGAGGAAGAGGCGCTGCTGATTGCCAATGACATTCCTTACGGTCTGACCGGCTATGTTTGGACCAATGACCTGACCCGCGCGCTGCGCTTCACGGACAAATTAGAGGCCGGGATGATCTGGGTGAACTCCGAAAATGTCCGACACTTGCCGACACCCTTTGGTGGCGTCAAAGCCAGCGGTATTGGTCGTGACGGGGGCGATTGGTCCTTTGAGTTTTACATGGAGCAGAAACACATCGGCTTTGCCACGGGGCACCACAAGATCATCAAACTGGGGGCGCTGTGATGGACAACCAACAGACATTTGTTGATGAGCCATTTGAGATTGCCTACCCGTCCAAGCCGCAAAAGACTGGCGCGATCTTGTCTGATCAATTCCGGTCAGTCGGGACTGGCCAGCCCAACACCATCTTCCCCATTCGATAGGAGGCATCGATGCCCGTTCCTGCCCCAAATCTATATCCTGATTTCAATACGATCCGCCTGAGCCATGTGTGCCTGAACGTCAAAGACCTTACGGCGTCAAAGAAGTTCTATACCGAGATCCTTGGTCTTCAGGTCACGGATGAAGATGACCGTTGCATCTACCTACGCGCGATGGAGGAACGCGGGCATCATTGCGTGATCCTGCAGCAATCCGATCAACCCGGCACCGTCGAGGTTATGGGCTTCAAGACTTTTGACGAAGACGATCTGGACCGGGCAAAGGCCTATTTCGATAGCAAGGACCGCCCGACGGAATGGGTCCAGCGCGCATATCAGGGGCGCACGCTTTTGACCTCGGACAACATGGGTATTCCGCTGGAGTTCTACCACCAGATGGATCGGTTGGAGCCAATTCACCAGAAATACGCGCTCTATCGCGGTGTCAAACCGCTGCGCATCGACCATTTCAACTGCTTTAGCCATGATGTTGATGCATCGGTGGAATTTTACTCGGACTTTGGATTTCGCGTCACCGAATACACCGAGGACGAAGAGAGCAAGAAGCTTTGGGCAGCTTGGCTGCACCGCAAGGGCGGTGTGCATGACATGGCCTTCACAAACGGCACCGGTCCACGGATGCACCACGTAGCGTTTTGGGTGCCGACGCCGCTTAACATCATCGACCTGCTCGATCTAATGTCGACCACGGGCTATGTGGACAATATCGAACGCGGCCCTGGCCGTCACGGCATTTCCAACGCGTTCTTCCTTTATGTTCTGGATCCCGATGGCCACCGGATCGAAATCTATTGCTCGGATTATCAAACGGTCGACCCGGACCTGGAGCCGATTAAGTGGGATCTGAAAGACCCGCAGCGCCAGACGCTTTGGGGCGCCGCAGCACCTGAAAGCTGGTTCAAGCACGGGACGACATTTGTTGGTGTGGAAACCAAAGATTCGGCGCTGAACGCCAGCCCGATTATCGCACCATGAGCTTTTGTGCCGTAAACTCGGCTGTCCAGCGTTCGGGATCGCGCCAAATGCTTGACGGTTTCCTTGAACCTAAATGCAACTACGGTTCCAACGTCGTCGCGGGGGTATGATAATGCGATTTGCAACCTACACCTCCCACGGCGAGACTCTGTATGGCGCTGTCACCGACAATGGCATGATCGCCTTGAATGACGCCTTCCCGCAGTGGCCGAGCTTGTTTGACGTTGTGCAAGCGGGCGGGCTCGGTGCGCTTGCCGACGCAGTTGCTGGGAAAACGGTCACCCATACCGATTTTCAATATGAGATGGTTCTGCCCAATGCGCGACGTATCCTCTGCGTTGGGGTGAACTTCCCGGATCGAAACGCCGAATACAAGGACGGCAGCGAACAGCCCAAGTTCATGTCGTTGTTCCCGCGTTTTGCCAGCGGGTTCACCGGTCATGATCGCCCCATGATACGCCCGCCCGAAAGTCACCATCTTGATTATGAGGGCGAAGTGGCGATCATCATTGGCAAGAGCGGGCGGCGCATCAAACAAGATGACGCCTATGACCATATTGCAGCCCTGACGCTGTGCAACGAAGGCACTATCCGCGACTGGGTGCGGCATGCGAAATTCAACGTGACCCAAGGCAAGAACTGGGACAAGTCTGGCTCGATCGGCCCATGGCTTGTCCCCTTCACCGACGCTGCTCAGTTGGACGACGCCCGCATCGTCACGCGGGTGAATGGCGAAGTTCGGCAAGATGATGTCTTGTCCCGCATGATGCACCCAATCCGGCGCGAGATTGAGTACATTTCGACATTCATGACGCTTGAGCCGGGCGATATCATTGTCACCGGCACTCCGACCGGTTCCGGTGCGCGGCTTGACCCTCCGCAGTATCTAAAACCCGGCGACGTGGTTGAGGTCGAGGTGAACGGCATTGGGACCCTGCGCAACACCATCGAGGACGAAGTGGTATGACGCCCGCAGACCACGCGACCGCCGCCGCTGATCTTTTGCGCGCCGAAGAGACCGGTAAGCAGATTGGGCTACTTTCTCTGCGGCATCCCGAAATGGGTTTGGATGATGCCTACGAGGTGCAAAACGCCATCTACCGCGCCAAGATTGCGCAGGGCCGCAAGGTTGTTGGATGGAAAATAGGGCTGACATCGAAAGCGATGCAATCTGCGTTGAACATCGATATCCCCGACAGTGGGATTCTGTTCGACGACATGGTGTTCGACAACACCGCGATAGTGCCCAAAGACCGGTTCATCCAGCCGCGGGTCGAGGCCGAGATAGCATTTGTCATGAAATCCGCCATAGGGGGTGCGGACCTAACCCGCCAAGACGTGCTGGCAGCGGTCGAGTATGTCGCCCCTTCGATTGAGATACTGGATACCCGGATCCTGCGCGTCGATGCCGACACCGGGAAAACCCGCAATGTGTGTGACACGATCAGTGACAACGCGGCCAATGCAGGTGTTGTTTTGGGCACCCAGCGGCATGCGGTTGACGCTTTAGATCTGCGCTGGGTCGGGGCGATCACCTCGCGTAATGGCGAGGTCGAGGAAACCGGCCTGGGAGCAGGGGTGCTGAATGATCCGGCGCAGAGCGTTGTGTGGCTCGCACGGCGCATGGCGCAGTATGGTCAAAGGATCGAGGCCGGACATATCATCCTTTCGGGCAGTTTCATTCGGCCCATTGAGTGCCCTGCTGGTAGCAATATCTTTGCCGATTTCGGTCCCTTCGGCGACGTTGCCATCTCGTTTGCCTGAAGGTTTCCCATGTCTGCGCCGCGCAATTTATTCAAACACGCAATCGCCGAAGGAGAGCTTCAGCTGGGATGCTGGCTTGGCCTCGCCGATCCCTACATCGCGGAAATCAGCGCGGGCGCCGGGTTCGACTGGGTTCTGATCGATGGAGAACACGCTCCAAATGACCTCCGGTCAATTGTGGCGCAACTGCAGGTCATTTTTGCACGGGACACTCACTCCGTCGTTCGGCCTCCTATCGGAGAGCCATGGATCATCAAGCAATTGCTGGATGCGGGCGCGCAAAGCCTTCTTGTCCCCATGGTGGAAAGCGCCGAACAGGCGCAAGCCCTTGTAGACGCAGTGACTTACCCGCCGCACGGGGTTCGCGGTGTGGGCTCTGCTCTGGCCCGCGCCTCAGACTTCGCGGCGATTCCAGATTACCTTCAGACTGCGCGGGATGAAATCTGTCTCTTGGCGCAGGTCGAAAACCGAAGAGGTCTGGCCGCGCTGGACGATATTCTAGCGACCGAAGGGCTGGATGGAGTATTTATCGGCCCGTCCGATCTTGCCGCCGATATGGGTTTCTTAGGTCGGCCCGACGTGCCCGAAGTGAAGAATGCTGTTCTGCGGGCACTGGAAAAGATCGTTGCGTCGGGCAAGGCGGCTGGAATCCTGACCCTGGACACAGAACTCCAACTTGAATGCCGCGCCGTCGGTGCGAGTTTCATCGCAACTGAAATCGATGTCAGCCTGTTTGCCCGAAATATGCGAAACGCGGCGGCGGTCGCCCGCAGTCGCTTCCGCCTGCCTCACCAACCAGTGTAAAGGAAAGTGGTTTGCACGGTCAGAGACCTCTCTCGATCAGTCCAAACAATTGGACCGGGCGGGCGACGCCGCGTATGCTGTGAAGCCCGCATTCGGAAAAAAGATCTGGTGCAGCTTCAGCGACTGCAATTGTCGCCAATACCCGGTGCCCCAGCGATTTGGTTAAACCTTCTATTCGGCTTGCGACGTTGACGGCGCCGCCTAGGACTGTGAAATCAAGCCTGCCCGGGCTGCCAATATTACCATAGCTGACCTGACCTACGTTGACGCCAATACCGATATCCAATGGTGGTTTGTTCTGCTGGTCGCGATCCTTGTTCAGTGCAGAAAGACCGTTGAGCGCGCTTTGCGCAGCGCGCGCCGCCTGGAAACATTGTTGGGTACGATCATCTGGCGTGGCGATCGTGAAAACGGACAAAACCCCGTCGCCCATGAATTTGAGGACATCTCCTCCATGGGTCTCAACGGACTGCACCACCCTATCGAAGTACCCATTCAACGCATCAAATACGTCATCTTCATCTGCCAGATCGGTGAGCGCCGTGAACCCGCGCAGGTCAGAGAACATCACAACCGCTTCCAATGATGTGCGTTCTCCGCGTTTGATCGTTCCATTGCACACGGCTTCGGAGGGTCCATTCCCAAGATACGTGCGAAGAAGGCTTTCGGACGATTTGCGCATTGTGATGGGCTCCATCGCCGACGAAAGTGCCGGCAACGCGGCCTCGATCATCTTGAGGTGCTGATCCGAGAACCCATCTTTGGATTGCGTGACGAAAGTACAGCCATGCAGCGAACCGTCTCCGTAAAACAGAAGGGTTGCATAATAATCCGTGCCGCCCTGGTCTGCGAACTCCAAGTATGAGACATGGTCGGTTTCCGAATCCAGCCCGCGCAGACTTTTGTGCAAAGGGTGCCTGTGTTCCAGTACATACTCGAATGCGCTGCCGACATAGCCATCTGTGAGCATACGCTCATGCGTCACGTCGTAGCTTTCCGTGCCGTCAGGTGTCCAGACAACGCCCCAAGCAATCAGCAGGGGGTTCGCAAACCGCTGACCAATATTGACGCGCCAAAGTGGAACCCCGGCATCAATAAGTGACGCGCAGAAGTGAGATACGATTTTTACTGGATCGCCCGACCGGCGGCCCTCGTTCATCATCCAATCGGCCAGCTGAGCAATTTGATCCATTGCGGCAGGTTAGCCGCCAGGCGGTGAAGAGCAAAGTCCGATATACGCGGCGTGCAGCAGGGCAAGCTCTGCCTCAAAGGGTTTGGGTATCCCAAAAGGCGCATACTGATGTCTCTCGTTGCTGCTTCAAACCCGCCGAAGCACCGCTTCAGTCCGACTTGGGGGATTTTGGATTGGGAGGGCCCGGCAATTCATATCAGATTGATATTAATGAAAATTGACGGCCAAAGTTCACCGAATTGCAATTTTCTTCGTCCAGTGAGTTTCATCAAACCGAATATTTGTTTCGGGAATACCGGATATTCGTAAATTCGGGCAAGACACTCTTGATGGCTTTGGCATCCACATGTTTCAATTTCTGTGCTTGGCAGGCAAACGGGCTGCAAGCAACAAACAAAACAGAGAACACAAGTGTTTTCGACATAACCAAAGCGCCCTACGGTTCTGACCGACCGAAAGTGAGCGCTGCACAAGTCCAACGTGGAGAACTCGAATGAACAAAATTTCGATGCTATTGGGTGGCGCATCTGTTGCGATCGCCATGCCGGCATTTGCGGCTGATATTGTAATTGGTGTGCCCAACTGGCCGTCGGTAAATGCAACGGCGCATATCCTCAAGGTCGCGATTGAAGAGAATCTTGGCCTGGAAGTAGAGCTTCAGAACGGTACGAACCCGATTGTTTTCGAAGCTATGGATTCAGGGGCGATGCATGTGCACCCTGAGGTCTGGATGCCAAATCAGCAAAACCTGCACGATACCTACGTCAAAGACAAAGGCACGGTGACGTTCAACGGCAATGGTGTCGAAGCGTTCCAGGGTATGTGTGTGGACAAAGCCACTGCTGAGGCCAACGGGATCACGTCGATTGATGACCTGACAAACCCGGATATTGCGGCTCTGTTCGACAGCAATGGGGACGGTCAGGGTGAACTGTGGATTGGCGCGCCTGGATGGGCGTCAACCAATGTCGAAAAAGTGCGCGCGAAATCCTATGGTTATGATCAGGTTTTCGAACTCACCGAGATTGATGAAACGGTTGCGTATGCCAACCTCGACAATGCGATCAAGGCTGGGGATGCATGGGTCGGCTTTTGCTACACGCCACACTACGTGTTCGAATTGCATGACCTGCAAGTCTTGGAAGAACCAGCGTATGATGCGGCCAAGTGGAATGTGATTCAGCCGACGGATGATCCGGATTGGTTGGCCAAATCTGATGCGGGCGTCGCCTGGGATTTGGCGTATCTGCATCTGCACTATGCGAAGTCGCTTGAAGAAGAGTACCCGCAAGTCGCCACTATGTTGGCAAACATGAAACTTGATACCGATACAGTATCAGCCATGACCTATGCTCTGGTGATCGATGGCAAAGAACCATTGGCATACGCGCAGGAATGGGTCGGAGCAAACGAAGATGCCGTTCTGGGTTGGATGTCTGAGTGATCATACCTGATCAGAACTGAAACAGATTCAGGCCGCCGGACGTAACCGGCGGCCTGTTGTGCATCAAAGGGACAAGTATGACCGAAACAGTCGTGAAGCTCACCGATGTCTGGAAGATATTCGGGGCGCGCACCGAAGAAGCCATGGCCGCCGTTCGAAGTGAAGGCATTGGAAAGCCCGAAGTTCTGGAAAGATTCAACTGTGTCGTCGGCGTTCAGGGCGCCACGTTCGAAGTGCCAAGGGGCGAGATTTTCTGTATCATGGGGTTGTCGGGCTCTGGCAAGTCCACTCTGGTCCGACATGTGAACCGGCTGATCGAGCCGACAGCGGGGAAGATCGAAATTCTCGGCCATGATGTCTCGAAAATATCAGAGGCAGAGCTTCGACGTATTCGTGCCCAGCAGATCGGAATGGTTTTTCAACACATGGCATTGATGCCGCATCGCTCGGTGCGGGATAATGTGGCGTATCCGCTTGAAATTCGTAAGGTTCCGAAATCAAAAAGATGGGCCGTTTCTGATCATGCGTTGGGATTGGTTGATCTGACGGGTTATGAAGATCGGCTGCCCAAGGAATTGTCTGGTGGGATGCAGCAACGTGTGGGGATTGCACGCGCGCTGGCATCGGACCCTGAAATTCTATTGATGGATGAGCCCTTCTCGGCGCTTGATCCGTTGATCCGATTGCAACTGCAGGATCAGTTCAAGGCTCTGGTCGCTCAGCTAAAGAAGACAACGCTGTTTATCACGCACGATCTGGACGAAGCCATTCGCATTGGACACCGGATTGCGATCATGAAGGACGGTGTCATTGTGCAGATCGGCACGCCGGAAGATATCGTGATGAATCCGGCGGACGACTATGTTCGCGAATTTGTGCAGGGAATATCGAAGCTTAAGCTTGTTAAGGCGCATTCGATCATGGCGCCGATGGACAGCTATTCCGGCTCGCTGGATGGTGCGCCCAGGGCAGATGAAGGGGCCGATCTGGACCAGCTTATCGACCTTGCGGTTGATACGGATATGCCGGTGGTCATAACCGATGCAGGCCAGGACGTAGGTGTTGTGACCAAACCACGACTGTTGCGCGGAATCCAAGGGGGCAAAAATGACTGATACAACAAGTGAAATCCAGGTCACAGCTGCCTCGGATATTGAAGTCGATCGCGAAGCGCTGGACCGTTCTATCCATGAATTCGCAGGTCCCAACGGGGACTATTACGTCAAGGCGTTTCACAAGATTCATGATGCCACCAGTGCCGTTCCCAATACTTTCAACAAATGGGCTGCGGTCCTCGGTCCGTTTTGGTCTGCGTCTCGGGCGATTTGGGGAATGTTCTGGACGTTCCTGATCCTTGAAATCATCGCGTGGGTTCAGATTGGGCGTGGTGCCTGGGGAAATCCCGGAGCCGATTTTGCAGAACGGGCGGCGCGTCAGCAGGAGCGGGCAGATGAGCTGGTGGCGCGCGCCGCTGAAGCCACGGAGAAAGCAGATATAGATCGTTTTTCCAAACTGGCAGAAAACATCCAGAAGGCCGCGGATTCCAGCATGGAGAAAGCACTGTCCGCACAATCCGAAGCGGTTGGAATCCTGGTTACAGGGCTTCTGATGCTCTTGGTCTTCAAGCTGGTTCAGGGTTTTTATTCTGATCGGGTGTACGAAAAGCAATATTCCAGCTGGCGAACTGATCCCCAAAGTACTGAAAGCGGCCGCTCGATGCACAACACGGTTCTTGGTGCTGTTTTGGTCGCCGCCATTGGCCCGCTGATCGTGTACAAATTCACCGTCAATTCTTCCATGGCCATGCTGGATGCCTTTCCCGAACTGGCAGTGTCAGAGCTGATCTTGGGTGAAGGGAATGGTACGTTATTCTCGGCGCTGGCCTCTTGGATGGAAGCCCAGATTGATGCCGCCGCCGCCGCTGGCGGGGATGTCTTCGATGGGATCGTGGCAGGTGTTCGATCGGTTCTTGATGCGCTGACCATTGCATTGATCGGATCACCATGGCCGGTTGTCATGCTTGTTATCTGCGTGACCGCATGGCGCGCGGCGGGTCCCCGCGTGGCAATCTTCACGGCCTCTTCCTTGGCCTACATCGCACTGCTGGGATATTGGGAAGTCGCCATGGAGACGGTCGCCCTGGTCGGAGCCGCGGTATTTTTATGTGTTGTCTTCGGGATCCCGCTGGGGATCTGGTTTGGGAAATCCAAACGCGCGTACCGAGCGGCGGAACCGGTATTGGATCTGATGCAGACGCTTCCGGCCTTTGTGTATCTGATCCCGATTATCGCGTTTTTCGGAACCGGAAACCCGCCGGGAATTTTGGCCACGATCATCTTCGGTATGCCACCGGTCATACGATTGACCGCGTTGGGTATGCGCGGGGTGCCAGACAGTATTAAAGAGGCGGCCGTAGCCTTTGGCGCATCCAAGTGGCAGTTACTGAAAGATGTTGAAATACCGCTTGCCTTGCCATCGATCATGACCGGCGTGAATCAGACCATTCTCATGTGTCTGTCTATGGTCGTTATCATCTCGCTGATCGGCGGCGGAGGACTTGGCAAGGAAATCCTTGAAGCGCTGCAATATGCGGCCAAAGGACCCGGCTTGCTGGGTGGCTTTGCAATCCTGTTCCTCGCCATGGTGATGGACCGGATCGTGCAAGGCGCATTCAGGCGCGAAGACGAAAAAATCTAAAACGCTCTGCGCCTCCGGACTTCTCCGGGGGCGCATTTGATTTCTGCTGAGAGCAATCATGACTGATCGCTACGAAAAATCCATGATGGATAATCTTTATTGGTGGGGTGTGCCCACCTTGTTCAGATGCCCTCATGTAGGCCCTGAAGATCAGGACATTGCGCTGGTCGGGGTTCCACACTCAACTGGAAACGGCACGACCGAGCGCGACCAGCATTTGGGGCCCAGGGCTTTACGCAATGTCTCTGCCGTACAGCGCAGGGTTCACTCGCTGTTCCGAATCGATCCTTGGAACAGTGCCCGGATTGCGGATGTGGGGGATGTCCCTTTTCCGCGTGCCAATGACAACGAAGACTGCATCGAACGTATCACAGCCTTTTACAAGGATATCGACGCGGCGGGCGCGCGCCCTGTTTCCATCGGTGGGGATCACTCGATTACAGGCGGGATTGTTCAGGCGCTTGGAGGGGGCAGTCTTGCCGGTGGTGAGCCGGTCAGCTTTCTGCATTTTGACGCCCATACGGATGTGTTTACCAAGGTCGACCACTTCCTGGGTGCCAAAAAGTCTGCGGCGCATTGGGGGGCTTACCTGGCCGACCAAGGCCAGGTTGATCCAACCCGTTCCATGCAGATTGGATTACGAGGTCACCCGCGCAGTTTGGATTGGCTGCAACCGTCATATGATTACGGATACAACATCGTGACGATGCGGGAGTTCCGTCAGCGCGGTTTGGAAGATGTCGTCGCGCAAACGCGCGAGGTTCTGGGCGACCGACCCGTGTACATTACGTTTGATCTGGATTGCCTTGATCCGACGGTGGCGCCAGCGGTGTCAAATCTGGAGCCCGGCGAGAAAGGCTTTGATATCGATGAAGCGGTTGGTTTGCTGCGCGCGGCGCGGGGCCTGAACATCGTCGGAGGAGATGTCGTCTGTATGATGCCCACCAAGGACAGCCCCAACAATATCACGGCGCTGACCGCTGCAGCCGTCATGTTCGAGATGATTTCGATGATCGCCGAAAATGTAAGCGCTAATTAGGGCGGCGAGTATCCACGGACTGCGCCAGCACGCATAGCAATTCGAACATCAACGAGATACCAAGCCACGCTGTGCTACCGCTGGGATCAAACGGAGGGGACACCTCAACCAGGTCTGCGCCGACCAGATTCAGCCCGGACATCTTGCGAATAACCTGCTGAGCCTGAAAACTGTTGGGCCCGCCAATCTCTGGCGTTCCGGTGCCCGGAGCGTAGGTCGGGTCAACAAAATCGATATCATAGGTACAGTAGCAAGGCGCGGACCCGACAATGCGCCGTACTTCGGCCATGACGTCGTCGATGCCCCTGTCAAACAGTTCTTCTATGCGGATGATGCGAATACCTTGAGCCTCACCCCATTCGATATCTTCGGTATTGTAGGCGGTTCCGCGAATGCCAACCTGCACAAAGCGTTTGGGGTCAACCAGCCCTTCTTCAACCGCGCGCCTGAACGGTGTCCCGTGGGTGAATTTGTGCCCACCAAAGTAGCTGTCAAACAGATCTGTGTGACTGTCGAACTGGATCAACCCCAATGGCCCCGACGTCGCCAAAGCGCGCAAAACGGGCAGGGTTGTCAGATGGTCGCCACCAGCGGTTAGCGGAGTGATACCCTTGTCGCACAGCCCGGCATAGAATTCCGTTACGCGCCCAAGTGTATCGTCGATGTCCACCGGGTTGGGTGCGACGTCACCCAAATCTGCGCAGTTGATCAGGTCGAACGGGCTAACACCTGTGACGGGGTTCATAGCCCGGATCATTGTTGAAAAATCGCGCAATTGCCGTGGTCCGTGGCGCGCGCCGGGCCGGTTGGTCGTGCCCCCATCCCAGGGGATTCCGACAATCCCCAGATCGACCTCGTTGAACCGCTCATGATCCGGTGTCAGTACGGGCAGGCGCATAAATGTTGGGACACCAGCAAACCGGGCAAGCTCCATCGCCGATACCGGTTGAAAGAAGGAATTGGCCATGCGTACCTCGTGCCCCTTTTTGCTTCGGCAGACCCTATCGGGTGAATTCCGCAAAGGGAATGATTTTGCGGACGTCAGATCAGAATGCGATACTTGCTGCGGATTTCTGCATCTTGCGAGGGGGTCAGATATTCTGGGCGATGGGTATCCAAAATTTCGCGCGCCCGGTCGCGTGCAGTGGTCCAGGCATCCTTGGCGCCGTCCATTTCCCATGTCCTGGGTTCGCGGCGGTCCGCTAGAGACGGATAGAAATAGTCCCGCTCCATCGCAGTGTATGTATGCGTGCTGCCCAGAAAATGCCCGTCTCCCAAAACTGATTGGCAGATAGCTTCAAACCCCAGGTTTTCGGCGTTTACTTCGATCCCGCGCAACGCGCGATAAGTGTGGGAATGCATCTCATCATCCAGAACAAAGGCTTCGAAACTTGCCCCCAAAAGCGATGCGGTCATACCCGAGCTTTCATAGATCAGATTACCACCGGCCAGTGCCGCCGTCAGCGAGGTCATGGCTTTTTCCACGCCGTATTGCGCGTCGATCGCCTTGGCGTCGGTCATCGATGAGGCGACGCCAGATGGCAGACCTAGCCAATTGATGATCTGTGCCGAAGCCGCGTTCAGAATAGCGGTTTCACCACTGCCCCCTGCAAAAGAACCGGTGCGCAGGTCCACGATGAACGGCCAGTTTGAGAAAACCATCGGAAAGCCCGGTTTGATGGCGTTGACCATTACTAGGCTGGCCAGCGTCTCGGCCAGGGATTGCGCCAGGAATCCGGCCAGCGTTGCTGGCGCGGTCGCGCCGGCCTGAGCCGCGGTGATACAGGACATCGGGATGTTGTGCCTGACACATTCATAGACAACGTCCACCGCATCTTCCCCATACCGCAAGGGTGAGATGACCGGGCTGATGTGGGCTTTCAGAAAGGGGCGTTCCGAGAACTTGCCCGGACCTCCGGCGACGATGTCCAGCATGTCCACGATGGGGGCGACGTGTTCCGCCAGCGTGAAGGATGTTGCGATAGGCTTGGTGGTGTTTCTGACCAACGCGTATACAGTATTCACATCAAGATCGAAAACGTCGGGCACATCAGTGGCCACGCAGCATCTGGTGAACCAACTTACGTTGCTAAGCGTGTCTTGCAGGCGCGTGAAACCGTGCAGATCCGCCAGCGTAGAAGGTCGATAAAGGCCGGTATCAAGATCCAGCGTTTGCACGGCAGCCCCGCCTGTTCCAAAAAACACACGATCACCCCCAACCTCAATCGAACGACTTTCGTCCCGGCCATGCAGCACAAAGGTCTTCGCTGCCATGCGAACGGTATCTTCGACCATGGCCCGCGGAAAAATGACTCGGTCCTGTTTGCCACCAAGCGCGCCTGCCGCCAGCAGGTCTTTGCGCAGCCTCTCGGGTACTTCGCCCATCCCCAGAGTTTCAAGTAGTCTCAACGCTGTGTCGTAGATCAGACCAATCTCGGCCTCGGTCAAAGGCTTGAAGGCTCCACCGATCTGGCCGGGCGAGCATGGGTCAACTTCCGGTTTTGCCGCGCGCTGCACCAATCGGGCTTTCCGCCCGCTTCTTCGGTTGTTGTCCGACGGCATTCTGTGGCCTCTCCTGCCTCGTTTCTGCCAGTACGATAGGCACGACGTTGCCCGACCGGCAAAAGCAGCTGTGAAAATTTCGAAATCTAAAATCGCAGTTTCGATTTTCCGAAACCGGCAATTGCCGCGTTGCCGAAGGGTAAGGTTTGTTCCCAAGACTAAGCAAAACGAACGGGGACGGTTTAGATGAAAACGCGCACTAAAGTTGTTGTCATCGGTGGCGGCATCGCCGGGTGTTCTACTTTGTACCACCTGACACAAGAAGGATGGACAGATGTGGTTTTGGTTGAACGCAACGAACTGACATCGGGTACCACTTGGCATTCTGCTGCGCAGGTCACCAATTTCGGCATGAACCAAACGATGGTCGGCCTAAAAACACACTCGATCCAACTGTACAAAGAACTGGCCGACGACCCGGACTATCCGATCAACTACCATCATGGCGATGGCGGAATTCGTTTGGCCAATACCGAGGCGCAGATGCAAGGCTACCATCATTTCGCGTCCATGGCGCGTGGAATGGATGTGCATTTCGAAGTGATCGACGCCGAGGAATGCGCCCGCCGTCATCCGCTGATTTCTAGTGAGAACCTGATTGGCGGACTATGGGACCCGTTGGACGGTGACATTGATCCGGCGCAGCTGTGTCAGGCGCTGGCGCGGCGCGCGCGAAAGGCCGGGGCGGAGGTATATCGCAACACCCCGGTCACTGGGCTGACGCAGCACAACGACGACACGTGGACGGTGCGGACCGAGCATGGTGACATCGATTGTGACATTGTCGTCAATGCGGGCGGATACCGAGTGAATGAAGTGGGCGCGATGATGGGTGTGCATCATCCGGTCGCATCAATGGAACACCAGTATTTCCTGACCGAAGACATCCCCGCCATTCGTGATGCGGGCCACCGGATGCCGCTGCTGAGATGCCCCATCAGCGACTATTATTGCCGTCAGGAAAAGAACGGGTTGCTGCTGGGGTTCTATGAGCAGGATTGCAAAACCTGGGGTATGGACGGGATCGATCCGAACTTCGTCAACGCTTTGTGCCCAGATGATCTGGATCGGGTGACAGATGTTTTGGAAGGGGCATTTGCCCGGATGCCCGCGTTGATGGAGGTTGGCATACACACGGTGGTCAACGGACCCATTACCTACACAATCGACGGGGCGCCCCTGGTTGGTCCGATCCCAGGCAAGCGCAACGCGTTTTGCATCATTGGATTGCGCGCGGGGCTTGGTGAAGGCGGTGGGCATGGATGGTTGTTGGCGCAGCAGATCGTACACGGTGAAGCCTGCTATGACACCTGGTGCCTCGATCCCCGTCGGTTCGCCGGGCATTGCAATGTTGAGCTGACGGCGCTGAAAGCTATCGAAGACTACCAAAGCGAGTTTCGGTTCCACTTCCCGCATGAGCATCGGCCCGCTGGTCGGCCAGCAAAGACGACACCTTTGACACCGGTTCTGGCTGCAAAAGGCGGAGAATTCACTGTCGTCAACGGTTGGGAGCGGGTCGAATACATCAAACCCTATCCGGATTTCACAACCTCTCTGAGTTTCGATTTTGACGAAGCTTTCGATCTTGTGGCCGCCGAAGTGAAGAACGTGCAGACAAATGTTGCGCTTGCTGAGGTCAATGGATTCAACCGGATCGAAATCACCGGTTCAGACCGTCACAGTTTTTTGGATCGGTTGATGTGCGGACCCGTTGCCAAACGCGATGGGCGGATGGGGCTGGGATATCTGCTGAACCACCATGGCATGGTCAAATCCGAGGCGACAGTTGCCAACATACCGGCCAGCGATCGGGGTCAAGCGCGGGTCTGGTACGGCTCGGCAGCGGCAAGTGAAGCCCATGATATGGATTGGCTGTCATACCACCTGAACCCTGACGAAGACGTACAAATCCAAAGCCTGACAAATGATCAGACGATCCTTGTTCTGGCAGGTCCCCGCGCCCGAAAAGTGTTGTCCGCGTGCGCGCGCGGTGACTGGTCGCGCGAAGCGTTCCCTTGGCTTAGCGTTCGAGAGTGTTTCGTGGGTATCGCCCCAGCCACAGTGATGAATGTCAGCTTTTCTGGTGAGCTGGCTTATGAAATCCATGTTCCAAATGCGTCACTTTACGCGGCTTACCTTGCGTTGGAAAAGGCTGGTGAGGTGTTTGAAATGGGCATATTTGGCGCTCGCGCGGTCGAATCCATGCGGATTGAGAAAGGGTTTCTGCATTGGAAAGCGGATCTGATCACCGAGTTTGATCCGTCTGAAACGGGTTTGGATAGGTTTGTAAAACTGGACAAGGGTGAATTTGTTGGTCGACAGGCTCTGCTCGAAAGGCAGGAAAGCGGGCCGCAAAAGCGTTTGGTGACGTTGCAAATTGACGCCGCACACGCGCCTGCCCATCCTGGGGCGTCACTGATGAATGGGTCTGATGTCGTTGGCACAGTGACGTCGGGTGATTGGGGTCACCGAACCGGATTGAACCTAGCCTATGCTTTTGTCGATACGCCCTTCGCGGCCATAGGAAATGCGTTAGAGATAGACATGTGCGGGCGGCTTAAGCGTGCTGAGGTTATCGAGCCGTCGCCGTATGATCCGAAGATGGCCAATGCACAAAGCTAGTACTTGCAGAAGGTGCCCGCTCCTCTATGGCAAATACAGCTAGATCGAGGTCTAAATTTGGGGCGTGGCGAGTGGTTCTGTAGATTTATCATTGCCGCACCGAAGATAATCTGTTTCGATTTTTTCGAATAAGTCGAAACATCAGGAACCAAGAAAGTGCCAAAATCCCTGAGCCTCCGTTGGCTGGAAGTGTTCCAATTGATTGCCAAGTCCGGATCCATCCAAAAGGTCGCCTCCGAGACGGGCTTGTCGATCAGCACCGTATCGAATCACATGCGCAGTCTGGAAACCGCCCTGGGTGTTGAATTGGTGGATCATAGTCGCCGTCCCATGGGGTTGACCCCGGCGGGTGAAGTGTTTTCGCGGTACGTGAGAGAGGGGCTGACAGCGCTGAAACGCGGCGAAGCGGAGATTCGATCTGGGAACTGGCAACATGCGACTGCCCTCAGGTTGGCATTGATCGATGAGTTCGACAATCAGGTCGCCCCCGAGCTGTTTCGATTTCTGGCGCATGCTTTGCCGCGCTGCAATTTCCGTCACTTTACCCGCCCAAGCCATGAAATTACGGCCAAACTACAAGAACACAAACTAGATGCCGGAGTGGCCTCACGACCCGCTGGGAAAACGGATGGGTTGGTCGAATATCCGTTGTTGCGCGATCCGTTTATCGTCATCCTGCCCGAAAGCTTCCAAGGTGGTGCCGAGGATGTGTTGGCGCCTGAGTCGGACCTGCCGTTCCTGCGCTACTCGCGCGATTACACAATCGGCAAGCAGATTGAGATACAGCTGACACGCAGCAAGTTCAGCCTGCCAAACCGGTTCGAACTGGAATGCAATCATTCGATTGTTGGACTTGTCGCCGAGGGCAGCGGTTGGGCCATAACCACGGCCGCCAGCTATAGGCGCGCTGAGCGGTTCCATCGCAACGTAAAGGCCCTGCCGTTTCCGGGACGAAACTTTGTACGCACAGTGTCGCTGTTCACAACGGATGTTTACCCGGCTTCCACTTCTCTATTGATTCACAAGGTACTGAGCCGTTTGATAAAGCAGAACTTTTGCGATCCAATGAACGCAAAGCTCCCTTGGCTGGAAAACGACTTCCGTACATTGGAAAGTGGGCTGACGTGATTTTGGTCAGTCAATCGGGTTCGCTGGCCTTCTGTGTGACCGACCAGTGAAGCCCCTTTCTGACGCGCATGAGGAGGCCAGTAAAAGGCCGAATAAATTCGATGATCAATGATAGTGCGGGCCGAGGCTTTTGTGACTGAGGAACCAAAGCACCGACAAATTCTCCGCAGTCGGGGCTTTTGATCAAAAACATCAGAGCTAGTGATTGATTTTCTTTCCCCGCGACGGTTAAACACGCGCAAATCTTTTTGGGGAAGCAGATGACTGAACAACAAGGCGATCCACGTCACCTTGAAACGCTGGATCGCGATCTCGCCCGCTTTTCCAATCTCGAGACGGCAACAAGTTACGTTGGCAGGCCAATGGTCGGCCCAGGAATTTCGCTGGTCTTTGTGGTTCTAGCCGGTCTCGCCGCCGCTTTGTTCTTTGGGCAAACCAACAACGCCGTGATCGTCATCGTCGCCGCTTGTTTTGGTGCCTACATGGCACTGAACATTGGCGCGAATGATGTTGCCAACAACATGGGTCCGGCTGTTGGAGCAAATGCGCTGAGCATGGGTGGCGCCATTGCCATTGCCATCGTCTTTGAAAGCGCCGGGGCGCTGATTGCTGGCGGAGATGTGGTTTCTACCATCGCCAAGGGCATCATCGCACCAGAAAGTATGGGCACCGCCGAGATTTTCATATGGGCCATGATGGCCGCCCTTTTGTCGGCTGCCCTTTGGGTCAATCTTGCAACTTGGGTCGGGGCACCGGTTTCGACCACGCATTCCGTCGTTGGCGGCGTGATGGGGGCTGGGATTGCAGCGGCTGGCTTTGCCGCAGTGAACTGGCCAACCATGGGCAAAATCGCAGCCAGCTGGGTGATTTCGCCTGTATTGGGTGGCGCGGTTGCCGCTCTGTTTCTATGGCTGATCAAATCCCGGATCATCTATCGCGAAGACAAGATCGCGGCCGCGCGCACCTGGGTGCCGGTGCTGGTCGGGATCATGGCCGGGGCTTTTGCCTCTTATCTGGCGCTGAAGGGGCTGAAGAAGATCATCAAGATTGACCTGCCAACAGCGCTTTTGATCGGTGCGGCTATTGGGGCCTTGGTGTGGGTGACGATGATCCCGGTCATTCGCAAGCAATCCGAAGGGCTGGAAAACCGCAACAAATCATTGAAGGTTCTGTTTGGCATCCCGCTGGTTGTCTCTGCTGCACTGCTCAGTTTTGCCCATGGTGCCAACGATGTCGCCAATGCTGTCGGCCCGCTTGCTGCGATCGTGCAAGCGTCGCAGTCTGGCAACTTTACCGAGGCTGTCAGCATTCCGTTCTGGGTCATGGTGATCGGGGCCTTCGGGATATCATTTGGTTTGTTCCTGTTTGGACCCAAACTGATCCGCATGGTCGGGAGTCAGATTACCAAACTGAACCCGATGCGTGCCTATTGCGTGGCTCTGTCCGCTGCGATCACGGTGATTGTAGCAAGTTGGCTGGGGCTGCCCGTCAGTTCAACTCATATCGCGGTCGGAGGTGTGTTCGGAGTCGGGTTCTTCCGTGAATGGGATGCTGAACGCCGCATTCGAAATGCGCGTCTTACGATGCCGGAAAGGCCCAATTATGCTCCGGAAGAACGTAGACGTCGCAAGCTCGTACGTCGCTCTCACTTTATGACCATCATCGCAGCTTGGGTGATTACGGTGCCGGCAGCTGCCATTCTGTCCGCGACGGTGTTTTTCCTGATCACACTGGCGATGGGATCCGTTTAGACGGGTACGCGCTTTGATGATGCCGAGGAAATTCGTCACGATGCCTTGGTTACCAAAAGCTGCCAGCATTTTGTCGAAGTGTTTTGTGCACAAATCGGGTGATCTGCAGACGTCTCTTTCTCTGGCGCATGCAGGGTAAACGGCGAAGATCCGGTTTGGTTTTGGTCGCTAGATAGGCTGTGATATCTTGCTGGCCGTAAAATGCGCGCTCGGTGCAAGCTCGGCCCTAGTCAGATCCAAGACTTCACGGCCACAACAACACGACCGTTTGATCTTTCGCTAAGCTCTACACCCAGTGCTTCACCGACGTTCACAGATCCGAGCCCGGCATCTTCCAGGATGTTGGCATGCAGGAAGCAATCTCGTTTATCGTCAAATACATTTACAAAGCCGTATCGTTTTTCCAACGAGAACCATTTGACCCGTGCGGGTTCAAAGGTTTTTGAGATATCGGGTTTCCGATCAATGACGATACTTGTTTCGCATTTCGCAGGGGGCTTTGCGTTCAAGCTCAAAACCTCGACGACCTGCAGTCCTTTGGGCGTTATGCATGTGGTTGCGTCAACAGAGCATCCAGCAGCAATCGAGTTTTGTCCAAAGTCATATACTGCGTTTTGATGCAGCAACGCTTCTTTGCCTGTGGTGTTGCAAACAACAAAGCCATATCCGCGCTCAGGTGAGAACCATTTGAGTGTTCCGGAAATGTAACCCTGAACATCACCGTTGATTGTTGAACCGTCCATTACCCAGCTTACCTACTACTACAAAAGCACTAATCCTAAAACTGACATCTAGAATGTGTTATTTTTTGGCTCGAGTTTTGGCAAATATATGAGCAGGACTTTTGGAAGACCATAAGTGCCCTGGTCTTAGTTCCCGGCGTAAGGTCCCGATATGCAAACCTCAAAGGCGTCGAAGGACATACTGGACCAGAACGCGTCGTGCTGTGTGAATGTGTCATTGCGGTTGTAGCGCCGCTGATACGAAATCCCGCACGCTTCCAACGATTTTTCGCATCGGAGTATTTGAGAACACGCTGCGTTCTGCACTGCTTTCCAGTATCTCGATGATCAAATGCGAGACTTGGTTGGCGTTCGGGACAGATCTGAAGTCACCTTCTGCGATGCCGCGTTCGACCAGGGTAACTAATGTTGCGATCAGGTTTTCGCGGGTATCCAGAAACAGCCTTGCGATATCCGGTTGGCGAATGGCTTCGCTGGTGATTTCCAGGCTTAAGATCACGTTCTCAGGTGCAGACAGGTATTTCGCGTAGGCACCTATGAACCCGTCTAGAACCTTGGGTGCCGGTGAAGGCTTCATCAGCATTTCAAGGAATGGGCCCACTTCTTTCCGTTCCAGCTGTGCGATTTCGACCAATACATCGTGTTTGCCGGGGAAGTGGTTATAGAGGTTTCCCAGGCTAACACCTGCGCGGGCCGCGATGTCGCGCACACCAGTCTGGTGATAGCCCTTTTCCAAGAAGCACATGACCGCGGCTTCCAGAATCTGATTTCGGCGCTTGGCTGTCGCTTTGTCTCGATTTGTTGCGGCCTTGGAGTCGGGCATTATTTTACCAGCATTATTGAACGAACGATCGTTCATACTATATAGCGGAAACCCATTATCTGCAAGGCGGTGGGCAATTTCGTCTGGAATAGAAAGGCCACTCAATGTCCGCAGATTCAGTTGAACCGAAAGCAAAACCGGTTGTGCGATGGCTTTGGATAGCGGGCGCGGCCATGATTTTGATTGGCGTCATTTTGGTGCTTCTGGAAGTCGAAGACACAGTCGATGTCGAGAAATCCAATTTGCCGCCGCGACCTCCGGCAGTTTCCGTTCTCATGGTTGATCAGGCAACAGTACGTGCCGAGATCACAGCATTTGCCGAAGTGCGGCCCAGGTGGGATGCTGAGCTGCGATCTGCTGTGACAGGTCGAATAGTTGCGGTTCATGAAAGCGCGTTAGCGGGATCAAAGGTTGCCAAGGGTGATCCTTTGTTCACGATCGAAAAAGCTCAATACGAAAGCGCGGTTGCATCGGCAGAAACGGAAGTTGAAGAGGCGCAGCTTGCATTATTGCGTGCGCAAAACGATGTAACTGTTGCGCGCCGACAGTTCCAAAGGGATGGAATAGACCCGCCGACCGAGCTTTCCCTGCGGCTTCCTCAGTTGCGTATCCAGGAAAAGACGGTTGCTTCGGCACAATCAAAACTAGAGGCGGCCCGAAAGGAATTGTTGGACACAGAAGTCACGGCTCCGTTTTCGGGTTTTGTGACACGTCGGGCTGCTAGCCTCGGTCAAACCGTCGCGCCGGGCGAGGCGCTGCTCCACCTTTCAGATGATCGTCAGTTTGAGCTTGTCGCAGAGTTCAGCCAGGCGGACTGGAAGCTATTGGAACACCCAATTTCGGGCAAGCTGGCCGCGCTTTATGATCGCGATGGCGCGGCTTTGGGGCAGGCGCATATTCGACGCGGGGGTGGCTTCCTGGACCAGAACACGCGTCAGATGCGGGTCTTTCTGGAAGTCACGGAACCAAACGATCAAATCCTGGCTGGGGACTATCTGCGTGTGTCTATTCCCGGCCGTCTGATCGACGAGACGTTGACCATTCCCGACAGTGCAATGACTCGCGCAGGTTATGTGTGGTTGGTCGATACCGATGATTTGCTGCGCCGGATCACGCCCAGTATTCTTTTTCGTTCAGACGGTACTGTGACAATTCCAGCCCCGGATGCGGGAGGGCCGTGGCGTGTTGCACGGACGCCTTTGGCCTCGTTTTTGCCGGGTCAGCATGTGACGCCGTTGGACGTCGAGGGTTAATCAATGCACGCCCTTGTCTCCTGGTTCATTCGCAACCCCGTCGCCGCCAACCTTATGATGGCGTTGATTTTGTTCCTTGGTGTTCAGACTCTGATGAACATCCGCATCGAAGGGTTTCCACGGATTCCGCCTGAAAGCGTTACGATATCGATCGGATATCCAGATTCTACCGCCCAACAAGTAGATGAGTTGGTGACGCAGAAGGTCGAGCAAGCGCTGGAGGGGCTGGAAGGTGTCCGCAGCATTACATCGCGGTCTGAAAATGGCCTGAGCACGATTTCGGTGCGCCGCGCTGGCGGGGCAAAACTTCAGGCGGTTTTGGATCGGGTTCGTATTCGAATTGATGGGCTGACTGATCTGCCGGAAAAGGCGCGGCGTCCTGTGATCGAGGCATCAGGCTTTGATTTCCCGGCCCTCTACGTGAACCTGCACGGCGATGCCGACCCGGCTACGTTGCAGACCTTGGCGCAACGGCTCAAGGAAGACTTGCTGGCGCAACCCGAGTTATCACGCTTGAATATCTGGGGGCTGATCCCGCGTGAATTGCGGATCGAAATCGATCCAGAGCAATTGCGGCACTATGGTTTGACAGTCGCGGACGTTACCCGTGCTATTCGCGAAAACTCGTTGCCGTTTCAGGCCGGTCGTTTGCGTACCGAGGGTGGCACAATCTTTTTGCGGGCGGACAGCCGCGCCAAATACGCCCCGGAATATGCCGCTTTGCCGGTGATAGAGCGAGATGACGGATCGAACGTGCCGCTTGGTGACTTGGCCATGATCGAAGACGGCTTTCTGGATGATGATTTTCTGTTTCGATTGGACGGCAATCCAACAGTCGGCATGGAAGTGCTGATCGGTCAAAAGGAAAACCTGCTGGACATAAGCCGCGTTGTGCGCAGTACAGTTGAAGATTTCAGCCGTCAGTTACCTCCGCAAATTGAGGCTGAAATCTGGGGCGACAGCGCTGGTTACATTGCGGACCGGTTGGCGCTTTTGCGGTCAAATGGCGTGCAGGGTTTGATACTGGTCATCTTGATGCTGTCAGTGTTCCTGAATGTCCGGCTGGCCTTCTGGGTGGCGATGGGTATTCCGATTTCTGTCATGGGGGCAATCGCTGTCTCGGGTTCGAAATGGCTGGACTATTCGCTCAACGATGTCACGACCTTTGGCCTTATCATTGCCTTGGGGATTTTGGTGGATGATGCCGTTGTCGTTGGCGAAAGCGTTTTTGAAGAGAGACGCAAGGAAAAAGACCCGATCAAAGGCACTGAGCGTGGCGTACATCGCGTGGCCGTCGCCACAGTGTTTGGTATTCTGACCACAATTGCTGCCTTCTTCCCGATGCTGCTGATCGACAATCCGCTGGGAAAAGTGCTGGCAGGGTTTTCAGGTATCGTCATTCTGACGCTGATCTTTTCCCTGATTGAAAGCAAATTCATCTTGCCGGCCCATCTGGCGCATATCCCGTTGGATCAGGAGAGGCGGTATCTGGTGACGCGGATCTGGGGCCGCGTTCAGGACGGGGCGCAAGGCGGTTTGATCTGGTTTAGGGATCGCATTTACTACCCGGTCCTCGTGGCGTCGGTTCGCCAACGTTATGCGGTATTGATCCTGTTTGTCGCGGCTGCGCTGCTTGGCATCGGGCTGATGGGCAAAGGTAAAGTCAAAACAGTTTTCTTCCCCGATGTGCCCGGACAGGTGATTACCGTGAACCTAGAAATGGATGCACGTGCGCCTTTTGCGCTGACCCGATCTAATATTAACCGGATCGAAGCGACGATCGAGCAGTTGAACATCGAGCTGGCGGACCGCGCTGGCATGCGAGAACCTCCCATTCAAACTATTTTCACGATCATCAGCAGCGCCGGTAGCGCCCAGATAATTGCGGAAATGCTGCCGGTGGCCGAGCGTCCCAACGTGCAAATTCTTGATGTCGTGCGTGAATGGCAGAAACGCGTCGGAGACGTTGAAGGCGCAACAGAACTAGAGTTCACTGGTTCAGAATCCCTGGCCGGAGGGTTCCAGATCAGGCTGGTATCGAAGGATGATGACCTGCTGCGAAGGGCCAGTGCGGACATGAAGACGTTTTTGTCCGAGATCGACGGAGTGACGAATCTAAGGGACGGGCTTGTGGGCGGACAGCCCGAGCTAAAACTGCGCCTGCGTCCAGACGCGCGCAACTTGGGTTTCAATGCCGAAACTCTGGCCAGTCAGATCGGTTATGGATTTGGCGGGTCTGAGGTCTCCAAGGTTCGGCGCGAGGGGTCCGAAGTGCGTGTTGTTGTCCAGAATGCCCGTGAAAGCCGGGACACGCTGGCGGATCTGATGCAGACGCGGTTGCGCAGTAAAACCGGCGCGTGGGTGCCTTTGGAAACGGTGGCGGACATCGAGGGCAGTTATGTGTCAGGGGCGATCAATCGTCGGGATGGTCGGCGCATGAACCTTGTTTCCGCATCGGTCGACCGGTCAACTGTTGCACCAGAAGAGGTAGGGCAGGCCGTATTCCAGCAATTGGTTCCAGAGTTGCACGCGAGTTATCCAAGTGTGAAAGTTCTGGCCGCGGGTGAGCTGGAGGAAATAGCGGAAATTAGTGGTGGGTTAAAGCGCGCGTTGCTGCTGGCAGCCGTGTTGATCTATGTCTTGATGGCCGTGCCGCTAAAAAGCTACTGGCAGCCCTTTGTCATCCTCGCCATCGTGCCATTCGGTTTTGTTGCCGCAGCGGTCGGGCACCTGATTATGGGTGTGACGCTGTCGATCTTTTCCTTCTTCGGAATGCTGGCGCTGACCGGGGTCGTGGTAAACGACAGTTTGGTGATGATCACACGCTATAATCAAGCGCGCGAGGAGGGCGAGAGCGTAGATCGCTCATTGCACAGTGCAGGCGTCGGTCGCTTTCGTCCGATTTTCCTGACCACAGCGACGACAGTCATCGGATTGCTGCCCCTGATGACAGAAACTTCGGAACAAGCGCAGTATCTGATCCCAGCCGCGGTTTCTTTGGCCTTCGGTGAATTGTTCGGAACGGCCCTGATGCTGGTTCTTGTGCCCGTACTGATCGCAATCGCGGAAGATGTCATTTCCTTGCTGCGTCCGGGATCACGCCAGAGCCAACTTCGCAAGGCTTCGACATGATCCTCAAACCCGCCTGCACTATTCAAAGTCTGAGAACGCGTCTTTGTCGCGCGGTCTT
The DNA here is from genome assembly GCF_056536585.1 of Ruegeria sp. CK2. Lineage (NCBI taxonomy): Bacteria > Pseudomonadati > Pseudomonadota > Alphaproteobacteria > Rhodobacterales > Roseobacteraceae > Ruegeria > Ruegeria sp. CK2. The sequence goes on from NZ_JBQFPW010000010.1 coordinate 54,417, forward strand.
CATCCTAAATAATCCGATGCCCTGAGTTCTGTTGGTGAACTACGCCGTGTCGGATCCCTGCAGCTTGCGATTCAATCTGATAGGTGTCATTAACAACCATGCGCCAACTATCTTCAGTGTGCGGAAAGACTTACCTTTTCTGATCCTGCAAGCTTTGAAATACGGGAATTCAAAAGCATCAGTTTTGGGTACATGATTGTGCGGCGATCCAGATTGGTAAATCAGGGCGCAGTGCGTACGCCGAAAGCGCATCTAAACAACGCATGAATGCCTGCGGATTGGCGCCGCAACACTTGGCGAAATTTTATGTGCCCTACAGCCTTTGGCGGCGGGTTTGGTGAGGTCTTCGTGCGCTGCAATCGGCCACAGACTACGTGGCTGAACTGACAGCAGCGGGACAGCAAGCTCCGAACTGTGAGGGGTACCTCGTGCAGGCGACGGGCATTGGTAAACACCTAAGGCGTGTAGTAAACGAGTTGACAATGGATAACGTATTTTGGATACAAAACGCAGAGTCCGAACTGAATCATCGCCCGCATACACCGCAAGGACCGTATGAAACGGTCATGGGTCAGGGCTTGGACCATTGAAACGGGAGGAAGCAATGAAGTTTACAATGTTGGCTGCCACGGCAGTTGCAGCACTCACCGGTTTTGCCGCACAGGCAAATACGCTGGTGTATTGTTCAGAAGGGTCGCCGGAAGGCTTTGACCCCGCGCTGTTCACCGCAGGTACGACCTTCGATGCGTCTTCGCATCCGATCTACAATCGTCTGCTGGAGTTTGAGACCGGAACCACCAACGTGGTCCCCGGACTGGCGGAAAGTGTAGAAGCCAGCGATGATGGTCTGGAATACACGTTCAAGCTGCGTCAGGGTGTCAAATTCCATTCCAACGACGAGTTCACCCCAACCCGTGATTTCAACGCGGATGACGTGATTTTCTCGTTCATGCGTCAGAAAGACGAAACCCATCCCTATAATCAGGTGTCGGGTGGAACCTGGGAATACTTCCAGAGCATGGGCATGCCTGATCTGGTCGAGTCCATCGAGAAAGTCGACGACTACACGGTGAAGTTCACCCTGTCCAAGCCCGAAGCCCCTTTCGTGGCCAATATGGCGATGGATTTTGCCTCGATCCTGTCGGCGGAATACGCCGATGCGATGATGACAGCGGGTACGCCTGAAAAGTTGAACACTGCACCGATCGGGACGGGCCCGTTCTCATTCCTGGCCTATCAGAAGGACGCCGTGATCCGGTATGCCAACAATGGTGACTACTGGAAAGCGCCTGCCGATGTGGACAATCTGATCTTCGCGATCACGCCAGACGCGTCTGTTCGTTATCAAAAGCTGAAAGCGGGCGAGTGCCACATCATGCCGTATCCGAACCCCGCCGATATTCAGGCGATGAAGGATGACGCAGACATCAACATGATGGAGCAGGAAGGCCTGAATGTTGGCTACCTTGCGTATAACACCACCATCGCGCCGTTCGACAATCCGAAAGTGCGTAAAGCGCTGAACATGGCGATCGACAAAAACGCGATCATCGATGTGGTTTTCCAGGGTTCGGGCCAAGTCGCCAAGAACCCCATCCCGCCAACTATGTGGGGCTATAACGACGCAATCGTTGATGACGCCTATGATCCCGAAGCAGCCAAAGCGATGTTGGAAGCCGAAGGTGTCAAAGACCTGAAGATGAAGGTCTGGGCAATGCCTGTGCAGCGTCCGTATAACCCCAACGCGCGCCGTATGGCGGAACTGATCCAGGCTGACTATGCAAAGGTTGGCGTCGATGTTGAAATCGTGTCGTACGAATGGGGCGAATACCTGTCACGTTCGAAAGACCTGGACCGGGATGGTGCGGTACTACTGGGCTGGACCGGTGACAACGGCGATCCGGACAACTTCCTGGCGGTTTTGCTGGGCTGTGACGGTCGCGAAGCATCGAACCGCGCACAATGGTGCCATCAGCCGTTCGAGGACCTGATCCTCGAGGCCAAGCAGTCTACTGATCAGGCCGAACGCACCAAGCTGTATGAAGACGCTCAGGTTGTCTTTAAGGATCAGGCGCCTTGGGCAACAATCGCCCACTCGGTCGTCTATATGCCGATGAGCAACAAGGTCCAGGGCTACAAAGTTCATCCCTTGGGTGGTCACATCTTCTACGGTGTAAGCGTCGAATAACCCACCACTCACTGACCGGAGCCGCCCCAACTGGCGGCTCCGGTTTCTTTTGGAGAACAGTCTGAATGCCAGATTTGTCCGAGTACCGCCAACTGGCAAAGGACATGTCAGTCGATGCTGTGGCCCTTGTGCCCGGCCCGAATTTCACCCGCGCTATCGGCCACGCTTTCATGAGTCACGAGCGACCCTTTGTGGTCGTCGTCCCCGCTTCGGGCAAACCAGCCGCAATTGTTCCCAATCTTGAACTGGGGTCCTGGGATCTGGTCGGCTTTGACGGCGCGGTCTTCGATTGGCGTGACCAAACGGGGTATGATAGGGCGTTTGCAGAGCTTGCGGCGCACCTGCCGATGGCAACACTGGCCGTCGAAGGGCAAGTCATGCGCGTGTTCGTATCCAAGGCGCTGACAAAGGCACTTCCGAACTTGCAGATCGTCGATGCCGAACGCGAGATTTCCGGTCTTAGGATCATCAAAACTGAAGACGATATCGCGTCTTTGCAAGCGGCCATCGATATCTCAGAACGCGCGTTGGAGCGGGTCATTGCTGATGTGCGTATCGGCCAAACGGAAAAACAGATTGAGCAGGCGCTGATACAGGCTCTGTTCGCAGGAGGGGCTTCCTCACTGGCCTTTTCGCCGATTGTCGCGGCTGGCGATAACTCAGCCCAACCGCATGGCAAAGCAAGGGCTGACTACAAGATACAGTCCGGAGATGCGCTGCTTTTTGACTTTGGCGCGCGCAAGCATGGGTTTGCAGCGGATATCACCCGAACATTTTTTGTAGGCGAAGTCTCGGATGAGGGCAGGGCGGTCTATGATACTGTATTGAGGGCCAATCAGGCTGGGTTCGAGGCTTGCCAACCCGGCGCGACCGCTCATGACATTGATGACGCTGTGATCAATGTCCTTGAAGCATCGCCTTACTCCGATCGCATTCGAACCAAAACAGGCCACGGGCTGGGCCGCGATGTACACGAGGCCCCCTATATCATGCGCGGGAACGACCAGGTGATCCGCGCTGGCATGGTCTGGACGAACGAACCGGGTCTTTATGATCTTGGAAACTTCGGCGTTCGCATCGAAGATGATGTATTGGTGACTGAGGATGGTTGCCGGTCTCTGACCAGCTTTCCCAAAGACCTCAGAATCATAGGTCGCTGATGTTTGGCTATTTCATATCCCGATTGGGCATGTTCATTCCAACCTTCCTTGGGGTGACTTTGATTTCCTTCATGTTCATCCGTGTGCTGCCCGGTGACCCGATCATCGTGATGGCCGGTGAACGTGGCATGACCGAAGAACGCTATCAGGAAATGGTAGAGAAACTGGGCTTCGACAAACCCGTTTTGCAACAATACTGGGACTATCTGACCGGCATCATGCAGGGTGATCTGGGCGAAAGCTTTGTCACCAAGAAACCGGTTTGGGACGAATTCTTCGCTTTGTTCCCGGCAACACTGGAACTGTCTATTTGTGCGATGATTTTCGCGGTGGTTTTGGGGTTGCCCGCCGGGGTGATCGCGGCGGTGAATCGCGGCAAGTTTTTTGACCGCGCGCTGATGTCGTCGGCGCTGGTTGGATATTCTATGCCGATCTTCTGGTGGGCGCTGCTGCTGATCATCGTGTTTTCCGGCAATCTGGGCTGGACACCGGTCTCAGGTCGCATTGATCTGCTTTACTATTTTCCAAGTGTCACCGGCTTTATGCTGATCGACAGTTTGTTGTCAGGTCAGGCTGGTGCATTTCAATCTGCCGTTCGGCACCTGATCTTGCCCACGATTGTTCTTGGCACCATTCCTCTGGCCGTCATTGCGCGTCAGACCCGATCCGCCATGCTTGAAGTTTTGGGCGAGGATTACATCCGAACAGCCCGTGCCAAGGGCCTGTCGCCAACGCGGATCAATGGGCTACACGCGCTTCGCAATGCCCTGATCCCTGTGATTACGGTCATAGGCCTTTCGGTCGGCACTTTGTTGGCCGGGGCAATCCTGACCGAGACCATCTTTAGCTGGCCGGGGATCGGCAAGTGGATGGTCGACAGTATTTTCCGCCGGGACTATCCGGTGGTGCAGGGCGGTCTGCTGATGATTGCGGTGATCGTCATGCTGGTGAACCTGCTGGTCGATGTTCTTTACGGCATCATCAACCCGAAAATCCGGAGGCGGTGATGGCAGAGCTTTCCGCAACCCCGACCAAGACCGAAAACCGCCCCAGCGCGCTGCGCGAGTTTTGGTATTACTTCAGCGAAAACCGTGGCGCCGTGATTGGCCTGTGGGTCTTTGCGGCCTTTGTTTTCTGTGCTGCCTTTGCCCCTTTGCTGGCCCCATATGACCCAACCGAGCAATTCCGGAACCACATCCTGCAACCCCCGGCGTGGCAAGAAGGCGGCAGCTGGGCGTTCCCGTTGGGCACCGATCCGTTGGGTCGGGACATGCTGTCTCGTCTGATCATGGGCTCGCGCTATTCCTTCTTTGTCGGGATCGTCGTGGTGGTTGTGGCCGTGTCGGGTGGTGTGATCATCGGCTTGCTGTCCGGCTTTGCTCCCAAATGGGTCGATACACTGATCATGCGTGTCATGGACATCATTCTGGCCTTTCCATCGCTGCTTTTGGCGCTGGTGTTGGTCGCCATTCTTGGCCCGTCGCTGACCAATGCGATGATCGCCATCGCGATCGTGTTTCAGCCGCATTACGTGCGTCTGACCCGCGCGTCGGTTTTGGCGGAACGGCAGAAGGACTATGTCACCTCTGCGCGGGTTGCAGGTGCCGGAAGATCGCGGTTGATGTTCATCACGGTTCTGCCGAATTGTCTGGCGCCGATCATCGTGCAGGCGGCTTTGTCCTTTTCGACGGCTATTCTGGATGCGGCCGCACTTGGCTTTCTAGGTATGGGCGCGCAACCGCCCACACCTGAATGGGGCACCATGTTGGCCGAAGCACGCGAGTTTATTCTGCGCGCCTGGTGGGTGGTAACGTTCCCCGGTCTGGCCATTCTAGTCACGGTGCTTGCCATCAATCTGATGGGCGACGGGCTGCGCGATGCGCTGGACCCGAAACTGAAGCGGAGCTGATTGCATGAGCCTTTTGGAGATCCGAAACCTTTCGGTGGAGTTTGCTACCGCATCCGGGGAATTCCGTGCAGTGGATGGGGTCGACCTGTCCGTTAACAAAGGCGAGTTACTGGCCATCGTGGGTGAAAGCGGCTCGGGTAAATCCGTTTCGATGTTGGCTATGATGGGTCTATTGCCCTGGACCGCCACCATCACCGCAGATGAGATGAGTTTTGAAGGGCGCGACCTGTCGCAAATCTCAGCGAAGGAACGACGCAAGATTATCGGCAAGGATATGGCGATGATCTTTCAGGAACCGATGTCCTCGCTCAATCCCTGTTTCACGGTTGGGTTCCAAATCAAGGAAGCTCTGCGCATTCATTTGGGTCTGAACCGAAAAGATCGGCATCAACGTGCCATTGAGTTGTTCGATCAGGTGGGAATTCCGGCGCCGGAAAGTCGCCTGAACACGTTTCCGCATCAGATGTCGGGCGGCATGAACCAGCGTGTGATGATTGCCATGGCAATTGCCTGCAAGCCCAAGTTGCTGATCGCGGATGAACCGACAACAGCGCTGGATGTGACTATTCAGGCGCAGATTCTGGACCTGCTGGTTCGGCTGCGCGATGAACAGGGTATGGGGTTGGTTCTGATCACCCACGACATGGGCGTGGTTGCTGAAACGGCCGAACGGGTACAGGTCCAATATGCAGGTCAAAAGGTCGAGGAACAGACAGTCAGCGACTTGTTCCGCACGCCACGCCATCCCTATACATCCGCGTTGCTCAGCGCATTGCCGGAACGGGCCACGTCAAAGCTGTTGCCGACCATTCCGGGCGTTGTACCGGGTCAGTTTGACCGGCCCAAAGGCTGCCTGTTCGGACCACGATGCAGGTTCGCCGACGAAACCTGTGTAGAAACGCCGCCTGTTCCGCATGGCGAAGACTTTGGCAAGGCGCGCTGCCACCATGTCGAAAAGATAGCAGCCGGAGAATTGGCATGACTGCACCCATCGTACAGGCGACCGCCCTTGCGCGGTTCTATACGGTCAAAGGTGGGTTGTTGTCGAAACCGGCCACCGTAAAGGCGTTGTCAGGCGTCGATTTCGATCTGCAGCCAGGCAAAACACTGGCGATCGTTGGAGAATCCGGCTGTGGTAAATCCACGCTTGCGCGGTTGGTGACAATGATCGAAGAGCCGACTTCGGGCAGTCTGACGATAGATGGCGTCGACATCACGCCATCAAAGTGGCGCGATATGCGCGAAACCGTGCAGATCGTGTTTCAGGACCCTTATGGTTCACTGAACCCGCGCCAACGGATCGGGCAGATTCTGCAAGAACCGTTGATCATCAACCGCCCAGAGATGACAGCAGATGATCGTGAGGCGCGCGCGCGTGAGATGTTGGATTTGGTTGGCCTGCGCCCAGAACACTATGACCGCTATCCACATATGTTCTCGGGTGGTCAGCGCCAGCGGATCGCCATCGCGCGCGCGTTGATGCTGAATCCAAAAGTTTTGGTTCTGGACGAACCTGTCTCGGCATTGGATGTGTCGATCCAGTCTCAGATTCTGAACTTGTTGGTGGAATTGCAGGAACGGCTGAACCTGGCCTACCTGTTCATTTCTCACGACCTGTCTGTGGTAAAGCATTTCGCCGACGATGTGATCGTCATGTATCTGGGCCGCGCAGTAGAAAAGGCCGCAAAAGAAGATCTGTTTACGACCCCTCGACATCCGTATTCCAAGGCGCTTTTGTCCACCACTCCACGGGCTGACCCCGAAGCTAAGAAAGACCGGATCAAGCTGGAGGGTGAATTGCCGTCGCCGATGAACGTTCCAAAAGGCTGTGCCTTTGCCCAAAGGTGCTGGCTGGCCACGGATGAGTGCCGATCGGCACCGCCCGAGCTAAGTGGCACGGCGCATCAGGTTGCCTGCCTGTATCCCTTGTCATAGGGAAACAGGTTCCCGGACGCCACGTTTTGCGACAACCATTTCCAGCAGTTGATCTTTGGTGCGTTGGATGTGCCGGGTCAGCAGATCACATGCTTCTTCGACGCGTCCGGCTTGTGCCAGTGACAAAAGCTGACGATGATCCGCTTTGGCGGGCTCTCGTTGCTCCATCACACTGAGGTGCATCCGGACATAGCGGTCGGATTGAAGGTTGATCCGCTGCAGAATTTCGTTGGTCAAACTTCGGTCAGCGGCAGCATAAAGCGCCGAGTGGTATTCATAGTTCAAAGCGCCCCAGCGCCCGACATCGTCAGCGTCATAGGAGCGTTCCATTTCGTCCAAAAGATGCGCGCATCTGTCGAAATCGTGCGTGCTCATGTTTGGGATTGCGTATTTGAACAAATCCACTTCCAACAAAACGCGCAGGTCAAAAATCTCCCCGATCTCGGACAAAGATCTTTTGCTCACCGATGCGCCGCGATTGTTGGTCAGTTGTACCAGACCCTCCGCATCCAGCCGTTTCAACGCTTCGCGAATGGGCATGCGGGATACATCGTAGTCAACGGCCAGCGCTTCTTGCCTGATTGTTTCGCCTTCGATCAATTCACCGGCCAGAATCCGTTCGCGAAGATCGTTGGCAATGACATCGGGCAGGCTTTGTCTGGGAATTGCGCGTTTACTTAACATTTTGACGTTCAGGGACCTGCTTTAATTTATATCCAGAATACAAATTTTAGCTTCGTTTTCCAAGACATTTGCCAACACGTCGACCGGCGGTTTGCAGGGTAGGTTCCGTTCCGGTCTACGGCGGCAGTGTCCCGTCTGGCCGTCGCGGACATGACTTTTTTGTTCTTGCCGGCCGGAAGAGACAGTCAATTCCAGAAATACGCGTAGTGCTGAAGTGGTCATGCAGGTGACGACATAAAGACTGAATTGAGCAAAAAGGTTTTGAACAAATGCTACAGAGTCAAAACAACAGACAATTGATTTTTAGGCGCAGAAAGCTGCGCACCAGCTTTGATATGACTTCAAGAAAGGCGTTGTTGTTGTTTCTGGCGATGCTTCTGGCGTTTGGTATTGCGTCGGCGCAAAGCGCTTCCGCTGCCGACATCGTACCGCAGACCGGCACGTGGCAAGGGCATTCTCAGGTCCGCGGGGTTTCCGGCTGTACCGCTGAAATTCGCGCTGAAATAGAAGCAGAGCCACAGGAGGAAGTCCTATATTCCCAGCCTGTTGCGCTGACGGCACCGTTCGACCTTCGACAATTCAACACCGTCTGGGAAACCGATGTAAACTGGGCCAGGCGGGGGTTGAACTTTTGGACCGGAACCTTGGTCGAAACAGAACGCTCTCCGTTCGGAAGCGTGACCAGCACGACGGAAGTTGAAACATTCGTATTGAATGAAGTGAAAATCCTGCAGAAAGCCATCGTAACAGTGTCTTTTTCAAGCGCACTGGCCAAGCAGTTGGGCACCTCAACGCCCTGTGTTATTGATGCCGACATCACGCATCAACGGGTCGGACCGTAGCGGATTGGATGCCTGTTCGGGCCAGCGCCGAAATCAACCGTACAGCCTTTGTGAATGGACGTCCTCGAGCATGCGCGCTAGCTTGCCTCTCCAAGAGGATTTGCATGCGGCGTATTATTGTCTTGTTGTTCGTCACACTCGCTCTGGCCGGGGCAGGTCACGCGGAAAAGCGCGACTATATTGAGCTTGCGCAGCGCGGATGGGGGTACGAGCTTCGGTCCACCATGGTGGGTCGCGATATGGCAATTCCGGTTCATATCAATGGCCGGGATCTTGCTGGTGCCTCATTGTGCCTAGTGGGTGAACCGCCGCATCCGCAGACATTGGCTATTCTGAACGCATTTCGCGCGTTGCTGAAACACAGCTTTGGATACCCCGCGCCTATGCGATATGCGGGTCAGACAGCACGAAACTGTGGAACAGGTAGAACTGTGGTTCTGCGTCTGTATTCCGGATATCCACCGAACCGAGAGTTGTCGTTGGATCTGGACTGGCTCAGCGAAATTCATCAGCTCGGCCTGCCCAGCGGACGCAGCTATGTGGTGACGTCACCCGCCATGGCACAGACCTTTTTCGGTCGCCGGGGGCAGGGAACGCATATTGTGGTCAAACAACCTGCTCAAGGTCGTCCCAACCTGTTGGAGACCGCGTTTCACAAGTCGATCCTTATCGAAGAATTATTCCAGTCCTACACGTTTGGGATGGACATACTCCTTTACGACAAGGCCGCCGTGTATCTGTCAAAATTGCAGGAAACACCGGTGAACCTGCAAAGATTTGCATGGAGTTCGCATGATTTCATGCGGGCCTTGTTGAATTCAAACCCAGAAGGTCTGTGCGCCTTTGACGTGTTCATGTTGCACGCTGTCGCGCAGGCGCCCGTAGACCAGACCATTGAACCGGGCTTCATAGAGTACATCGACCGCCAGTACGATCATTTGTGGGCCCAGACCGATGCAACGCTGGCGGATCCTCAGTTTTCTGTTCTTCTCGACGAGGGCTGCACAAAGTCCATTCAGGTTCAAAGATAATACCATCGGGTATATTTTGCTGGATGGACGCTCCGGTTAGCCTGATCATGGGAACGCGACCCATTTCGGGCCGCAGGGAGGACAAATGGACACCAGACCAGAAAACCCGCCGCGCGCCGTCGCGGGGTTGTCCGGATACCTTTCACAAGGGCTCGTCGGGCATGAACATTTGGTCGAATGCCTGCTGATCGCCTTGCTGGAAGGCGGCCATTTGCTGGTCGAAGGCCCGCCGGGGCTGGCCAAGACCCGAGCAGTGAAGTGGTTGTCAAATGCCGTAGAGGGCAGCTTTGCCCGTATCCAATGTACGCCCGATCTGATGCCGTCCGACGTGACCGGCACGCCGGTGTATCAACCGCAGGATGGTCGGTTTGAATTTGTTTCGGGGCCGGTCTTTCACACTCTGGTTTTGGTTGATGAGATCAACCGGGCTCCGCCCAAGGTGCAATCGGCCTTGTTGGAGGCCATGGCTGAACATCAGGTTACAGTTGGCAACCAAACACATCCGCTGCCAGATCCTTTTCTGGTCATCGCCACGCAGAATCCGATCGAGCATGACGGAACATTCCCCTTACCAGAGGCGCAGCTGGACAGGTTCCTGTTGCACGTGGTCCTAAGCTTGCCGGATCTGGAGACCGAGCGTCAGATTCTGGATCTGGTGATTGCCGAGACTCAGGATGGCCCACCGGACATTCAGCGAATGACGCTGGACCAGCTTCGCCTGGCACAGGCAGAAGCCCGCGCCGTGTATCTCGCACCCGAGTTGCGAGACTATATCGTGCGGCTTGTCTCCGCGACACGAGAAGGTTCCTTTGCCATTCATGTCGAGCATGCTGTTTCGCCGCGTGGATCGCTGGCACTGGCCTCAGCAGCACGGGCACGAGCGTATCTAAGAGGCCGTGACTTTGCGTTGCCCGAAGATGTAGCGGCCGTCGCACCGGATGCGTTGGCGCACAGGATGGTTCTGACATGGCGGGCGGTTGCGGATGGTCGCAAACCGCGAGAATTGGTGGCGGACATCCTGAAAACGGTCGAACCGTTGTGACCGAGGCACTGTCACACGCGGGAGTGAGCCTGTCGTCTGAGGCCTTGATTGGGCTGCGGCGCGTGGCGTTGTCGGCCTATGCAAAGCCGCCAGTCGCGGCCTTGCCCGGAGGGTTCCTGACCCGCAAACGCGGGCAGGGTGTCGAGGTTGCAGATGTGCGGGAATACGTGGCGGGTGACGACATACGTCATCTCGATCGTGGCACCACCGCGCGCACCGGGCGCCTGCATATCCGCCAGTTTCAAGAGGAGCGGGACAGGGTATCCCTGCTGGTCGCGGACTTTCGCGCGCCGATGCTTTGGGGGATGCAACGCGCCTTTCTGTCCGTCGCGGCCGCCGAAGCGTTAGTTCTGATCGGCTGGCATCTGATCGAAAGCGGCGGGCGTGTCGGGTTGTTGGCAATCACTGCGGACACGCCTGTCATCATTCCACCTCGTGGTAGAACCCGTGGCATGCTGGACGTAATAGGCGGTTTGGTTCAGGCCCATGCCAGCAGCCTGACAGCCATACAAGCCGGGCAGGACGAAGGCCGCACACTAGCACAGGCGCTGACCAGTGCCGAACGTCTAACACCACCCGGTTCCGAAATCATCATCGCTTCGGGGTTTGATCAGCCTGGCGACGCTCTGGCCGACCGTTTGGATCAGCTGGCGCATCGCCGCAGCCCGCGGCTTGTTCTGATCACCGAGCGCAAGACCCGCGAAATGCCGCGGGGTTGGTATCCGATACGGTTTTCCGATGGTCAGCAAAAACGCGTTTATCTGGATGGGACCGAGCCGGAAGACAGCGACATCTACCAAAAAATCGATGCACATCCGGCCTTGGTTCTGAATGCAAGCGATCCCATTGATACAACGGGGCGTCGCATCTCGGCGGCGTTCTCGGAAAGATATGCGGCATGAGCGAAACAGCACTGTCCGAAGCCACAATGCTGGCAAGCCTCAGGGACATTCGCTTGCCTCCCGACGCCGCCGGCGGGGTTCTGGCTGAACTGGCCTTGTCAGCGGGTGTGGCAGCATTAGCCGCCTTTTGTGTCGTGGCCTTATTGCGTTTGCTGAGCGTCCAGCGCAGCCGGGACCGATCTGCTGACAGCAATGAGGCAAGCCCGGACATGTCTGAATGGACCCAGGCGCGTCGCAGGGTCGCCCTTTTGCACCAGTTGCGGCATCAGGATGCTGCGCGTTATGCTGCGCTTAAAGGCGACTTGTACCGCCCTGATGGTGGACCAAATCTGCACCAGCTAGAGGAGGAGGTCGCGCGCCGTGTATGAACTTGCCGATCCGCTGATGCTGGTCTTGCTGCCATTGCCTTGGTTGATCGCGCGTATTCTGACACGACGCCCTGTATTGGAACGCGGTTTCCCGGTGCCTGATCGCATCGGCGGGATGCTGATGGACGCCAGCCCAAGGCGAGACCCGCGCCGCGCCGTTGTTCTGGACAGGTTGATGCTTTGGGGCATTTGGGCTCTGATTGTGTTCGCCTTGTCCGGCCCGCGTGAATTGACGCCGGTCAGCGCCCTGAAGGTGTCGGGTCGGGATCTGGCCATCGTGCTTGATTTGTCCGGGTCGATGGTGCGAGACGACTTTTTCCTGGATGGGCAGCCGATTACCCGGCTTGAGGCTGTAACAACGGTAGGTGCTGATTTTGCCCGGCGCAGAGGTGGCGACCGGGTAGCGCTGATCGTGTTCGGCTCCGAGGCTTACTATGCCACGCCATTCACCTTTGACACCGAAGCCGTCGCGCGCCGGATCGAAGAGGCCAGCATTGGCATCTCGGGGCGGGCAACGAATATCTCGGATGGGCTGGGTCTGGCACTGAAACGATTGGACGACAGTCAAGCGGCGTCTCGGGTCGTGATCCTGCTATCGGACGGCGTCAACAATGCAGGTGCGACCAACCCCCGTGGCGTGGCAGAATTGGCTGCCAATATGGGCGTGCGCGTTCACACCATCGCGCTGGGGCCAAAGGATTTGGAAAGCGCCGAGGTCGGGGAACGCGGCGTTGTGGACGCCACAACCTTGCGGGCAATCGCCCAGGTGTCCGGCGGCGAGAGTTTTAGGGTGAAGACAACCGACGATCTGGTCGCGGTAACGCAAGCGCTGGATCGGTTGGAAGCCACCGACAGTGCTGGCCTGTCTGCTGAAATCTACCGTGACTATTGGGTTTGGCCTGCGGCGTTGGCCGCCGCACTGGCTTTGTTGGCGACATGGAGGCAGGTGGCATGAGCGATTGGGATGTCACTCTGCTGCGACCATTGTGGCTAGGCTTGTTGCCTGGGCTGGCCGTCTTGGCGTGGTGGGTCCTGACCCGCGTCCCGGGTTTTGGGAATTGGGATAAAGTGACAGACCCGGTGCTTATGAAGGCCATGGTCGCTATCGGTCGGGTCGAAGGGTCCTCGATATCATTGGCTCCGATTGCCTTTTTGGCGGCGGCAGGGATTTGTCTGGTCGCGCTTGCAGGGCCAGCTTTTGAGCGGCGCGACGCTCAGACCTATCGCAATCTGGATGGCGTTTTGTTTTTAGTAGACGCATCCGCAAGTGTGACAGATGACGAACGCTGGCCGCAGATGTTGACCATGGGCCGGTTTGGGGTGGGTGCACTGGGGTCCCGACCCGGTGGGATCATTGTCTTCGGTGGTGACGCCTATGTAGCAACCGACATGACAACGGATCACCGCCAACTGGGTCAGACCTTTTCACTGATCAGCGCGGAAACGGTGCCCGACAAAGGCTCACGCCCCGAGCGGGCCCTGGCCCTGGCCCGGCAACGGATCGAAGAGGCAGGCATACTGGCCGGTGATGTGGTGCTGTTCACCGATGGTGCAGGTTTGGGGCCCGCATCGCTGCAACAAACAGCCGCGCTGGCTGAGCGCGGCGCACGGGTGTCTTTGGTCGTTCTTAGTGAAAACGATGCGCAGGCAGATACCCATTCCAAAGCGGGTGGCGGAGCCGTTTTCACCTTAGATCAGACGGATGATCTGGGGTGGTGGCTGTCCGATGATGCTTCGATACGGCTTGAGAAAGCCGACTATCCGGTTCTGTTCTGGTACGATTTGGGGCGATATCTTCTTGTACTGGCACTGTTCCCGCTGTTGTTTTTGTTCTGGAGGGACCAGCCATGAAATGGTGCGCCATCTTTGCCGTTGCGTTGATCTCGCTGGCCTACGCTTTGGGTGGCGCGGCGCCTTTCGGACGGGTTGCGCTGGCGCTTGGGTTCAACACGTTTTCTGCGCGGGTGTTTCAGGACCCAGACTGGCGAGGCGTGGCGTTGTATCGTGCCCAGGACTTCAATGCTGCTGCGCTGGCTTTCAAAGAAGCAGGCGATCTGTACAACTTCGGCAATGCCGAGGTGTTTGGCGGTCGTATTGCCGCCGGGCTTGAAGCTTACGATCAGGCCATACAATCAGGTGACCCTGACGCGCAGGCAAATTTCGACGTGGTGGCCGCATATTTTGCAGGTCTGCAGATCGATCCGGCGGCACTTGGGTTGTTTCCTGAGCGCAAGGAAGGCCCCAAAGCCGACAGTTTCATTGCGCGCGGGGATGCGCGCGCGGCGGGGACGGGCAGCGATGTGACCAACTCCAACACGATGCTGGGACTGGCCGAACTGGACAGTCGTGGGCGCCTGGGTGTGCGCCGGATTTTTGATGACAAATTCATGGTCGCGGATGAGCGTTGGCTTAATCAATTGTCCGACGTGCCCGGCGAATTCATGGCCGCCAGGATTGCGCAGGAACATAAGCGCCGTGAGAAACTGGGTTTAACACCCCCTGAACCGGAGGATCCGCTATGAAATGGCTGGTCCTGCTCTGTCTGACGATGCCCTTGCAGGTGCTGGCGCAGTCAAAAACGGTGCTTCCATCGGATCTTTCGATTGAAGTGTCGGTCGAAGACGGTACAGAAGCCCGTTTCACGCATGAGATGATCTTGTTGACCATCCGCGGCGTCTATCGCCGACACATCACAAGAGAACAGCTGATCCAGCCGGATTTTGATGGGTTTAGCTGGGCGCAGCTAGGTCCGGACAACTGGTCCGAGGAACGTATCAATGGTCGGAAGTTCAAAGTGCTCACCAGACGCATGGCAATCTATCCAGTGCGGCCCGGAGCGCTGACGATAGGGCGGTTCACGCACCGGCTGACTTTGACAGATGAAAGTGATGATTGGTTCGAACATGAAATCCAATCGGAACCTTTAACCATCGACGTGGCCGAAGCCCCGGCAACAACGGATTGGTGGTTTCCGGTGCGCAACCTGAAGATCTCGGATCAATGGTCCAATGCGCCGGATCAGCTGTCACCCGGCGAAGGCGTGTTGCGTGTCATCCGGCTCGAGGCATTGGGCGCGACGCCCGAGATGATCCCACCCATGCCTGACTTGCAGTCGCCTTCTGCAATGATCTTTGCGCATCCCGAGAAACGGTTGGTAGAGTTGACCCCGGAAGGTCCTGTTACCTACGCTTTCTGGCGGTGGACGATACGGCCAACCAATGAGGTGTCCGGTATCGTAGAGCCTTTGCAATTCAGTTACTTTGACACGGTTGCGCGCGAAGAAAGGGCGGTCACCATTTCCGCGCAACGGATTGCCTATGGGTCGGTCAGCGGAAAGGCGAAAAGTGCGGTGTCTCAGCTGGCACCTCTGCCGTCCGCAGCCAGGTTACCCAGCTGGCCGGCCGCGGTGCTGGCGGTTGTGGTATTTGTCGCGGTTGTTGGGTTGGGTTTGTCTGGCCGCAGGTTGACTGGCTTAGGCGCGTTGCAACGCTTTGGCATGTTCGATCCCCTCGCGCGTCGTTTGCGGCGATTTGCGAGAAAAGGTCAGGCAGCTGGGTTACGTCAGGCAGCGACCGCGATGGCCCGGCGCGATGGCCTGACACAACAGCGCCTGGATTTGATCAGGGATTTCGACCGTCGCTATTTCGACCCTAAATCCGATGAACCTAATCTGATGCGCTTTGCGCGGCTGTTCCTGCGCGCTGGGTTGAAACAGTAAACAAGTTTTGAAGTTGCAACGACATGTTGGCATCCGGTTTCTTCCTGAAACAGTTGAAACGGCACAGAATTGCTGTACCTTTCCCTGCGGAGGAGAAGAAATGTATACGGTGGGAGACCCCAAAACGGTGGACAACGTGTCCAGCGTTTTGATCGTGGATGATCATCCACTTTATGGCGACGCCCTTGCGGCCGCGCTGCAGTTGAGTTTTGAGAATTGCCGCATCGAAAAAGCCAGAACGCTAAAACAAACTTTCGAAGTGCTAAGCAGCGGTTTCAAACCCGACCTGATTATGTTCGATCTGAAGCTGCCTGACGTGACGGGCATTTCCGGGTTTCAACAATTGCGGGAACGGTGGCCTGCTGCACCGGTTTTGGTGATCTCTTCCCTTGCTTCGAGCGAGCTGGTGCGTTCGCTGATTGACCATGGTGCGATGGGGTTCTTGCCTAAGGACGCTTCGGCGCAGACGTTAAAATTCGTCGTTGGCGAGATCGCAGCCGGGCGCAAATATGTCCCTCCCGAATACAGCCGCGTGGATGAGGTGCCGGCACCTGAAAGCAACGTGTATCAATCAAGCCCGGAACTCTCGACACTGACGCCGCAACAGGTGCGTATCCTGAAGCTTATCTGCGTTGGCAAATCGAACAAACAGATCGCTTATGAGCTGACTCTGGCCGAAGCTACCGTAAAGGCGCATATCACGGCGTTGCTGCGCCGCCTTGGTGTTCGCAACAGAACTCAGGCTGCTGTTTTAGTCGACTCGGTTCTGGCACGGCAGACACGACATGAACCGGAGGTGAAAACCTTTCTGCAACACTAAGGGCTGCCAATGCGAGATCTGAAGCATGGACCACAAAGTATCGGAATCGGCCGCTCTCAGGCCTCGGATCCGAGTGCTGCTGTCAATGAAGCATGCGCAGATTTTAACAGCGATTTGTCCTGTTTCGTGCTGGCGTTCATTCCCAACGGGCTTGATCCGGCGGAAGTAACTCAGTGTTTGACCCGAAAATTGGCCGGAGTACCGGTTTTCGGGTGCACCACCGCAGGCCAGATTACGGAAAACGGATATGAATCTGATGCACTGTTATTGCTTTCTTTTCCGAAGGCAAATTTTCGGTGCTCATCAATTCTTTTTGAGAACATTAAGCCCCTGAACTCTACCGAGATTGCAGCGCAGGCACAGCGGCAAGCGGAAAAATTCCGCCATACCGCTGGATGGAACCGACTGGCCCTGATGTTTTCGGACGGGTTGTCCAAACAAGAGGATTTGCTTGTATCCACGCTGGAAACCGTTCTCGACGGATTGCCGATTTTTGGTGGCTCTGCCGGTGACGGCTTGCAATATGAAGAGACGTTTGTGTTGCATGGCGGCAAAGCGCGTACCAATGCTGCGGTGCTCCTGCTGATCGAAACAAATCTGCATTTTCAAGGCATTGGGTTTGATCATTTCTTACCAATCGGATCGGAGATCATCATTACGGATGCCGACCCGGAAGAGCGGCTGGTCTATGAGATCAACGGTGCGCCCGCTGCATTGGAATACGCGCGGCTTGTTGGATGTCCGGCGGACCAGTTGTCGCCGCAGGTCTTTGCGGAAAACCCGATGTTGCTGCGTCAGAACCTGAACTACTACGTGCGGGCGATCCGCGAAGTGACCGATGGGTGCGCCCTGTCCTTCATGGCCGCAATTGATGACGGTCTGATCATGACACTGGGGCGCGGCAAAGAGATTATTGAGACGCTTGAGGCGGGGCTGAACATTCATGATCCTGCCGGGAACTCACCTGATTTTATCCTGGGCTTCGATTGTGTGCTGCGCAAACTGGAGATCGAACAGAAACAGCTGAGCAGGCAGGTGTCTGGCGTCTTGCAGTCCAGACGCGTGATCGGGTTCAACACATATGGCGAACAGCAAACCGGTGTTCATATGAACCAGACATTTGTCGGGGTCGCCTTTTTCGAACCGGAAAAGCGGGATCTGAGTTGACCATGCTGAACCCGGAAGATCCTGCAGAACTTCAAATTGCCAAGCAGGCCAAGATCATTGATGCGCTGGTGCGACGGGCCAACCGCCAGAAAGATGTCGGCCCGTCAGCGTTCCGTGCCTTTCAGTCCGCCATTGAATTGCGGCAACGGGTTATGGAGCAAAGCCGGGATCTGGAACGGGCGACGACCGAGCTGGAAAGCGCGCGGTATGAGCGGGAGCAGACGCGCAAAAGCCTGGTCAAAGCGCTGTCTTCAATGGAAGAAGGGTTTGCGCTGTTCACTGACGGTCAGTTAAATCTGTGCAACGATCTGTTCCAAACAATCTTTCCCGACGTTCCCGAGCTTGTGTCACCTGGTCTGGATCTGGCGCAGTTTTTCACCTTGGTTCAAAACAGCGGGCAGTTTGTATCGTCAGACCGGGGTGTGTCGGACATGCTGGATACGTTGCTCAGCAATTGCCACACAGGCCTTGTGTCCAGCGAGGTGATCGAGCTGTTGGGCGACCGTTGGTATAAGCTGAGCGCCCAATACACATCGACCGAAAACGTTGTTATTCTGTTGACCGATATTACTTCGGTTGTACGTCGCAATCGCGACGAAAAAGAAACCCTGATCGACCGTCAGGAAGACTATCTGCAGGCGGTTTTTCAGAACATGAGTTCGGGCCTTTGCACATTTTCTGCTGACACTGAGATCATGATGCACAATGCGCGGTTTCGCGAGATTTTGAACTTGCCGCACCCGTTACTCCGCCCTCGCATGCCGGTGCAAAACCTTCTGGATCTCATGCGGGCCCGTGGCTTGATCAAGGCAGATGACGAACTGAAGGTTGGGAAATGGCAGCACGAGCTCAAAAGCAGAGGCTGGTTGCGCAAACGGGTTCGCGACGGGGCTGATCGCGTTCTGGACATTCAGGCCAACCAGCTGCCGGATGGTGGTTTTCTTGTTGAATTGAAGGACGTCACACTAGAAGCGCGGGCAACCGAGACACTGGAAAACCGTGTGATGGAACGGACAGCCGAGTTGACGCGGGCGAATGAAAAACTGATCCGCGAGTATGAAGAAAAGGCACGTGTCGAGGAAGCTTTGAGGGTCGCCAAAGAACGAGCGGAGGCAGCGGTTTCATCAAAAACTAGGTTTCTGGCGGCGGCCAGCCATGATCTTTTGCAGCCGATCAATGCCGCAAAGCTGATGATCTCGACACTTATGGAGATCACACGCGACACCGATCTGCATGAAATGATGGATCGTCTGGATGGCGCCTTTGGATCGGCCGAACAGCTATTGCATTCGCTGCTTGATATCTCGCGTCTGGAAACGGCCGATCCGGATACGGTTTCTCCAACCAGTGTCAGCCTTGCATCGGTAATCGCAGGCATTCATGGCGACCAGGCGCTGGTCGCCGAGAAAAACAACGTGCGGCTGGATGTGGTGTCGTGCTCGGAATTTGTGCATTCAGATTCCGTTTATCTGCTGCGGTCCATTCAGAATCTGGTGGTGAACGCGATTCAGTATACCGAGCCCGGCGGTAGGGTGCTTGTGGGGTGTCGTCGTCGTGGTGACAAGATTGTTGTTCAGGTTTGGGATACTGGCATTGGTATCGCCCGAAAAGATCAGGCCCGGGTGTTTGAAGAATTCACCCGGGCCGACAACGTAACGTTTGGGTCCGGTATGGGGCTTGGGCTTTCCGTTGTGGATCGGGCGTGCCGCTTGCTGGGTCACAAACTGTCGCTGCGGTCAAAACCGGGCGTTGGGTCGGTGTTCAGTATTGAAATGGACAGGGTAGAGGCGGATCGGGGCGCGATCGAGCCGCTGGATCTGCTGCCGCATACAGATGACATGTCACTGGATCACATCGCTCTTGTCATTGAAAATGACAAAGACGTGCTTTTTGGTACCACGCTCTGGCTGGAACAAAACGGTGCAAGCGTTCTGCCGGCCCGATCCACTGAAGAAGCGATGCGATTTGTGACCGACATGGGTATGCCGCCGGATATTATTCTTGCCGATTATCAGCTTGATGATGGTGATACAGGCGTCAACGCTATTCGTCAGATCCGAGAGAAGACCCAGACCCACGTTCCGGCCATTCTGATCACTGCGGATCGGAGCGAAAGCCTGCGCCATGCGGGACTAAGGCATGATGTGTCGGTCATGACCAAACCGGTTAAACTGTCGCGATTGCGGTCGCTGATCGTGTGGAAAGTGCATCGTGACCTGACAGGCATGGCTTCGACACCGACAAAAGTCGGCGGTGACTCAGGTGGTTAAGGACGTACTCTCAAAACAGGGAGGTGAAGACTCATGAGGACATTACTATTTGGGCTGATCACATCCGCCCTGAGTTGTTATCCGGTCTTTGGGGCCTCGGTAGATGGCGAGCAGGCTTATGACTTGTTGTTTCAGGAAGGCGTTCTGGACAAGATAGACCGGGACAAAGAGCTGGTTTATCAGCGCACGGTCACAAACAACTTAAAACCTGAAGCTGCCCAACGGGACACCGGCGATATTGCGCTGAGTTTTGCCGATGATGGCAGCGAGATGGCCCGCTTGGAGTTTCGGCAGGATGAAAAGCACCGCGCCATGGGTGTGTTTCCGGCCAGTGTCGGCAACCCGATGATCATGGTGTTTTATGAAAGCACCATTCGCGACATGGCCGAGGCGGCCGGAGGCAGCCCATTCTACATTCGCAACCGTGTGAAGGATGCGTTGGTCCAACCCGCCGAAGTGGAGGCTGGTGAAGCAGTTGTTGACGGGGAAACCGTGCCTGTCCGAACCATCCGCATGCGCCCCTTTGCAGAGGATCCAAACCGGGATCGGATGCAGGGATTTGGTGATCTGGTGCTGAGCGTGACGGTGTCAGAGGAGGTTCCCGGCTGGTATCTGCGGCTGGTGGCGGAAACAGGGCCCGAGGGTGCCGACGATGCTGTCTACCGCTCGGAGATGACATTTGAGGGTTTGCAGGAGGGTCAGGAATGACTCAGGCAACGTCTTTCAGCCGGAACACACTTGAGACGCGCCGTAAAAGATCGCGTAATGCCAGCTCGCTGCTGGTCTCCAACCTGTTTCAAAAAGGTGTATGTGCCCTTGCGATTATGTGCGCTGGATGGCCGATCGCGGCGCAAGCCCAAAGTGTGGCCGAACGGTTAAACGATTACCCAACGGCCGCCCGCGCGGATTACGTTTTTGCCTGCATGGTCACCAATGGTCAGACCCGCGAAATGCTGGACCGGTGTTCCTGTTCAATTGATCTGATCGCCTCGATCCTGCCCTATGAAAGATATGAACAAGCAGAAACGGTTCTTTCCATGCGGCGGGTTGGCGGTGAACGCATGGCGTTCTTCAAAAGTGCGGTTCTCGCCGAAAACATGGTGGCAGACCTGCGCCGCGCGCAGGCCGAGGCCGAGGTAGTTTGTTTCTGAACAAGACTTAGGCTGTAGCGTCAGCTAGACGCTGATTTAGGCAAATCGGTTTCGAAATTGTTTCCTTCGGTATCTGTGGCCTTTACCGTGAACATCGTTGTTCCGTTGTCGTTATAGGCAAAGCGAAACGCCGGGTTTTCAGAAATCGAAATCCCACCATCCATTGTGAACAGCAGCTCTTCACCCTGCCAGACTTCGATGTGGTCGATGAAATGCGCTGGAATAAACAGCTGCGTCACCTGATCACGTTGCAAACCCGAGTAGTTCGGGTGGCGGATCATGATCTGAGCCTCACGACGGGGCGTCGAGATTTGCGCTGCTTCGCCGAAACTGCGCAACTTCATCTTTCCCATCGACGCCAGCGCAACTTCGGGGTCTTTGCTGGCCGGGGCTGAACATCCGCCCGACGCTTTGACAAATCGGCCGGTCATATGCAGACCATCCGGCGTTTCTGCGATGACGCGAATGTTGGAATACTGGTTTACGCGGACCCGCATTTCAAAATCCAACTCGCCCATGGCTGGCGAAAATGAAAACACGCCAGCAACGGGGGCCGGGTTCTCGTCGATCACAACCGTTGCCGCAGTGATCTGCGCATCGGGATCAAGTTGTTTCAGAACAATTGGCACGGTGGCTGCATCATGGGCCCGGTAGGGGGCGTCCAGCGTCAAAAGCGCGTCGGCTTCGCCAATTTGCGCGTCTCCTACGACGTCATATTGCAGGTCCTGCCAGGTCTCGCTTTCTGTGAGAGGGTTCTTGACCGACTGCTCCGCCCAAACGGGCAGGGACAGTGTCAATGAAAGCACCACAGCGGGTGCAAAAAGTCTGGCCATGTTGTTTCCTCCGGCAACCGGTTCGAGGAATATGCCACAAAACCCCAATAAAATATACGCCGACCAAAGGCTGTGTGGTGTTCACGATTGAGTGTGCCAAGGTCCAAAGCGGAGGATGAGCCATGTTTGAAGCCGTGATTGCGGTGTGTCTTGAGGTCACCGCCGGGCCCTGTCGAGAGCAACTTTTGCCGGGCTATGAGGCTGAAACGCAGGCAATATGCGAACAAGGCCTTGCGGCTGATCCGCCTTCGTTAAACCTGGATCAGACTAAGGGTACTGCGCGGTGCCAACCCGTTGGCAAAGCTTTGGATTTTTCTGAGGTTGCTCCGGGTGTTTATGTGCATCGTGGGCGCATCGAAGAGCCGGACACAGCCAATCTTGGGGATGTTTCAAATATAGGGTTTGTGATTGGCGACGACAGCGTCGCGGTGATTGACACGGGCACCGCCCCCTGGATGGGCGAGGGGATCTGGCGCGCTATCCGGGAAAGAACGGAAAAACCAGTCAGCCACGTGATCTTGACGCATATGCACCCCGATCATGTGCTGGGCACAGCACCTTTGGCGCAAGCAGGGGCATTGGTTGTGGCCCATCCCGGGCTGGAACGCGCATTACTGGATCGGCGTCTCAACTATGTTGAAAGCCTGAGCAGTTTGATAGGCGCCAGTGAATTGATCGGAGTGGGATCAATCACGGTCGACCAATCGGTGGACGCAGAAGACGAGATTGATCTGGGGAATCGAAGTTTGACGCTCCGCACTTGGCCCACAGCGCATACCGGAACCGATCTGACCGTATTGGATCAAGGTTCCGGCATTTTGTTCACTGGCGATCTGGTTTTTCATGAACACACCCCGGCACTGGATGGGCGGTTAATCGGTTGGAAAGAGGTTCTGACCGAAATGACCGAGATGCAGGTGAAGCAGATTGTTCCGGGACATGGCGGCCCGGTTTTGGACTGGCCAGACGGGGCAACGGATATGTTGCGTTACCTCAACGTGCTCGAAACAGATACCCGCGCTGCCCTTGATCAGGGTCAACGGCTGGGCGACGCGGTGGAAACGATCGCCGAAAGCGAGGCGGAACACTGGGATCTTTTTGACGCTTATAACCCTCGCAACGCGACCGTTGCGTTTACCGAACTTGAGTGGGAATAGCACTCCGCTCTCACTGCAAAGCGCGATCCAGATTCTTAGCGGCATCCAGATTGGTTTGGTCCAAGCCTTGCGCATCAACTAGCTGGGTGGCTGTCAGGTCCGCATCTGTGAAATCGGCCCCTGTCAGAATTGCGCCGGATAGGTCAGCGCCGCCCAGCGTGGTCATCGACATATCGGCGTCGGTAAAATTCGCTCCGGGCAGTTTGGCAAATTCCAGATCGGCCCGAGACATAAGGGCGCCGGTGAAATCAACATTACTGCCACGCGCCGATGTCAGGACGCCGCGCATCAGGCCCATTGATTGATTTCGCATATCAGCCGAGAAATCAGCCCCACGAAAAATCGCACCTGTCAGGTTGGCTTTGGTAAAGTCGGCGGCAGTTCTGGCATTGGTGAAATCCGTGTTGCTCAGATCTGCCCGGCCAAGCTGTGTCTGAAACAGTTCCGCCCCGACAAGTGAGGCACCCGTCAGGTTTGCGCCGATCATCCACGCCTGGCTAAGGACCGCGCCATCAAAGTTCGACCCAGACAGGTTTGTACCGTTCATCGACGTTGCGCGCAGAACTGCATTGCCGAAATCCAACTCGGAAAGATCCAGATTGTTCAGCCAAATGCGGGTGAAATCAGCGGGGCTATCCAGTGTTGCTGCGTCCAGCTGTGAGATTACGTCGGCGCGGGTCAATTGCGCTTGCGTCATTTTGGGCAGGGTCATGTCAACGCCGCTCAGCACGCTTTGGCCAAGGGTTGGTAAGGGCAAGAGCGCGAATAAGGCCGCCTGAAGAACGATCAAGAATTTCATCTATGTTCTCCTTCTTGTGGCCGACTATGTTCTACCCCTGATCCGCCGCAAGTTGTTGCAACATCTGGGAAATGGAAAACAGACGGCGTTCGATGATTTGGGGGGTTTCGCACAAATAGGTTATTGATCGTTGGCGGTCCGTGTAGATCAGCTGATCCCAATCCAGTTGTTCCTCAAGCGCGTCGACCGTGTCGTAATCGGGCGGTTCAGCGGTTAGCGCCTGATCCATTTCTGCGCGAGCCAGGTCAATCTGGCTGGCCAGATCAATCTGCTTCAGCGAGAACTCTCCTATTCCGCCGATGATCCGTTTACGTCGGTCCGAAAGGGTGTCGAAAACCTGTTGAAACACCAGCCCAAGAACATCAGGATTACCTTCATTGCGCGCCGCAAACGCAGCCACCTGCGGCTGTAACTCGTCCAGTTCAATGCGGCGCAGGGCCAGTAGACCAGCGATTTCGTCAATCTCGGGCCGAAGCTCAGGTGTATTAGTGCCGTTGACCGGGTGCGGCCACATCAGCCCCATCGACAAATCCTCGACCTTGCGTTGCACGCAGGGCCAGGTTGGGTCGGAAAAATCCGCGGCAAAGCCGGGATTTGCCACGCTGAACCAAGCCAACGCCATCACGATATGCTTGCCGATCGACATCGCGGGTCTCCTCCACACTGACACTATGCCCGAAACCTGCGCGTTTAGTCCATTCAACCCAATACACACCATTGTCTTAATTGTTTGAACGGCGTGCCAGCCGCCATACTCGGCTTAAACACCCGGATTCTATTTGTGTTCGGGAATGGGAGGACAGATTAACATGAGAACACGCGCGGCAGTTGCTGTGGCGGCAGGGCAACCTCTTGAAATTATGGAGGTTGAGTTGCAAGGCCCCAAGGCCGGTGAGGTCCTGATCGAGGTCAAGGCGACTGGCCTTTGTCATACTGACGAATTTACCCGTTCGGGCGATGACCCCGAAGGTATTTTTCCCGCGATTTTGGGCCATGAAGGCGCAGGTGTTGTGCTTGAGGTTGGCGAGGGTGTCACCAGCCTTGAAGTTGGCGATCATGTCATTCCGCTTTACACGCCTGAGTGTCGGGAATGCGAATACTGTCTGAATCCAAAGACAAACCTGTGTCAGAAAGTGCGCGCTACACAAGGTGCGGGACTGCTGCCGGACGGAACCACCCGGTTCAGCATGTTGGACGGAACGCCGATCCATCACTACATGGGGTGTTCGACCTTCGCCAACCACACCGTGGTGCCCGAGATCGCGTTGGCAAAGGTGCGCAAGGATGCGCCGTTTGACAAAATTTGCTATATTGGGTGTGGCGTCACGACCGGCATCGGCGCGGTGATCAACACCGCAAAAGTCGAAATCGGGTCGCGCTGTGTGGTCTTTGGTTTAGGCGGAATTGGCCTGAACGTTATTCAGGGCTGCCGCATGGCTGGCAGTGATCAGGTCGTCGGAGTTGACCTGAACGACGGCAAAGCTGAGATGGCGAAGCATTTCGGCATGACCGATTTCGTGAACCCTTCGACCATTGACGGTGATCTGGTTGCGCATCTTGTCGAGCTGACAGGCGGCGGCGCGGACTACACGTTTGATGCGACGGGCAATGTCGGCGTGATGCGGACGGCCTTGGAATGCGCCCATAAAGGGTGGGGTGAAAGCATCATCATTGGTGTTGCACCAGCTGGTGCCGAAATCTCGACCCGGCCATTTCAGCTGGTGACGGGGCGCTCTTGGCGCGGAACAGCTTTTGGCGGGGCGAAGGGTCGTACCGATGTTCCAAAGATCGTCGATTGGTACATGGACGGCAAGATCGAGATCGACCCGATGATCACCCACAAGCTGAGTCTTGATGAGATCAACCACGGGTTTGACCTGATGCATGAGGGCAAATCGATCCGCGCGGTCGTGGAGTACTGATATGGATCTGAAGGTCATCACACAGAATCGCAGTTTCGGGGGGGAACAGACCGTCTATTCCCACCAGTCGGAGACCTGCGATTGTGAGATGACCTTTGCAATTTATCTGCCCCCGCAGGCCAAGCAAGGGCCTGTTCCGCTGTTGTGGTATTTGTCTGGTCTTACCTGCACCCACGAAAACGCCATGACCAAAGGTGGTTTCCAAGAGGCAGCTGCAGATTACGGCGTTGCGGTGATCTTCCCGGACACGTCCCCGCGCGGAAGCACCGTGGCGGATGATGACGCCTATGACCTTGGGCAAGGGGCCGGGTTCTATGTCAATGCGACGCGTGAACCCTGGAAGTCGCATTTCCGGATGTATGATTACATTGTCGAGGAATTGCGTGAGATTGTTCTGAAGACCTTTCCTGTACAGGATCAGCAAGGCATCACTGGTCATTCCATGGGCGGGCACGGTGCGTTGACGATCGCCATGCGCAACGCGGATTTGTTCGGATCGCTTTCGGCCTTTGCTCCAATCGCGCATCCGACGCAATCTGATTGGGGCCGAAAGCAACTCAGTAGTTATCTCGGGGATGATGAAAGCACCTGGTCCGAGCACGACTCGACCTTGTTGCTGGAAGAGCACGGGTGGAAAGGTGACTTGTTAATCGACCAGGGTGCGGACGACCAATTCCTGGATCTGCTTAAACCCGAAGCGTTGGCTAATATGATGGCCAAGCGCCGCCAGCCCGGACAGATCAGAATTCAACAGGGCTATGACCATTCGTACTTCTTCGTGAACAGTTTTGCGCGGGACCATGTCGCATGGCACGCCGAGCGTCTCAGCTAATGAAAACAGCAAGGAAAGATCGAGAGTGTTAAGAACAGTAATATCAGCAGCATGTCTGATGCTTGCACCGGTAATTGCAAGCGCCGAAGGAGATGTCGAGGCAGGCAAAAAGGTGTTTCGCAAGTGCAAAGCTTGCCACGCCGTTGGTGAGGGTGCCGAAAACAAGGTTGGGCCTATGCTGAACGGGATTGTGGGCCGTCAGGCGGCCACCGTCGAAGGCTTTGGGTACTCTCCGGTGTTGATGACGCTGTCCGAGGAAGGGCTTGTCTGGACGCCGGAAGAACTGGACGTGTTTCTGACCAAGCCGCGCGACTATGCCAAAGGCATCAAGATGACCTTTGCTGGTCTGCGCAAGGAAGACGACCGGGTCAACATAATCGCATATCTTGCGACCTTTGAAGACGAAGGCTCGTGAGACACTGAGTTGCTCGCCCGTCGTGTAGCCCAAGGAGGGGCTTGACGGACGAGCAAGTAAAGACACCGCAATCCGGCAAGGGTGAGGTGTGTCATAGCGGCGAAGACGCCGCACCAAAGGGAGGAAAATGAATGAAAAAGCTATCGCTTTTGACCTCCGGGATCGCCATCTGTCTGGCCTCTGCGGCTTTTGCAAATGACGACCTGGTTTCCCAGATGGAGAACTCAAAACAATGGGCGATCCAGACCGGTGACTACAAGAACCAACGCTATTCCGCACTGGATCAGATTACATCCGATAACGTCGGGGATCTGCAGGTTGCGTGGACATTCTCGACCGGTGTTCTGCGCGGGCACGAAGGTTCTCCGCTGGTGATCGGTGACATGATGTATGTCCATACACCGTTCCCGAACATCGTCTATGCGTTGGATCTGGCCAATGACGGCAAGATCGTTTGGAAGTATGAACCAAAGCAGGACCCGGACGTTATCCCGGTGATGTGCTGTGACACCGTGAACCGCGGTGTGGCGTATGCAGATGGTAAGATTTTCCTGCATCAGGCTGACACCAAGCTTGTTGCTCTGGATGCCAATACCGGCGACGTCGTTTGGGAAGTGCAAAATGGTGACCCGGCAATTGGGGAAACCAACACTGCAACCGTGCTGCCTATTAAAGATAAGGTCATCGTCGGTATCTCTGGTGGTGAGTTCGGTGTGCGTGGGTCGGTTACAGCCTACGACATGAGCTCGGGCGAGCAGGTCTGGCGTGCCTATTCCATGGGTCCGGATTCAGACATCCTGGTTGATCCGGAAAACACCACCCATCTAGGTACACCAGTGGGTACGGATTCCGGAACCAACACATGGGAAGGCGACCAGTGGAAGATCGGTGGCGGCACCACTTGGGGCTGGTATTCAGCCGATCTGGACGAAAACCTGATGTACTATGGCACCGGGAACCCATCGACATGGAACCCGGCGCAGCGGCCCGGCGACAATCGCTGGTCGATGACTGTCATGGCGCGCGATATCGACACCGGTATGGCCAAGTGGTTCTATCAAATGACGCCGCATGATGAATGGGACTATGACGGCATCAATGAAATGATCCTAACGGAACAGGAAATTGATGGCGAGCAGCGCAAGTTGCTGACCCATTTTGACCGGAATGGTCTTGGGTACACCATGGACCGTGTCACGGGTGAACTGCTTGTAGCCGAGAAATTCGATCCGGTGGTCAACTGGACCACGGGTGTCGATATGGACCCCAACAGCGAAACCTATGGTCGTCCGGCGGTGGTCGCTCAGTACTCAACGGAACAGAACGGCGAGGACGTAAACTCGACCGGTATCTGCCCGGCGGCTTTGGGTACCAAAGACCAACAGCCTGCTGCCTATTCGCCTAAGACCGAGCTTATGTACGTGCCGACAAACCACGTCTGCATGGACTATGAGCCGTTCCGCGTGTCTTACACCGCCGGTCAGCCCTATGTGGGTGCGACGCTGGCAATGTATCCGGCACCGGATAGCCATGGCGGTATGGGGAACTTCATAGCCTGGGATAACACCGACGGTTCCATCAAGTGGTCGATCCCCGAGCAGTTCTCGGTTTGGTCGGGTGCTCTGGCGACTGCAGGTGATGTTGTGTTCTACGGCACGCTCGAAGGGTATCTGAAGGCTGTTCATGCCGAGACTGGTGAAGAACTCTACAAGTTCAAGACACCATCGGGTATCATCGGCAACGTGATGACCTATGAACATGGCGGTAAGCAGTACATTGGCATCCTGTCAGGTGTTGGTGGCTGGGCCGGCATTGGTCTTGCGGCTGGTCTGACCAATCCGAATGACGGTCTGGGCGCCGTGGGTGGCTATGCCGCTCTTAGCGACTACACCGCGCTTGGTGGTCAGCTAACTGTGTTCGCACTGCCGAACTAAGCCAAATAGTGTCTGGCGCGGCCCGTGATTGTCGCGCCAGACTTTCAGCTACAGCAAACGAGAATTTCATGATCCTAGCAGTACGTCTTTTGGCCCCTTTTGCGATTATCTGTCTTCCTCTGGCCGCAGCGGCCGACAATCTAGCCGTCGAGTACACCGAGGACGGTCGATCTTTCACGGATGACGATGTCCCTACGTTCAATGTCGCAGAAGATGGAACGGTGGACTGGCCGACGTTTTCAGGATTTCGCCGCTATCATGCGGAATGCCATGTGTGTCATGGTCCAGACGGAGAAGGCTCGACCTACGCGCCTGCGCTGAAGCAATCCGCGCTGGATATGGATTATTACGACTTCGTTGATGTCGTCACCAATGGTCGGCAGGTGATCAATGCGGCCGAAAATTCGGTGATGCCCGGATTTGGCGACAACCCGAATGTGATGTGTTTTCTGGACGACATTTATGTTTATCTGAAAGCCCATGGTTCCGGTACGATCCCACGCGGTCGGCCCCCGAAGAAAGAAGCAAAATCGGATGTGATCCGCGAGGACGAAGATGCGTGCATGGGCTAACGCCTTTCTGACAATGCTGGGGCTCGCGGTCTGGATCAGCCAGGCGCAGCCCGGTATCGCGCAAACATCCGATCTGGTTTCAAAAAACGCGTTTCGCGTCTGCGCAGACCCGGCAAATTTCCCCGTCTCCTCCAAAGATGGGTCAGGATATGAAAACAAACTAGCCGAGCTGATCGCAGCAAAACTGGAGCTTCCGGTACAATACACATGGTTTCCTCAGGCCACCGGCTTCATTCGGAACACCTTGGCTGCCAAGCGCTGTGATGTTGTGATCGGATACGCGCAAGGGCACGAGTTGGTACAAAACACCAACCATTATTACACGTCAGCCTATTCGTTGATCGTCCCTAAAAACGGTGAACTTGCAGAGGTCGACACTCTGAACGATCCCGCGCTCAAGGGGCGGCGGATCGGGATCATTGCGGGTACACCCCCGGCTGCCCACATGGCGCGCAATGGTTTGATCGGACAGGCCAAACCTTATAATCTGTTCGTAGATCGTCGTGTCGAAAGCCCTGCAATTGACATGTTGAATGACTTGCAATCCGGTGAAATCGAAGCTGCTGTTCTATGGGGGCCTTTGGGCGGACCGCTAGTCAAAAGCGACTATCCGGACTTCAAAGTGGTCCCCTTGGTTAAGGAAGAGCTCCCGCCGCGCCTGTTCTATCGTATTACCATGGGTGTGCGTCAGGGTGAGAAAGTGTGGCAGCGGCAGTTGAATTCCCTGATCCGTCGCAATCAGGACGAAATCAACGGGGTGCTGGCCGAGGCGGGTGTTCCGCTGGTCAACGATCTTGGAACCGAGGTTTTGGAGCTGTCACAATGATCCGCGCCCTTGCGGCGTTTGTTCTAATGGCCACCGCTGCGACCGCGCAAACTGTCCCGGAACCGTCAGATTATCGAATGGATCACTATCGGGCGCCGGTGCCCGACCAGATAACCGGCGGTGCAGCCATCGGCCCGGAAGAGGCGCATGCTTTGTGGCAGGAGCAAAGCGCTGTCTTTATCGACGTCCTGCCGCAAGCCCCGAAACCGGCCAACCTGCCCAAGGGCACGATCTGGCGGGACAAGCCCCGTAACAGTATTCCCGGTGCAATCTGGTTGCCGAACGTAGGCTACGGGGCCATCGCCGATGTCACCGCCGACTATTTCCGCAAGGGTTTGGAAGAGGCGACCGACGGTGACACCAGCCGAGCGGTTGTCTTCTTCTGCCTGGAGGATTGCTGGATGAGCTGGAACGCTGCCCGGCGCGCCATCGAATGGGGCTATGGCAGCGTCTATTGGCTGCCCGAAGGCACCGATGGTTGGGCTTTGTGGGGCTACCCTCTCGAACGGGTGAAACCGGAACCGGGTCAGCCAGTGGCCGAAGGCGGATAGTCTAGAACCCCGCCAGATCCTTATGCAGGTGACTGACCGTGCCGTCTGTATCTGTCATGGTAACATCCACCGACTGCGCTTTGCTTGGCACCGAAATGCTGACACGTGGGTTCTCGGACAGGGAAATCGATCCGGTCATCTCGATATAGCCGGCACCATCAAGGTCGATATCCACGGTTTCCACGTAGCGCATTGGAATGAACAGCAGGGAAATCTGATCCATTTGCATTCCGGAATGCGAGGGGTGGTCGATGTTCAGATCCATCTTGTTGGCTCGGTTCGCACCAAGGTTCGAAAGCCGGGTGCGTGTATCCAACGCGGGGACACGTCCGACCAGTTCAGCCTCCATCGTACCCAAGTTCGCTATGGCCAGTTCCGGATCGGTTCCCGGAGGTGCAGAACACGCACCCAAACCGGATGTTTTGACAAAGGTTTCCGAAACCCAAAGCCGCCCGTCTGTGGTTTCCGCAATGACATGCATGGGTGTTGGGCCGTTTACCCGCATCGTCACGTCAAAGTAGAAACTGGGCAGCGGCTTTTCCAACTCGAACACGGCCGAGACCGGCATCGGGTTTTCATCCAAGACCAGAGTTACTTTGGCGACATTTACCCCCTTGGGGGCTACAATCTGCGCTGCCAATTCAGCACGGGCATCATCCGGCGTGCGATAGGGGGCATCAATGGCGATCAGATCATCGCCGTTCAGCATGGCCCGGTCGCCGTATAGCAACGCCCGCACATTCTCCCATGCTTCGTTCGACGCCCAGGCTGGCAGAGCCAATAGGCAAAGCAGGGACGCGATCAGGCAAGAAGTTCTCATTGTCTTCCTCCTTCCAAAAATCTGCCGAAAGCGCGGGGCCCATCGCAGGTTTCCAATGTTCTTACCACGGACATAGTATCCGGGTCCACGAAACTGACGGTGTTGTCGAACCAGTTGGCGATGACCAACAGGTCACCTTTAGCTGTGACATCGATGCCTTCGGGATACTCTCCGACATCAATCGTTGCCTCGGGTTCGAGCGTGTCCAGCGAGATCACGGTGAGCGTGTTGGAATACTGGTTGGTCACAAAAGCGTGGTTGTTGGCGAAGGCAATGCCATAGGGCCGTTCCCCAACTGGAACGGTAGCAAGTCTTTTACCGCTTTCGGCATCCAGGACACTGACGTCATTGCTGCCCACATTGCCCACAAACAGCCGTCCATCCGGAGCAAAGCCCAACCCAAAGGGACGGGTTCCTACGGGAATACGGTGCAGCGGCTGTAGGGTTCCAGCATCGAAAACCGATACCTGATCGGCATCTTTGTCAGCCGAGGCCACAAAGCGCCCATCGCCCGAAAGGGCTATGCCAGCCGGAGCCTCTCCCGTAATCATTTCCGTTTGTGTTTCCAAAGTCTTGTCATCCAAGACCCACAGCCGGGCGTTGTACCAATCCGACACGAACAGTCGTCCCTGCCGAGGGTCCTGCGCGATGCCGATCGGGCCGCCGTCCAGCACGATCTGCGACAATATCTCGCCGGTTTTCGTTGAAAGGCGCTGGATCGTCTTGCTGCCGGCCGACACCGTGAACAGGTCGCCATGTGCACCGACCGCTACACCGGCTGGTTTGCCGGGCAGGGGCCAGCGGTCGGTTTCGTGCATCTCGGTCACGTCGATACGGCTTAGTTCCTCACCGTTCTGGCAAGTCACAAAGGCAGTGTCTGCCGGCGCAGCGCTAGCGGTCGCAGCTAGAAACAATGCCAAACCGAGCTCAGCTTGCGGCGCCAAAGCGTTCGACCAAAGCATCCAGACCGGCCTGATAGACGCCGGTCACGGCAGCCACAGCTGCTTCGTCATTCAGTTCGGCGGGTGGATCGTTGTTGGGGTATCCACGATAAAACGCGCCGCGCCATTCGATGATTGATCCGCCTCCGTCACGGGGCTTTACGGTCAGATGTGACGAGTAGTTGGTTACCGGCAGAACTTCGACCTCGACCGCCGTTATCCGGTAGGAATAGCTCATCTTCTCGGCGCTGTGTTTATACAGAACCTCTGCAATCGTGGGTCCGCCGTCTTGCCCAAGCGTCAGTAACCGTGTCGCGTCAATCTCGTTCCCACCTTCGCCTTCCGTAGAAAACACCGCAGGGTGCCAGGACATGTCGTCAAAATTTCCGATGGCTGCCCAGACGTCTTCTGGGGGGGCTGCGACTTCGGCCGTCAGGGTAACTTTTTGGCGGGTCGGGCCATGTGCCCAGACAGCGCCAGGCGCCGAAGCCGCCGCGATGGTTGCAACAAAGGTTCGTCGATTCATTCTGTTTCCTCCCAGAAAGCGCTAACGCTGACCCGCTTCTTTCACTGATACGTGATCCTCTGACGTTGCCGCGGGGGTCCGTCGGTGCAGACCTTTAAGGCCAGTCTTCGCGATCAGGCGAAAGCTGCGAGAAACAGAAGCAAGATCAATTGTCTACGCACATTCTTAAAAAATAAGAATCGAGCTTCATGATGAAGCTGATAGGCTTGGATTTACAACACGGCCAAAAGTATCGGTTCCGTTTTGCAAGGCGGTCCGCCTTTGTTAGGGACCCGCTCTCAACCACGCGGGCCATGGGAGGAGATCTTGAACAATCGCTTGATACCGCTTTTCGCGGCATTGATCTGGTGCGTCTCGGCAGTTTCGGCTGTGGCGATTGACGTTAAGGCTGCGGTTCTGAGGATCGACTATCCAACGCTACTTCCGATTTCGCGATATGACCTGAAACCAGATGACTTGGGTTTTGCAGGGGCCGTTCTGGGCGATGAGGATAACGGCACAACCGGTAGCTTTCTGGGCCACACATATGAAACGGCTCATCTTGCTGTTCCGCCTGAGCAGGCAGATGACGCGATGGATCAGCTATTGGCCGAAGGGGTTCGCCTGTTTGTTGTTTTGGCCGACGCCCCGGATGTCTTGCGCCTGACAGATAAGGCGGCCGAAGCTGGAGCGCTGGTATTCAACGCATCCGCGCCTGAAGTTGACCTGCGCGACGCAAATTGTCGGCGCAACCTGCTGCACATTGCGCCGTCGCGCGCGATGAACACGGATGCTGTCGCGCAGTTTGCGGTCTGGAAGAAATGGGACGATTGGTTCTTGCTGGCGGGATCGAACCCGGATGATGTGAAGCTGGCGGATGCCTATCGCCGCTCAGCAACCAAGTTTGGTGCAAAAATCGCCGAAGATCGTACTTTTGAAGACACCGGTGGATCGCGACGGACAGATTCTGGCCACGTATTGGTGCAGCGTCAGTTGCCCATTGATACGCAAGGTGCGCGTGACCATGATGTGGTGATAGCGGCCGACGAAAGCGACTATTTCGGCCGATACCTGTCCTATCACCTTTGGACACCGCGCCCGGTTATGGGGTCCGGTGGCTTGCGCCCTGTGACATTCCATGGCGCGCATGAGGCTTGGGGCGCAACGCAGTATCAAACCCGGTTCGAAGAGTTGACTGGACGATATGTCAGACCTGAAGACTACAGTGTATGGTTGGCATTGCGCGTGATTGGCGAGGCGGTGACACGTGCGAATACGTCAGACCCGGACGGTGTGCGCGACTATGCAGTGTCGGATGAGTTCGAATTGGCGGCCTTCAAGGGGCAAAAGGTAACGTTTCGCGATTGGAACGGACAATTGCGCCAGCCAATCCTGCTGTATGATGGGTCAATCACTGTCAGCGTCAGTCCTCAGGACGGGTTTCTGCACCAGAGCTCCCCGCTCGATACGATGGGACTGGATCGGGCGGAATCCAAATGCACGGCTTTTGATTAACCGGAGATGCTATGAAACACGTATTGTTATCCACTGCTCTTGCCGCATTGATTGCGGGTCCGGTTTTCGCCGGGAAGGCCTTTGTCTCGAATGAACGAGGCAACACAATCACCGTCGTCGATACCGATACGTGGGAGGTCATTACCGAGTTTCCGGGCGGGAACAGACCCCGCGGCATCACGGTCAGCCCGGATGGAAGCAAGCTGTATGTCTGCGCCTCGGATGACAATATCATTCGGGTGTTCGATACCGAGACATACGAAGAGCTACCGAGCCTGCCATCAGGGCCTGACCCTGAGCTGTTCATCCTCGAACCGTCGGGAAAACGGCTGTACATCGCCAATGAGGACGACAACCTTGTGACGGTCACAGACACGGAAACGCGTACTGTTCTGGCCGAGGTCCCGGTTGGTGTCGAACCCGAAGGCATGGGGATGAGCCCGGATGCGAAATTCGTGGTGAACACGTCTGAGACCACCAATATGGCGCATTTCATCTCGACCGAGGATTATACAATCAAACACAATATTCTGGTCGATCAGCGCCCGCGCTACGCGCAATACTCGGCAGATGGGTCGCGTTTGTTTGTAACGTCAGAGATTGGCGGAACGGTGTCCGTCATGGACATCGCTGAAGACGGGACACCCACGGTTGTCGGCAAGATCAGCTTTGAAGTGGCAGGTGTTCAGCCCGAATGGTTGCAGCCTGTCGGTGCCAAAGTCACGTCAGATGGCAAGCGTCTATTTGTTGCGTTGGGTCCGGCAAACCGCGTAGCCGTTGTCGACGCGCAAAGCCTTGAGGTTCTGGACTACATCCTAGTGGGGCAGCGCGTCTGGCAGTTGGATTTCACGCCCGACGAGAAGTACCTGCTGACAACGAACGGCAATTCCAACGACATAACCATAATCGATGTCGCGACAGAAAAAGCGATTAAATCCATACAGGTCGGCCAACAGCCTTGGGGTGTTGTGACGATTGACTGATGTTCTGGGAGGAACGGGAATGAAGAAGCTATTGACCGCAGCACTGGTTGCAACACTGGGCGGGCCGGTATCGGCTGCGCCGCTTTGCGATGATCTGGGGTTTGCAGGGCTCCTGGCAAAGTGCAATCGCGGGGAAACCATCCAGCTGACGCTCGCCTCGGGGCAACCGTTGGGTGAGGATGTCGTGCTGCAATCCGGTGCCTATTACAAGCTGGAGATCACCGCAGACGGATCGGCTGAGCTGGCCATCGAAGGCCCTTCGTTCTTTCGGGCAATCTGGATGAATGAGATTGTCATCAACAAGATCGAAATTCGCCCCATGGCCGTGGACAGTATCGAGTTTGATAAGGCCGGCGTTGCCGAGTTGTCGTTCATAGCGATCAAACCCGGCAGTCACGAAATTCGTATCCCTGGGTCCACTGGCGAAACTCAGAAAGTGACCATCAGTATTCAATGATGAAAGGACAAAGTATGAAAAAGATTGGTGTATTGGCCCTTGTGGCTTGTGTTGCCTCGCCGGCGCTGGCGGATGAGGTAGACGCGGAAACTGTCGGCAAGATCGAGGCATATCTGGCGGCTGTCGAGTGCCAGATGGACCCCGATGATATTGAGGTGGAAGACGACGGTTATGACCTTGATGACGTGATCTGCAAAGGCGGCAATCAGTTCGATATCAAGTTGGACAAAGACCTCAATGAAGTCAGCCGCAAGGCCGAATAGCGTGATTTGAAATCAGGATAAGGCAATGAAAGCACTATACGCCTTTTGCACAGCGCTCGTCTTTGCGGCGGGCGTTGTGTCAGCCGACACACTGCCAACAATTCGCGCCGCTGTGCTGAAGATTGGCACTGTGAATTGGGAATTGGAGACCATCCGGCTGAACGGGTTGGACAAGAAACACGGGTTTACGCTTGAGGTTCAGCCCTTTGCCGACAACGGCGCGACACGTATCGCGGTCGAAGGCGGCGAGGCTGATCTGGCAGTGGCGGATTGGATCTGGGTGGCGCGCCAAAGGGCGGCTGGCAAAGACTATGTGTTCATTCCATATTCCAAGGCGGTCGGCGGTGTTGTGGTGCCAGCTGACAGCGCTGCCAGCAGCCTGAAAGATCTGGCTGGTGGGAAGATTGGCATAGCGGGCGGACCGCTGGACAAATCCTGGCTGATCCTGAGGGCCTATGCGGCGCAGGAATACGATATGGACCTCAAGGCAGACACCGAACAGGTGTTCGGGGCACCGCCGCTGATCTTCAAATCAGCATTGGGCGGCGATTATGCCGGGGCAATCAATTTCTGGCATTTTCTGGCCAAAATGAAAGCGTCTGGTATGAAAGAGCTGATCTCGGTCGAGCAGGCAGGGGAGGCGTTGGGATTGGACACAGACACACCCTTGCTGGGGTATTATCTGAAAGAGAGCTTTCTGAACGACAATCCCGATCTGGCGCAGGGCTTGTTCGCGGCAAGCCGAGACGCCAAGCAGCTTTTGGCAACCTCACCAGACGCGTGGGAGGCGATCAGGCCAAGGATGAACGCAAAGACTGATGCGCAGTTTGAACAGCTTAAATCCGACTGGATTGCGGGCATCCCTGATCGGGGTCCGGTTGACGAAGATGCCGCCAACACGATGCTGGCGTTGATGGCAGAATTAGGTGGCGCCGAGCTGGTTGGTCAGGCCACAACGGTTCCGCAGGGTCTGTTTGCGGACGTGGAATAGGTCTGGATGCAAGACACGCGCCTAACGCCTGTTCTGTCCATCGGCGGCCTCGTGATTTTGTGGATCGTTGCGGGCTTTCTAACCGATGATCCGCAAATCCTGCCGCAGCCATGGGATCTGGTGCCGCGGTTTCAGCAAGAGCTGGCCTCAGGCGAATTGCTGCGCAACCTTGGCGCGACGCTGCTGCGCGTGATCTGGGCGTTTGCTTTGGCGATGACGTTGGGCACGATTATCGGCCTCGCCATGGGGCGTTCGCCAGCCGTCAATCGATGGTTGGACCCGTGGCTTGTAATCTTTCTGAACCTGCCGGCGCTGGTCCTGATTGTGCTGTGCTATCTGTGGATCGGCTTGACAGAGGCCGCCGCGATTACGGCCGTCACACTGAACAAAATCCCCAATGTTGCTACGATCCTGCGGGAGGGGGGCAGGGCGCTGAACCCTGATTTGGATGCCATGGCGCATGTCTATCGGATCCCGTGGTTTACCCGTATGCGCCACGTCATCATTCCCCAGTTGGCACCATTCATCGCCGCAGCATCAAGGTCTGGCATATCATTGATTTGGAAAATCGTTCTGGTGGTCGAATTCCTTGGGCGTTCGTCGGGTGTTGGATTTCAAATTCACCTTTATTTCCAGCTGTTTGATGTTGCAATGGTACTGGTTTATGCGTTTTCGTTCATCGCAGTGATGCTGATGGTCGAATGGCTGATCCTGCAACCCTCAGAACGCAAGGCCCGCCGGTGGAGGGCTGCATGATCCACATTCACATCCGGCAAAAGCAATTCGGGGACGTGTCTGTTCTGGGTCCAATTGTGTTTGATATTGCCCAGGGTGAAACGGTCGCCCTGACCGGGCCTTCGGGAGTTGGAAAAACCACCTTGTTGCGTTTGGTAGCAGGGATCGATGATGCGTTTGACGGGCAGATTACACGCCCCGAGCGACTGGCGATTGTATTTCAAGAGCCGACATTGCTACCCTGGCGGTCTGCGCTCGAAAATTTGACGCTAGTGCATCCGGGACTAAAGAGTGCCGAGGCTGAAGCAGCCCTCAATTCCGTTGGGTTGTCAGGCAAAGGAGAGTTGTTTCCAGGCCAGCTGTCGCTGGGCCAACAAAGGCGATTGTCTCTGGCGCGGGCCTTTGCCGGACGACCTGAATTTTTGATTATGGATGAGCCGTTTGTTTCGCTGGATCGCGACACGGCCGAAACCATGTTGGCGTTGACCGAAGATTTGATCTCGCAGCACCGGCCTTCTACGCTTTTCGTCACACATTCTGCGTCCGAGGCGGAACGCCTCGCAGATCGCATCCTGAGCTTGCAAGCGGGGCCGGGTGGGGCCGTATTGGACCAGGTTTAGTCTTTATTCGGCTGGTTCGCGTGTTTTGCCGGGGGCCGTGCGATAGACAAACGGCGCGTCTATACTTGCGGCATGCTGGTTCGCCTGCGATTGCAAGTCCTTGTGATGCGGAGATTTGATGCAAACCGGGTCTGTGGCGTTTGCGTCGCCAACAATGGCCATCGCCTGACAGCGACATCCGCCAAAATCGATTGTCTTGCGGTCGCAGCTTTGGCATGGCTCAGACATCCATTCCGTTCCGCGATAGGCGTTGAAGGCGGAATTGTTGTACCAGATCTCGGCCAGAGGTTTGTCTTGCACACGGTCAAACTGAAGGTGCGGAATGGACTGCGCGGCGTGGCACGGTAAAACCTGCCCGTCGGGTGTCACATTCAAACCCGTTGTCCCCCAACCGCCCATACAGCGTTTTGGATAGTCATCGTGATAGTCCGCAGGAACATAGTCGATGACCAGCTCACCCTTCAGAGCCTGCCGCGCCTCGATGACATGTTGGGTGACTTGCTGGGCCTGGTCCCGCGTCGGCATCAAGGCATCACGGTTTTGCAGGGCCCAACCATGGAACTGCACCGTCGCCACCTCAATCCGTCTGGCGCCCATTTCTTGCGCCAACTCAAGTGCGCGCGGCAGTTGGTGGGCATTGTGACGGTGCAGGACGAAGTTAAGCGTTAAAGGAAAGCCGATAGCCTTGATCCACTCAACCGCTTTCATCTTGCGATCAAAACCACCCCGATAGCCGCCGACTTTGTCGGCCATCACAGCATCGGTCCCCTGAAGAGACAGTTGGATATGATCAAGACCGGCCTCATCCAGCTCGTGCAAACGACGCTCGGACAGCCCAATGGCAGATGTGATCAGGTTGGTGTAAAGCCCAGCTTGCCGGGCAGCTTTCACAAGCGTGACCAGATCGCGCCGCGATGCCGGTTCACCGCCGGATAGATGAAGTTGTAAGATACCCAGCGCAGCAGCTTCTTCGAACACGCGGGTCCAGATGTCGGTGTCCATTTCGCTATCCTGTTTGGCCATTTCGACCGGATTTGAACAGTATGGGCAGGACAGAGGACAGCGATGCGTCAGCTCCGCCAACATGGCGATAGGGGGAGGAACACCTCTATTCATTAAGTCACATCCAAAAATCGCCGGGCGCGCAGGGCGTCCAGGAAACCGCCACTGTCTTCGGCGATCTGATCCTGAGGGGCGTTGTATTTTTCGGACAGTGCGGTGGTGATCTGTCCAAAACTGCGCTGGCCGTCCACCTCGTTTAGAATGGCGTGTCCGATCTGGTCCAAAGTCACCGCGCGTTCAGGTGCAAGCAACACCCATTTGCCACGCACTTTGTCATAGTGCAGGCGCACACCCCGGGGCAGTGTGGGGATCTCTTGGGCCAACATCACGATGCCTGCCGCATCAGAACGCCGATGCCGGGCTGCCAGGCACCGGGTGGAATCCGTGCAGGGTCGACATAAGCGGCCCACAAGGCGTCCAGCTGCGACCACAGAACATCGGTTTTGAAAATCAGAGCTTTAGCGGCCGCATCCTGCTTTTCTGCGGTGTCAGCATTGTCCAGAACCCAGGCAAGGCCAAAAGCCACATCCTTTGGCGCCTCTTTCAACCGGTTTTTGAAATAAGACAAGGAACTGTCATCGGCGAAGTCATAGTGTTGAAGCAGCCCTTCGATCCGATTTGCGTGAATCTTGGGTGCAAAGAGTTCGGTCAGAGATGCGGCCACCGCCTCAAGCAGAGTCTTTTCGCGCACGAACCGCACATATGCATCAACGGCAAACTTTGTAGCGGGCAGCACACCTTCGCACGAGGCTACATAATCGGGGTCAAGCCCAACGGCCTCGGCCAGCCGCAACCAACGGCGGATCCCGCCTTCGTTGTTGTCTGTTCCGTCATGGTCTTCAATGCGCGATCGCCATTGCCGACGCAGCGCGGGGTCTTCGACGCGCGACATGAAGGCTGCGTCTTTCATGGGGATCGAGTGCTGGTAATAGTAACGGTTGATGACCCAGGCGCGAACTTCGTCTGCAGTGCATTCGCCGCCGTGCAGGCGGTGGTGAAACGGGTGGAGATCATGATAGCGTTCGGCACCGATCTGGCGCAGGCGGGCTTCGAAGGCGTCGCGGCTTTGGGTCATAACGTGATCTCCATTCCGTCTTGTCCGATTGTCCATCCCGCGGCCTGCGCCTGGGACTTTTCGGCGCTGTCGGGACGTAAGACAGGGTTGGTATTGTTCATGTGAACAAAGACTTTTTGCCCGATACTCATATCAGCAAAACTCGCGATAGAACCGTCGGGCCCGTCCATTGACATATGTCCCATTCGTTTTCCGGTCTTCTGACCTAGACCGGCGCGCACCATCTCATCATCTTGCCAAAGCGTGCCGTCAAAAAACACCAGATCTGCGCCCTCTAGCTGCGTCCGCAAATCGGGCGTCAAAGCCGCGCAACCGGGAATGTAGTAGGCCGTTTTCCCATCGGCGCTCAGCGCAACGCCCACTGTTTGCTCACCGATCAGATCGGTTTGAACGGTTTCGCCTTCCAGATACAATGGGACTTTCCCCGGCACGGGGAACAGCGTCGCCTGAAGACCAGGAACCAACTCGAACGGCTGGTCCAAAGAAATCGAAGATCGGGTCACCACGGACGCATTCAATGCATCGAAAATCGGGTTCTGGGCAAGCACGTCATGTATGCTGCCGGTTGCAAACAGGGTAAAGGGCTGCATTTCCCGCAATGTCAGCAATCCGGCCACATGATCGATATCGCCGTTGGTCACCAGAACGGACTGAATTGGCATCTGTCGAAGCCCTGTGGGGAACAGGGCGTGAGTGTTCGACAGCTGCGCGCGTATGTCCGGAGACGCGTTTAGGACGGCCCAGTTCAGGCCGTCCGGGGAGATAGCAAGCGAAGACTGCGTCTGAGCAGGAATGTCTCCGCAACGTGCTAGATTGCAATTTTCACACCCGCAATTCCATTGCGGCAGGCCGCCTCCAGCAGCAGCCCCTAGTATGATTGCGCGCAACGTCATTTGAAAGTTGGCGCGCGGGCCGTGATCAGATCAGGCCGCCGCCGCGCTCATCATCATGATCGGGGCCATACATGTTGATTTCCATGCCGCATTCAATCTCGCGGATCACCGGTTTGTTCCATGCCATATCGGGGTCCTCCTCCAAAAGTGTCCTCGGCTTCAATTTGGCAGGTATCCGGCACCAGAGCGAATCTTAATTTATAAGAGCGTCTTAGACTTTGGTCGGTAGTCAGTTGTCATCGGATTGCGGCGCACGGCCCTGCAAGCAGAAGCCTTGGTTGCGCAATGTTTTGATTTCAAAACCAAAATCGTCTTCGCTAAGTTTCTTCCGCAGATAACCTATATAGACATCGACCACATTCTCGTTACTAGAGCCTTCCTGCGACCACAGCGTGTCAAATAGATCGCCGCGCGAGATTGGTGTTCCGACGCTGCTGTTAAGCAAGACCAGCAAATCAAATTCCCGCTCGGTCAGGGCAACGGCTGTATCGCGGATGCTGATGGTTCGGTCTTCGTGTGAAAGTCGAGCGGGTTCGGGATGTTGTGCCTGGGCCCGTTGTTCCTGAACCTGCAGCCGCGCGACAAGTTCGTCAAAGCTGAAGGGTTTGACGACATAGTCATCGGCCCCGGCCTCAAGCCCTGCGGCGCGATGATCTACATCTGATAGGGCCGAAAGCATCAGAATAGGGATGGTAACACCGATCGACCGGGCGGATCTGACCAGTTCGATACCACTGTCAGCCCCCAGCATGACGTCTACAATTGCGCCTGAAAACGCACCGCTTTGCAACCGCTCCAACCCCAGATCCGCGCGGTTCTCGGCCTCGGCCACATAGCCATGCAACGACAGCCCGCGCACAAGGGCCGAAGCAATCTTTGGGTCGTCATCTATGATCAACAATCGGGAGGTCATACGTTCACTCTAAGCCTGTGCAACGGGTAAACGAATGCAGACATTTGTACCGTTTGACAGCCCGATTGCCTGATCCTTTGGAACGGGGCTGGTCA
The DNA here is from genome assembly GCF_056536585.1 of Ruegeria sp. CK2. Lineage (NCBI taxonomy): Bacteria > Pseudomonadati > Pseudomonadota > Alphaproteobacteria > Rhodobacterales > Roseobacteraceae > Ruegeria > Ruegeria sp. CK2. Next base: position 97,313 of record NZ_JBQFPW010000010.1, read on the forward strand.
ATGAGATTGCGCCGCGATGCGCTTCGATCACCCAGCGCGCCAATGCCAGACCGACACCAAAGCCTTGGCTGTTGTCCGATCCGCCCTGAACAAACCGTCCAAAGATATCGCCCTGCGCGTCAACCGGGACACCGGGCCCATTATCAACAATTGAGATTTCGATTGTGTCGGCGGTCAGTTTGGTCGTCATGGCGACCGTCTTACCGTCACGGGCGTGGCGGATTGCGTTCCGGATCAGGCTTAGCAGCACCTGCCGGATCCAGTTCGGATCGCAATTCAGTTCACAATCGGGGATTGGCCCGATGGTCAGCGTCATATTCGCACTGTCGATGTCCGGTTGGATGTCTCGTGCCACGGTGTTCAATAGATTAGCCAGCTTAACCGGTTGCGGTTCCAACGCCAGTTCGCCGTTTTCCGAACGCGCCACACGAAGCAGGTCGTCGATGCGCTGATTCAGTTTGATCGCGCTGGTTTCGATGGCCTGTAACGCCTCAGGTGCGCTTTGATTGTCTTGCTGTCCGATTTGAGATTCCATCATGATCACGGTGAGCGGCGTGCGAAGCTCGTGACTGATATCCGCAAAAAAGCGACGCCTGTTTTCATCAATTTTAGACAGGGTTTTGTTGGCCGCGCTTAGTTCCTTTGTTCGCCGGGCAATTGTTTCATTGAGTCTCGCCCACTCAGCCTCGACCTGCGACTGGCGCTGTTTCAGGGCCGCTGCCATGCGATTTGTTTCGCTATAGAGCTGACCTATCTCATCCCTTTGGGTGGTCGGCAGTTCGAGCGAGAATTCCGCCTGTCCAATCTGCAAAGCGGCCCCTCGCAAACGATCCAGCCGTTCGAATTGTGGGCGGATTAGCCAGAAATAGAACCAGATGGTACTGAGGATCGCGAAGGCCGCGAATCCTAACGCAATCCACGTCAGGGTAAGACGCGTTTCCTCGATCCCCGACAGAATGGTGTTGCGAAACAAGATTTCAGTATTCACGGCTTGGCTAAGCAAGGGATCAAACCCCGAGGCGAAACTGTCGATATGGGCCCTTAACCGCGCTTGATCCGCTTCGGGATTTGCAAGCCCGTGCAGCGTGTTTCCCAGCAACGCCTCCATCCGGGCAAGGCCAAGTGACTGTGTGCCATAGCGCGACTGCTCGTCTATCCCGAAGCCCTTTGCCGCCGTGACTGCATCAGCGACGTCGGCGTGCAGCTTGCCGAAAGTGTCGCCGATTTGCCCCTGTATCGGGGCGAGGCGGTCGATCCGAATGGCCGCAGTCTGTCCCGTCTGTACGGACTCAGTCGCTATCACCAGAAACGTGGCTATCTGAGTGGACAGTGTCGCATATCGCGCCATGCGCATTTCCGATGCCAGCGCAGTTTCCAACCGCGAGGCAACCATTTGCATCCCCAGATAAAGGATCGCTGCCGTCAACAACGTGCCCGACCCCAAGACAACAGCCCCCAGACCCAGACGGGTTTTCAGTAGCAAATGGCGCTTTGGTTTGTCGGCGGATATGTTCATGTTTTTCGTTTCATCAGGCCGCGCGCCGGATCGTATCCCCAGACCGCGGCGCCACACAACGCGGCCGTCCACACCAGCACCCAGAACAGCGCGATCCAGTTGATCTGCAGATACAGCAGAAACCGGATCAGTTCGACTACGTGGGTAAACGGGTTCACGGCGCAGATGTCACGCAAGAGCGGTGAGCTTTCGGCCATTTTCCATAGCGGGTAGAGGGCCGAAGACAGAAAGAACATCGGGAAGATGACAAAGTTCATCACCCCCGCAAAATTTTCCAGCTGTTTGATAAAACTGGATAGGACCAATCCCAAAGCACCCAACATCAGCCCACCCAGAACCAGCCCCGGAAGAACCGCAAAATAGCCAGGCATCGGTAACACAATCCCGAACAATGCCGCCAGCGCCAGGAATGTATAGACCTGCAGGATGGAAATCGCGGTTGAGCCGAGCAACCTGCAAAACAAAAGCCACCAACGCGGGAACGAACTGGTTAGCAGCAGGCGCATAGATCCCATTTCGCGGTCGTATACGAGGCTGAGAGAGCTCTGCATCCCGTTGAAAAGAAGGACCATCGCGCACAGACCTGGCACGATATAGGTCTCATAGGTGATGTAGGTTTGATAGGGCGGGATGATGGACAAGCCAAGCGCTGCCCGGAACCCCGCAGCAAAGATCAGCAACCAGACCATCGGGCGCACGAGTGCCGCCAGAAAGCGTTCGCGTTGATGAATAAAGCGCAGAAACTCGCGTCCGATGATGGCTCGTGCGACACCCCAAAAACCAGTCATGCCGAAACCTCGGTCTGCGACAGGAACCAATTGGACAGCGTTTCGTTGCCGCGCAACACTCCGGTCTGCCCTGCTGCGAGAATCTTACCATGATGCAGCACCAGCATTTGGTCGTTGTCGCGCACTTCATCGGTCAGATGTGTCGCCCATAATATGCAAAGCCCTTGGTCGGCCAGATCGTGAACATGATCGGTGATCGAGTGCCGTGCGGCAGCGTCCAAGCCGACGGTCGGTTCGTCCAATAGCAAAACCTTTGGGTCGTGCAGCAAGGCGCGGGCCAGCTCCATCCGGCGGCGGTGCCCGCCATTTAACGCCCGGACCTTTTCGCCAGCGCGTTCTCTCATCCCCAGCCGGTCCAGCGCCGCATCAATGCGATGAGGTGTTTCCTTCCTGGGCAGCCCGTGCAGCGCTGCAAAATAGGCCATGTTCTGCTTGACAGTCAGGCTGAGGTCCAAAGTTGGTTGCTGAAACACGACGCCAAGATCCCCAAGCGCTTTGCGTGGCGATTTCCTGAGAGTGTGGCCGGCAACGGCGATCTCGCCATCTGGGGCAACCAAGAGGCGCGTCAGCAGCGAAACCAAAGTGGATTTCCCGGCCCCGTTGGGCCCAAGCAATGCGCAGAAAGTCCCGGGTCCAACGTCGAATGAGACGGAATCCAGTGCCATTTTAGGACCGTAGTGAAAGCTCAGATTGCGGACGGTCAGGCCCCGCTTGGTCTCGTCCTGCAACTGCGCATCAGGCATCTATTCCTCCGCCCGGATTCCCGTACTGACGGTCAGCTTGCCCGTTCGGCGCGCGTTTCTCAACCATGCAGAAAATCGCTCGACTGCGACTTAAGTCTACGTAACCTCGCAGATTTGTTATGCGGAGAACACGATAAAGCGGGGCTATGGTCCTCATGTCTAGGATGGAGAGGTCCGCCATGAGCATCGGCCGACGTGGCGCCATGCAAGTCAGCCTGGGGGCGTTGTTGTGTATGGCAACACCGCTGCGGGCGCAGGATATTTTGGCACCACCAAACTCTGCGACGTTGGAGGATGTGATTGCGGCTTTCTCTGATGGAAGCTCGATCCGTGATGGAAGCGTAACTGTGACGTTGCCTGAAATCGCGGAAGATGGGTATCGCGTTTCGGTGCAGGTCGCCGCGCCAGAGGCCAAGGAAGTCCTACTTGTGGCGCCAGGCAACCCGGTGATGCCGGTGCTCAGGGCCAAATTTGGCCCAATGGCGGGTGCAGCAAGAGTGTCTACTCGTATGCGGTTGGCCCAAACTCAGGACGTTCTGGTATTGGCGCGAATGCCGGATGGAAGCATTCAAAAAGGTCTTAAACCTGTGTCGGTTATCGTAGGCGGATGCGCCTGATCCAAAGGAGGGGAAGATGGCGACAGGTGTCAAAACCCGGATCAAACTGCCCAGAGAGGTCAGGGCAGGTGATACGATCACGATCAAAACCCTGATCACACATCGCATGGAATCCGGGCAGCGGATCGATCCCGTTGGCGTGCCGATACCGCGCTCGATCATCCACCGATTTCTTTGTACATTTGACGGCGAAACTGTTGTCGATCTTGAGATCGGACCCGGAATTTCGACGAACCCGTTTTTCGAGTTTGAGGCAACCATCCCAGGCTCTGGGGTGTTCACCTTTGCATGGTTCGACGACGACGGCGCGATTTACACTGACAGCAAGACGGTCGTCGTTGCCTAGGCGAGTCCCGAAAGTGATAGGGGAAGTCTTACGTCAACATCGCCCCAGTTCATCACCTACTCAAAGAGCCTTCCAGCGGAAAGCCATGTCTCTCAACATATGAGTTGGAGTTCCTGAGAGCGGCCGCATTTCTGCCGCCCACTGTTCCACTTTTGCTGAAGCTAAGGCCAGATGAGCCCTATCTTCGGCCGCACGGGAAAGATCGATTTCAGCGCTTTAGCTTTAGAAAGTAGGGCGCCGCCCAGCGACAAGTTTGTTGGCTTTGTTGGATTGGGCATTCATTGGGTAGCCCTCCTAATTGGCAAGGATATGGCAGTAGCTACAAGCATAAATTTTGCACACGAAGTGTGCCCACGATGTATTTTCCTTGTAATTCTGTCGCTGGCCAATTTCGTATTATATACGGAAAAGCCAAGTGCATTGTACGGTACCCGGCCATTGAATAGGCCGGGCTCGTTCACTAGAAACAGCGCTGCGATGGCAAAGATCGACCAGTGTAAGCTAGAACCTGTAACCTACCGCAAGCACCGCCGCATAGTTCCCTTCGGATTTCACGACCGGGCTATCTTTGGCATCGCCGAGCAATCTGGAATACTGCACGATTCCCGTCAGACCCCAGTTGTCGCCAAGTGTTTGGCTGAACCCGATCTCGGCGTTAACGGATTTCAAGCCAGAACCGGCACTGTATTGCCGCAAGCCTGACGAGGCGGATTGGGCAGCCGACACACCGAAGAAGCTCTGGTTGTAGTTGTCGTTGGCCCAGTCAATCGACACGCCGCCGATCAATGCCAACCCTTGTTGACTGGCCACATCATCATATCGGTTGCCCGTTGGCGACAATGCGCCGCGTACGACCCCGAACGGCACCTGGCTTTGCAATCCAAGCGATACGACCGTGCCCTTGGAACCTTTGAGAAAGGTGTTCACATCTGCTGTGGCAGTGACGCGTGGGGCCAGATCGAGCTGTGCGCCCAGCGAGACAACGGCGCCGTCATCTATATCTCCCAGCCCTCGAAGATGGACGCTGTCACTTTCTTCGCGGCCACCACCGTATCCAAGGGCGGCTGAAACCCGAAGGCCGTTTCTGTCATAGACAAATGCACCTATTCCTTCGCCGGAAACAACTAAAGTGTCGCGCCATACGGCTTCGAACGCAGGGAACGCGGACGTTTCTTGTTTGTCTGACCCTTCGTATTCTGGCGCGTATGCGACACCAGCACCTAGGTAGAAATCCCAGTCGTTCCATCCTCCTGTGCCGCTGGCGCCATTGCCTGCGCTCTGGGCTGCTGCCTGACCGGCAAAAACCGCCAGACATGTTCCAACAACGGCCAAAGCCGAGTGATTGAGAGATTTCGATTTCATAAAAGTCCTCGGTTCTTTCGTTATTTTCGTAGCCGCCTTGGGCCAGTTTCTTGCTGCCAAATCTGTCTGTTTGGATCCTCGGCGGCAGAAATGTTCTGCCTGAAACGCCTGAGCAAACCCTGCGCAATCTAGTGGCGTATTTTGCTGTAATGTTCCTAGCTGGCCGTCGCGGACAGCCGTTTGCTGTTGTCGCCGATTGGAAGAGACGCCTCGGGCGGTCTTGAAGCCCTTGTGCTGAGGCAGCCGGGTTCCAAGGGTTCTCTGACCCACCAGCAAAACAACATTGACAAAGCGTCTTTCAACTTTGAGCACGCAGCTTCGTCCGCAGCTCTGACGGAGTTGTAGCCATTTCCCGTTTGAAGGCCTTGTAGAAAGATGATCGAGAGTTGAAGCCGACATCATAAGTGATCACCAGTATCGTCTCGTCGGAATTCTGCAGTTGCTCGACGGCATCGCGAACGCGCCAACTGTTGATATAGTCAAAGAAGTTTGACCCAATCGTCGTGTTCAGTGTTTGCGAGACATAGGCGGAAGTGACGCCAATATGTTTTGCCAGATCCCAAAGCGACAGATTTGGATCCCGGTAAACAAGATCGTTGGACATCGCACGCTCGATCTTGGAGGCGATCCTTTTTGCGCGATCTTCCGTCAACGCCGAGCGTTCATACTTTGGGCCCGAGGCTTCTTCTTTTTCAGCAATGGCTTCAAAAGTCGGCTGTTCTCGGATCAGCCCAGGTTGCTGACGCAGGCCCCACAGTGCGATGACCCAGACAATCGCAAAACTTGCCAGACTATTTGCGTAGTCGCTTTCAAAGATCGGATGGATCGAGTTCTCGAGGTCAAAAAATGACGCGAGTGTTCCAACCACACCCAGAACAAGGTAAATTCCGACGACGAAAGCAATCCACCAGACCCACAGCAGTTCCCGGTCTTCAGTTGTGGCGAAAAGATCCTTGAGGCGGTTGGTGTATGTTCTGAGTTGATTGATAATCAGCCAAAGGTAGATCAACACCATGATTTGAAAGAAAAAATCCAAGAGCTCCAGAAACAGAATTGGAAGAAGCTGAAGCAGGTTCAGCGACTCGATATCAATGTCGGGCGTTTCAAACAGCACGTTGGGAAGAGAAAAAACTGATAAAACCGTTAGAACAGCAAGAATGAACGGCAAGTAGTGCCACCCACGCGGTCTTAATTTTTCAACGCCGTTTTCAGATGTCAAAACCTTCACGTAGCTCCAAAACAGAAACGGCTCGCAAACCGATGCTGAGGCAGCGAGGCCGATCCATAGTAATTCGCGCTTCGTTAACTGGTCGCTGCCGGTAAATTCAATCAGCAGATCGGTCGCGCCGACGATGGATTCAGCAACAAAAAACAAGGCGAGTGGTAAAAACAGAGCTCGGTGGTTTCGGTTGAGCAGCAAGAGATTTGCGCAAAACATCGTGACCCCGAGCTGAAACAGCGTCAACGAGATTTCAAACGAGTTTTCGGGCAATGCGGCGTCTCCGAGTTGGGTTCTGAACTAGAGGGCTTAACAGGAAAACTCCAGCGGGAACGAGCGAAGGCTTGTTTCAGTGTCCTTTCCGTCTAGGAAAGACAGGCCCGGACGTTTTTTGGCTTGAGAGTTCAGGTGAGCTGCAAGTGCTCTACCGCCCGAACAGACGCCTGCCGAAACAAGTTGGCCATTGGCGAAAGCTCGCTTTCCGACCGGGCCATGATGCCAATCGGGCCTGCCGTCAGACCTGTATCTATTGGCAACGCTTTTAACTGCCCGCTCGCGATATCTCCGGCGACAACACCTGTCGAGATCACCCAAAGTGCGTCACTTGCCAATGCCAGACCACGCCCGAACGTGGCCGAGACCGACTCGATCTGTCTTGGGAAGCTGGTCATGCCATTGGCAATCATCATGCGATCAACCAGCGGGCGTATGGCGGATTCCTGTGGTGGATAAATGACCGGATAACTTGCCACCTCGGACAGGTTTGACGCGTCAGCCAGCGGATGGCCGGGGGCACATACGATAGCAACGTTTTCGATGTAGAGCTGTGTGAAAGAAACATCTTGCATCGTGTCGGGTTTGCCCAGCCGACCTATCACAAGGTCCAGCTGACCCGATTGTAGCCGATCGATCAGATACCCATGCGGGCCATCCTCGACCCGTGTAATGGTGTCGGGTGCAAGGTCCGAAAATATCGCAACGGCGCGCGGTAAAATGCGCGCGGCGACACTTGGCAATGCACCTATGGAAACTGATCCGACCTCGCCTTTGCGAACAGCAGCCACGCTGTTCATGGCCATATCCAGGGCGTTCATGCCGCTGGTGGCGTGTCTCAGAAACACGTCTCCGGCTACGGTCATGGTCACGCCGCCCCGGTTGCGTTCCAGCAGAGTGGCTCCGGCAATCTCTTCCAACTCTTTCAGGGTTTTGGAAATCGCGGGCTGAGTCAGATTCAAGGCCTCAGCCGCACGCTTCAGGCTTTTCTGTCGCGCGATTTCGACAAAGGCTTCGACATGTCGAACTTTTAGTCTGCGATCAATCATTACTTTCCATTTTCGGAAACTAACCAGCGAAAAACATCATTTTACATAACGGAATTGACAATGCAATCATGCGGCGCAACACGGAAGGAGGATCAGATGCGAACACAAGTCGTCGTGATCGGCGGTGGGCCGTCAGGTTTGCTTTTGTCGCAGCTGCTTCACGTCCATGGAATTGACAGCGTTGTTCTAGAGAGAAAAACCAAAGACTATGTTCTTAGCCGCATTCGCGCCGGTGTTCTGGAACAGGGTTTTGTGAACCTGATGGAGCAGGCAGGGGTCGCGAACCGTCTGCACTCGGAAGGGTTCAAACATGACGGGACGCTGATCGCGTTCGAAGACGAGAGTTTTCGCATTGATTTTCGCGAACACACCGGTACGCCGGTCTTGGTTTATGGCCAGACAGAAGTCACCCGTGATCTGTACGAGGCGCGAGAGGCTACAGATGGTAAGATCATCTTCAACACGGATGACGTCGCAATCCATGACGCGGATACCGATACACCCTGTGTGACCTTTACCGTGGACGGACAGCAACAGCGCATCGATACCGATTTTGTGGCCGGATGCGATGGGTTTCATGGGATCAGCCGTCAAACCATTCCCCTGAGCGTGAGGCGAGAATACGAAAAAGTGTACCCCTTTGGCTGGCTCGGGCTGCTGTCCGAGACGCCTCCGGTTCATGAGGAACTGATCTATTCGTTGTCGCGACGTGGATTTGCTCTGTGTTCGATGCGCAACGAGAACCTTAGCCGTTACTATATCCAGTGTTCGCTGTCGGATAATCCTGACGACTGGACCGACAGTGCATTTTGGAATGAATTGAAGCGCAGAATTCCACAGGAGTTTGCAGATCGCATCGTAACCGGGCCATCTATCGAAAAATCGATCGCGCCGCTTCGGTCATTTGTGACCGAACCGATGCGTTGGGGGAGGCTCTTTTTGTGTGGTGATGCTGCGCATATTGTCCCACCGACCGGGGCCAAGGGGCTGAATACGGCCGCCTCTGATGTGCATTACCTTCACAACGCATTGCGCGAATTTTACGAAACGGGATCAAGTGAAGGGATCGATAGCTATTCACAAAACGCTCTCGCCCGAATCTGGAAAGCCGAACGATTTAGTTGGTGGTTTTCGTCTTTGCTGCATCGGTTTCCGGATCAGTCCGACTTTGATCTAAAGATGCAACGCGCCGAGATCGACTTTTTGCGCACGAACAAGGCTGCACAAAAAGCGATGGCTGAAAACTATGTAGGATTGCCGTATTGATGGGTGGAACCAAGGAGATACCGATGATTGATCGTCATGCGACGGGAATGTCAGTCCGGCGCCGCGTTTTGGGTGACGCCCATGTGGATCGTGCCGAAGCGCAGAAATCCGCATTCGATGCGCCATTTCAGGAGATGATCACAGAAACCGCATGGGGCACCTTGTGGGCAAGCGACGCGATCACGCCACGGGAACGGTCGATGATCACGTTGGCTTTGTTGGCGGCCACCCGGAACTTCGATGAAATCCCGATGCACCTGAAAGCCTGCGCCAACACGGGAACATCAAAGGAGGATGTCATGCAGGCATTCATGCATGCGGCGGTTTATGCTGGTGTCCCTTGTGCAAATCATGCTGTGAAACTGGCCAAACAGACATATGCGGAAATGGAAGGCGAGGCCGAATGACTCAGCCACCGGATCTGTATCAGCGGGACCGCGACTGGCATCCGCCAGCCTATACGCAGAACTATAAAACCAGCGTATCGCGGTCACCAAAGAATGCTCTGCTGTCTCTTGAATCCACACTCAGCGAGCTGTCTGGCCCAACCTTCGGCCACAGTGATGTCGACCCGTTAGATAATGACCTGATCCGAAACTATGCAAAAACAGGCGATCCGATTGGCGAACGTATTATTTTGCATGGCCGGGTGCTGGATGAAAACGGCAAGCCGGTGCCCAATACACTGGTAGAGATTTGGCAGGCCAATGCCGGGGGCCGATACCGCCATAAGAAAGACACCTATCTGGCGGCCATCGATCCAAATTTCGGGGGCTGTGGGCGTACGCTAACGGATGAGCACGGCTGTTACAGGTTCAGAACGATCAAGCCCGGAGCATACCCCTGGCGCAACTGGATCAACAGTTGGCGGCCTGCCCATATCCACGTATCGGTTTTCGGGCCTAGCTTTGCACAACGGCTGATCACACAGCTATATTTCGAAGGGGATCCACTGATTGCCAAATGCCCGATCGTCAACACCATCCCGGATCAGCGCGCGATCGACCAACTGGTCGCTGCGCTTGATCTGAACGCGACGGTTCCGCTGGACAGTATTGCGTACAAGTTCGACATCGTCCTTCGCGGACATCGCTCGACTTACTTCGAAAACCGGCCCGAGGGGAACTGATCATGGTTCAAAAACTCGACTACCGGAAAGAAACCCCATCCCAGACCGCCGGACCTTATGTGCATATTGGTCTCGCACCGGGGGATGCTGGGTTCGACATCTACCGACAGGAGCTTGGCCGGGATATTGCAGGTCCAAGGGCGCAAGGCGAGCGGATCGAAATTCAGGGTCAGGTATCGGATGGGGCAGGCGCACCTATAAAAGACGTTTTGATCGAAGCTTGGCAAGCGAATGCAGCAGGCACTTATCCGGGCTGTGGCGATGTCGAACCCGGATTTCGCGGTTGGGGTCGGGTCATTCCTGACTTCGAAACGGGTGAATGGTCGTTTTCAACCGTGAAACCCGGACGTGTGAAAGGTCGCGGACCAAGTCTGATGGCGCCTCACATCAGTTTTTGGATGGTTGCGCGCGGGATCAATGTCGGCTTGAACACGCGCCTATATTTTTCTGATGAAGCCGAGGCCAACAAAACAGACCCGATCTTGAACCTGATCGAGCAGGCGGACCGGCGAGACACTCTTGTCGCCCGTCGGGATGGGGACGTGTACCGCTTTGACATTCGGTTACAGGGCGACAAAGAAACGGTGTTCTTCGATGTCTGAGCAAACAATGACTACGCCCTGCATCATTTGCGTGGCCATCACCGGGTCGGTCCCGACCAAAGCCGACAACTCGGCTGTTCCGATCAGTGTCTCTGAACAGGTAGAAAGCACGCACGAGGCATTTGAGGCCGGAGCGACGATTGCCCACTGCCATGTGCGCGACGACGACGGGAAACCAACTTCGGATCCGACACGGTTCGCCAATCTGAAACAAGGCATTGAAACTCATTGCCCTGGCATGATCGTTCAATTGTCGACCGGAGGGCGTTCCGGCGCTGGGTTGGCGCGCGGCGGCATGTTGCCCTTGACACCGGATATGGCGTCTTTGTCGGTGGGGTCGAACAATTTTCCGACCCGCGTCTATGAAAACCCCCCCGAGTTGATCGATTGGCTGGCCAGCGAGATGGTTAAATACGATGTGAAACCCGAGATCGAGGCCTTCGATCTGTCCCATATCTTCCGGGCAGCTGACATGTATCGCAACGGGCAGATTAAGGATACTCCATACGTTCAGTTCGTTATGGGTGTGAAGAATGCGATGCCGGTTGATCGCGAGGTTTTTGATTTCTACGTGCATACGGTTCAAAGACTGCTGGGGGATGTGCCTTGGTGTGCGGCAGGGATTGGCGCAAACCAGATCGTTTTGAACGAATGGTCGGTTACAGCAGGGGGGCATGTCCGGACAGGTCTTGAGGACAATGTGCGTCTGGATCGCGACACGCTGGCCCCATCCAATGCAGCTCTGGTCAAGCGCGCCGTCGAGGTTTGCAACAGGCATAGCCGTCCGGTGGCCACCGTCGCCGATGCGCGCTCGATCCTCGGACTGCGGAAAGCCGCCTGATGCCACGCTTTGCCAGCATCAATGAGACCCTCATTCACTACGAGGTTAAGTCCGGCAGCACTGGCAAAACACCTGTCGTGTTCCTGAATTCACTGGGGACGGATCTGCGGATTTGGCAAGAGGTCGCCGATGCGCTTGAGGCTACGACTTGTTTGTTGATTGACAAACGCGGGCACGGTCTATCGGATTGTGGTGCGACATCTATCGCCTCGCTTGCCGACGATGTTTCGGGCCTGATGGACCATTTGGGATGGCAAAGGTCGGTCATCGGTGGGGTATCGGTCGGAGGTATGATCGCGCAATCGCTGGCTCATCGACGACCCGACCTCGTGGCGGGTCTGGTTCTTTGCAATACAGGGTCTAAAATTGGGAACGCGCAGGCTTGGAACCAACGGATCGACATGGTGTCTGACACTGGGATTGAGGCTATAGCGGATACCGTGATTGAGCGCTGGTTTTCGAACAACTTCCGTACCAAAATGCCGATCACGGTTGCCGGGTACCGCAATATGCTGACGCGGACACCTGCCCAAGGTTACGCGGCCACATGCGCGGCCATTCGCGATACAGATTTAACCGACACAACGAAACACATTCGGGTACCCGCCATCTGTATTGGAGGTACGGACGATTTGTCGACGCCGCCTGCATGTATACATGCGCTGTCAGCCCTCATTGAACAATCGCAGTGCCACGTTCTGCCTGGCGTCGGGCACCTGCCGTGCATTGAAGCTCCGGAGTTTGTTGCTTCGCAAATCCGGTCCTTGCAGGATGCGCTGTCATGAGCGACGTATTCGAACATCCCTGGTTATCCGGTTTGTTTGGCGACTGTGACGCTGACGCGATCTGGTCGGCACCGCAATCACTGGCTCATATGCTGACATTCGAAGCCGCCTATTCCCGCGGGTTGGGGGCAATTGGCATCGTATCGTTGCGAGATGCGCAAATGGCGGCACAGCGCATAGAGTCCGCAAACCCCGATCTTGAGATTTTGCGATCCGGAACAGTGCAGGACGGGCTACCTGTGCCCGCGCTGGTTCGGTTTCTGAAGTTGGAAGCCGGGCAATTCAAAAATGCGATCCACACCGGAGCGACCTCACAGGATGTGATGGACACTGCGCTGGCGCTCACGTTACGCGAAAACTCGGATTTGTTGGCGGATCGCTTGTCCGAAGTGGTCGATATGTTGGGCCAGGTCTCAAAAAGATTTGGGTCAAACATGATCATGGGGCGCACACGAATGCAGGCGGCCCTGCCGGTCACGGTTGGGCACCGGCTTGAGACATGGAGCGCACCCTTGGCAGAACATCTGCGCCGGCTGGAGCAGATGCGTCCGCGTGCCGAATGTGTCCAGCTTGGCGGTGCCGTCGGCGATGGTCAGGCCATCGGCATAAAGTATCGCGAATTGGCCGAGTTTCTGGCCAGTGCACTAGAGCTGCATCTGCCGAACCGAAGCTGGCACGCCACCCGCGAGGGCATCACCGAATATGCCAGCTTTCTGTCTCTGATCTCGGGCTCATTGGGCAAAATGGGCCAGGACATCTGCTTGATGGCGCAGCAGGGCGTGGATGAGATCAAGCTGTCTGGCGGTGGCGGATCATCGGCAATGCCTCACAAGAAAAACCCTGTTTTGGCCGAGCTGCTGATCACGCTTGCCCGCTTTAACGCGACACGCGTTTCCGGGATGCATCAGGCGCTTGTGCATGAACAGGAAAGGTCGGGCAGCGCCTGGTCACTAGAATGGATGATTTTGCCAAGCATGGCAAAGGCAACGGCAAGATCACTGTCGGCGGCCATCACCCTGTGCACCCAAATTGAATCAATAGGTGAGGCGCGGACATGATCAGGCCGCTCTCACTGTCCAAAAACGCTGAAACCCAAACAGTTTCGGTGCGATACATCGGAGGAGGAAAATCTATGTCTATCAGGAAATCCCTGCTGGGTTCACTGGCCGCCATGGCCCTTTCGGCAACGGCCGGTCTGGCTCAGGACGTGACGCTCACAATGCATCATTTTCTGCCACCCGTTGCAGCCGCTCATAAAGGCATGTTGCAGCCATGGGCGGACAAGGTCACTGCAGATAGTGATGGTCGCATTGCGATCGAAATATTCCCCGCCATGTCAATGGGAGGGAAGCCGCCCGAGCTATACAGCCAGGTTCGCGATGGCTCGGCCGATATTGTCTGGACGGTATTGGGCTACACACCCGGGGTATTCCCGCGCAGCGAAGTGTTCGAACTGCCGTTGGTTCATGCGGGTTCTGCCACCGACACAACCATCGCTATGAACGCCTCTATGGATCTGCTGGCCGAGGACTTCGATGATGTCCATGTCATCTTCCTGCATAGCCATGATGGCAACGTGATCCACTCTGCGACAGATCCAATTCGCAGCTTTGAAGATGCGAAAGGCATGAAGCTCAGGACGCCCAGCCGTACCGGTGCCTGGATCATCGAAGGAATGGGGGCCGAGCCTGTTGGTATGCCGGTCCCGGCCTTGCCCGAGGCCATGTCAAAAGGGGTTGTTGATGGCGCTTTGATCCCGCTCGAGATTGTTCCGCCACTGAAGCTGCAGGAACTGGATAAATCCGTCACCGAATTGCCTAATGGTGATCGCTTTGGAACGGCCGTCTTCATGGTGGCTATGAACCAGGATGCGTATGACGCATTGCCCGACGACCTGAAGGCCGTGATTGATGCCAATTCGGGTGCGAATGTCGCCGCGAATGTTGGTGCGATGTGGGAAGGCTTTGAAGCGGGCGGTGAAAAGGCGCTTGAGGCGGCTGGCGTCGAGCGTATCGTCCTGTCTGAAGAAGAAACGGCCAAGTTCAACGCCGCGAATGAGAAAATTGTTCAACGTTGGATTGATGAGGTCAATGACAAAGGTATTGATGGGGTTGCCCTTGTTGAAAGCGCCAGGGCGGCTATTGCGGCAGCCAACGCTGGCAACTGATCGGCTTTAGGAGAGGGGTACCTTTGCCCCTCTCAACTTCTTAGGGAAACAACGATGAGCATGGTTCTCAGGCGCCTCGCTGATGGTTTTGCATTGCTTGGCGGTCTCATTCTTCTGGCAATCGTTGCGGTTACCACGACGAATACCTTTGCCTTTATCCTCGACCGTGTGGCCGGGATATTCGGGGCGGATGTGGCCGGTTTGCCCGGCTACGAGGATTTCGTTCAACTTGCAATCAGCTGTGCTGCGTTGATGTTTTTTCCTTATTGTCAAGCCAATCGTGGCCATGTGTCGGTCGAGCTGCTGATGGATCGCATGCCGGGTGCGTTGCAGCGGGCAATTGATTTTCTTTGGTTGGCTGTGACAGTCGCAGTCGCGCTGTTTCTGGCCTATTGGATGGTCTTCGGCATGTTAGAGGTGCGCTCGGATCAGGTTGTCACCAGCGTCCTTGGCTGGCCAACCTGGCCCTTCTACATCCCTGGCCTATTGTCCATGATCCTCTGGGCTTTGATTGCCGCCTCTCAGGCGTTTGGGGATGTGGCTGATGCTTGATCCTATGACCATTGGCGTAATCGGTCTGGCCGTATTGTTTGTTTTGCTATTGCTGCGTATGCCCGTTGGAATCGCTATGATCGTGGTCGGGATAGGTGGCACATGGGTACTGAGCCACTCTGTCAGCTATATCCGGTTCGTTCCCTATCTGAAGCAGTTCAAAAGTCTTCTTTGGGAGAATGTAGCCAACTACGATCTGTCCGTTGTGCCTTTGTTTGTCCTGATGGGATACGTCGCCGCCGAGGCGAGGTTGTCCACTGACCTGTTCAAGGGGTTAGAGGCCCTGATGTCCCGGTTGCGGGGCGGAGTCGCAATGGCGGCGGTCGCAGCCTGCGGTGGGTTTGGGGCCGTTTGCGGATCGTCTCTGGCAACTGCGGCCACTATGGGGCGGGTTTCCTTGCCAGAACTTAAGAAGCTTGGATATGCACCCAGTCTGGCATCAGGGTCTTTGGCCGCCGGCGGAACGTTGGGGATTTTGATCCCACCATCCGTTGCTCTGGTGATCTACGCGATCATCGTCGAAGGATCGATCCTGAGGATGTTTCAGGCGGCAATCGTGCCGGGACTTCTGGCTGTCTTTGGCTTTATTGCTGTGATTGCGATTCAGGTGCGGCTTAACCCGTCCTTGGCACCGGAGCCCACTCAGATGGATCCGGATAAAAAGAGACAGGCGGTCCGCAGGCTATGGCCCGTCATCCTGATTTTTGGTGCCATCATATTGGGGCTGGGGTTTGGTTTGTTTACACCAACGCCAGCAGCCAGCATCGGCGTGTTTGCGATCACGGCATATGGCTTCTTGCTGCGCGCGCTGACTGGTGAGGGATTGACGGTCTCAGGCGTTCTGAAGGCCATCCGGGCGACTGCGATCACCAGCGGGATGATTTACCTGATTCTGTTCGGTGCCGAAGTCTTGAAGGGTTTTTTCGCGCGCACCCAGCTGCCCCAGGCCCTGTCCGAGTGGGCGGCGACAAGCGGCATGGATCCAATGTTGATCCTCGTAATCATGCTTTGCATTTTTGTTGTGTTGGGCTGCTTTATGGAAAGTCTGGCGATGATCCTTGTCGTTGTTCCGTTCTTTTGGCCCACACTGATTGCGTTGAATGGAGGTGACTATGTCACTGCGGAAACAGCGGCTTTTGGCATGGAGCCGGACAGTCTGAAAATCTGGTTCGGGATTTTGGCCCTCATCGTCGTGGAACTGGGGCTTATTACGCCTCCGGTCGGGCTGAATGTGTTCATAATCTCTTCGCTTGCGCGCGATACGCCGATGGGAACAGTTTTCAGAGGCGTCATTCCGTTTTTGGGTGCAGAAGCCGTACGCGTAGGGCTGATACTGATGATACCAGCCCTGACGCTTGCGGTTCCTAAGCTGATCGGCGGCTGACGGAACCTTAACGGCCTTAGGTTTGCGCGGCGCGAATGTGGCTGACCTGACGGCCCTCCATGCCCCAGTTGTCCAATGGCACCTCATCAATCACCACAAACGTGGTGGCCGGGTTCTTGTTCAGAACCTTTTGCAAAAGGTCGGTGACCCCTGTGATAAGCTGCTGCTTTTCCTCGGATGTTGGACCGGTTCCATCCGGTCCGCCTTCTTTGGTTACTTTGATGTTCACATAAGGCATGACGTCAGTCCTTTCGTTCGACGAATGAGAAGACTTTGGTCAGGATGCGCCATCCCTCATCCGTGTTGATCACTGTCAGCAGATCCTGATAGTTACGGCCGATCATCGTCATGCGCGCCTCGACGATGCCAATCCGATCTCCTTTAAGCGCAATGCGTTCGATTACATCGTCACGTGGGTCGCCACGTGACGATGGCGGTGTGCGTGCGTCAATGCGTGCCATATAGTCGTCCAACCCCATGACCTCGTAGGTGCCAGAGGTCCCGTTCACATAGGAAAGATCCGCGTGAAACACTGTGCGAAGAGTTTGGCTGTCCGAGTGATAAAGGCCCCCAAAGTACCGTCTCATCAGGTCTTCTATCTCGGTTTGATCCGGCCGCGTCATTGCGCAAGCCCTTCGGCGGCAAAGGCAGATTTGGTAGATGGGCGGTTTGCAATCCGCGCCGTGTAAGCCGCGAGTTTGGGCCAGGCCGCAAGGTCAATCGCCTTGAAGTTGGCCCAGTTGACCAAAACGAAAACATACGCATCGGCGACCGAAAATTGATTGCCAACCAGAAAACCCCGATTATCCGCAAGAACGGTTTCAAGATAGTCGAGTTTTGTTGCCACTTTTGTCTGCGCCGCCTGTTTTTCTGCATCAGAGGAGCCGTCGGCAAACAGCGGGCCCCACGCTTTGTGTAACTCGGCCGCGGCGAAATTCAGGAATTGCTGCAGCCGGGCACGTTCGATGCTACCGGGTGCAGGAGAGTAGGCCCGCTCAGGATTGCTATCTGCAAGGAACTGCAGGATTGCGACGCCTTCGCTCAGATGCTCTCCGCCGTCAGTTTCCAGAGACGGGACATAGCCGTTTGCATTGATGTCCCGGTAGTTTTGTCCTCTTTCGGTCTGACCAGCGACCGTGTCTACAGCCTCGATCTCAAAATCTGCACCGATTTCATACAGCATGATGTGGCTGGCGAGCGAGCACGCGCCCGGTTTGTAGTAGAGTTTCATATCAGTATCCTTTTTCTTGTTGCGCGCCTTTCGTAACAACGAGATCGAGCATTTGATAATATCGAGTTTTCATGATTATGATCTTGAAAACAGATCATATGAGTCACCAATGACCCTTGACCAACTCAACGCCTTGGACGCAATTGTCGCCACTGGAACGTTTCGCGCTGCCGCAGAACGTCTGAACAAGGCGCAGTCTGCGGTCAGCCATCAAATTCGAAAACTGGAAGCTGAGCTGGGTTTTGATCTGTTTTCCAGGGATGCGTATCGCCCCAGCCTGACATCTGAAGGCGAAGTTTTTTTTCGCGAAACAGCGCGGGTGCTGGAACAGGTGCGCGGATTAAGATCGGTGGCCGCAGGACTGCAAAGCGCGCAAGAGCCCAGGATCTCTATCGCTATAACCGCCACTATGTCATTAGACCCTATACTGGATGTGCTAGGCGACATCGGGCGAACCTATCCCGGAACCCATATTCAGGTTGCAACCGAAATGATGGGTGGACCTCTGGCGCGACTGATGGCGGGTGAGGCAGATCTGATCGTGGCTGGTCTGGACGGTGTACCGATAGATGAGGTCGAAGCCCTGCCGGTCGGAACGGTAACAATCCGGCCGGTTGCAAGCCCTGACTTTCCGGCGTCGCAACGCCCGGGAGTGAAATCAAGACGTGAGATGCAATCTTACACCCAGGTCATCGTGTCCGGCACAGGCGGTCGGGAGTTTGACCAAAGCCGGGATCTGCTAAGAGGTGGGCAGCGCTGGACTGTCTCTGATTTTGAAGCAAAGAAGTCTGTCATCAAGGCTGGTCTGGGGTGGGGCGGTGTCCCTGACCATATGATGGCGACAGAGCTTTCGAATGGCACGCTGGTACCGCTGAACGTTGAGGGTTTTCCAACGCGACACACGGAAATTTTTGCGATCAGGCGACGTGACCAGCCTGTGGGCAAAGTCATGTCGCAGATTTGGGCGTCTCTTGATGCGCAATCGTCAAGCAGCCATTGAGCGCTATGAGCAATGGATATGGGTGGTCAGGCGCAGTTGGCCGCAGCTGCGCTGCTTGAATGAATGGATTGATTTCGATGCGGGTGTCGGATCATTTGGAAAGCCAGCCAGACTTGCAGAGGTTGGAGCGCCGAGAAACGGGGCGAACTTAAACAGGCCAAATTCTTCGATCAATTCGTTTGGTCGTATATAAACCTTGGGACAGGGGTTCTTGGGAACGGGGCGCGCCAATATGATTGTCGACTATATCCGCATTGGCCATGCGGCGGATGACAGCCTGAGTACCAGGCGTTTGAAATCCATGTCGGTGGTCATCCTGACTGTCATTATGTGCATGGCCTCCGCCTTTTTCCTCGAACCAGAACGGTCAATTATATACCGCGCGCTTGATGTGACCGTTGTCGTCACCATTTTGATCGGCCTGTATTTGTTGCATCGCACGCGAGACGTCGAAACAGTATTCTATTTTTTTGCTCCGGCCTTTCTGACTGTTCAACTGATTTTCATGCTGCTCAATGGAAACCGGGAAGGCGATGTGTTGCCATTTCTCGTAACGCCAGCTGCCGCAGTGGTTGTGCTTGGGCCAAAGCGGTCACGCCCGTGGTTTGGCCTATGTTTCCTTGTCATGCTGCTTCTGCCGATCTTCGATGGGGCCCTGCCAGAGATCGACCTGCCCATAAATCAAACATCGGCCAATCCTAGTGGATCATTGTTTCAATCACCCCTTAAACAGCCGATGGAGACAGGCGAAGGTCTGGCGATGACACTTGGTGTTTTCTTTGTCTATTTCCTAATTTTTTCTGGCTATAGACAGCTTGAAGCGGCACGCGAGCTCATTCTTGTGCAAAAGGCGCAGATCGAACACGAGTATCAGCGATCAGAACGGCTGCTGGAGAATATCTTGCCCGCGCCCATTGCTGAGCGGTTGAAGCAGGAGCCTGACAAGATAATCGCCGACGATCTTTTGCAGGTTACGATCCTGTTTGCGGACATCGTGGATTTTACACCGAGGGCGACACTTATGCGCGCGCCCGAGCTGGTGTCTTTTTTGAATCGTGTTTTTACACATTTTGATGATCTCGCGGACAGGCACCAGTTGGAAAAGATCAAAACCATTGGCGATGCTTATATGATCGCAGGCGGTATGCCTGAACCCCGTCCGGACCACGCATCGGCTGTTGCTGATATGGCTTTGGAAATGTTGGCCGTTACAAAACAAATCAGTGACGAGATGGGAGAGACACTGGCCGTGCGGATCGGGATTCACACAGGTCCGGCCGTCGCCGGCGTGATCGGGACGCGCAAGTTCTTCTATGACGTGTGGGGCGACACCGTGAACACGGCTTCAAGACTGGAATCCTATGGATCGCCTGGCCGGATTCAGGTGAGCAAAGAGACCTACGAGATCTTGTCCGGCCACTATACGTTCGAAGAACGCGGGATCATTGATATCAAGGGTAAAGGTGAAGTTCAGGCATACTACTTGACTGGCGCTACTACGCGGGCGCCGCAATAGCTCAGTCGCTAAAATGCCTGCAGGTGGGCGGTTATGCGTAGATGAGATCGGCATGTGTCTGGGTCTTTCAAGTTGCGTCTGAATTTTGCGTCATGTTCCAGGACGCATGACGTGCTAGGTCACTGCGATCAGCACATAGAAACACTTGTGATAATTTTTAGCTTATTGTTCGCAAATACGGCACAATAACCCGTGACGCGCTAACCCGGCGCACAGGTGAGATGACTTTCTGTTGGCAGCGTCACCGCGCTAATTCTTGTAATTTCCGTTAATAACTCGATGCGACAGCCGGATGTTTCTTGGAAAACCGGCAAGGAGTCGCTACGCTTGGTGGCAGTAAACTGTTAGAGAATTGTTAACTCGTGCCAAAAACCTGTACACAAACCGTTTCGCTGAGCAAAGCTCAACTTCTCCTTACCTCGTCGATGGCGCTTGCTTTTGTAAGCGGATACGGGCGGGTAGCCTATGGTGGCAGCTGCACACCGTCTGGCGGGGGAACGTACCAATGCTCGGGTCCCGCATCAGCGGGCGACACTACGATTACACTTAATTCTGGGGCTGCACCGCTAACGGTTACGACACAGCCGGGGTTTGGTCAGACGGTTTCAACGGGTCTCGCATTCAATCTGCGTTCGACCGATAGTATTTCTTTCACCGATAACAACAGTTCGGCGATTTCCGGGTCGACTATCGGAATCTACTCACGAAACACCGGAACCGGAGCGACAGCGATTACTGTCACTGGTGTAGTCACCGGAGTTGCGAACACTGCAATCTATTCGCTAAACGGTGCGACCTCGACCGACCTGACGATATCGACGGTCGATGTGAACGGGGGAGTTACCGGGATCAGTGGGCGCAATACTGGGACTGGTGCTTTGTCAATAACATCGACAGGCACTGTTTCCGGAACTTCGCAGGATGGGATAAACGCGCGAAATTCAGGAACCGATCTGACCATCACGGCAGCTGCGGTCAGCGGCGGCAGAACGGCGATCTTTGCCGAAAATACAGGGTCAGGATCGATTTCGATCACAACTTCCGGCGCTGTGAACGGCGGCACGGGCGCGGGTATTGCGACTCAGGGTAACGCGGGCGCGGTGGTCCAGATCAATTTAAATTCAGGTAGCACTGTTGGTGCGACTTCAGGCACGGCGATCACAAACGACGATTCCAACGCATCTGTCTCAGTAAATTCCGGCTCTGCAGTCAACGGCGCGATCAGTCTGGGCGATGGCAGCGATCTTCTGGACTTTTCCGGAGGCGATTTCAGCGGTGTCACCCTGTTCGACGGTGGGGACGACAACTCGGGCGGCGATGGCTTTGTCGATACCCTGCGGTTCGGCAGCAGCGGTTCTTTGAATGGCGCGAACGTGACCAATTTCGAAAGGTTCGAAGTTGTAAACAGCGCGGTTGTGACGCTGACCGATAACACCCTGACAGCAGGTGACGGCGGTGCCGGAACCGGTATTTTCACGCAATCGGGTGGCGTCCTGCGGCTGAACTCAGGCGCAACAACTCTGAATGGCAATGTCAGCAATGGCGGAACGATTTCGGCACAGAACGGGTCGGTCGGGGACATGATCACGGTCAGTGGGGATTTTGTCGGAAATGGCGGAACGGTAATGCTGGATGTTCAGCTTGGCGGTGATGGATCAGCCACTGACATCCTCCAAATTTCCGGGGATAGCTCTGGTTCGACGTTCGTTTCGGTCAATAATATCGGCGGGGCGGGTGCGCAGACCATCAATGGTATTGAGATCATTCAAGTCAGCGGTGTTTCAGGCGGAAGTTTTACCCTGAACGGCACCGCCCAGACGGCCAGCGGCGAACAGATCGTCGTCGCCGGCCCGTTTGGCTATCGTTTGGTTGAGACCAGTAGTGGCAACTTTGCGTTATCTAGCCTGGATGCATCAGGAAACCCGATCCTTGTCGGGGCCGGTGCTGCGGCCTTCGAAACGTTGCCATCTGTCCTGCTGTCGATGAACCGGCTGCGCGGCTATCAGGCTCGCATTGCGTCGCGTTTACCGGCAGGGCCTTCTGACGGCGGTACGGTTACCAGATTGACGGCCCCCTATGGCACAACTGGCGACGTGTTGGCCTATCCTAATAGCCCGGTGTGGATCGAACTGAGCGGCAAGCGCAGCGACATAACGCCGGTCCAGTCCGAAGCTGGTATCACCAGTGTCCAGACCAACACCTACACCATCTCGGTCGGGGTCGACACAATTCTGACTGAACTGTCTAACGGCACATTGTACGGCGGCGTGGGCCTGATTTACGGCGATGCATCAAGCACCGTCAGAACGGATCAGGGCTCCAGTGATATCGACACCGATTCACTCGGGGTGAACCTAAGCGCCACCTGGCTGGATGCCCGCGGCTTCTATCTGGATACGCAGCTTCAATACAACAACAACTCTAGCGACATCACAGACCCGACAACCGGTTTGGCACAAGATGACATCGACTCGGATCAATTTGCAGTGTCATTGGAGGTTGGTCGCCCGATCGAAGTTAACCCCGGACTGGTTCTAGTTCCTCAGGCGCAGCTTTCATACACCACGTTGGACGTTGATGACTTCACCGACAGTTCTGGCAATCAGGTCGCGTTCGAAGATGCCGAAAGCGTTCTGGCGCGGGTGGGACTGTCTGCCAACAAGTGGTTTACGAATAGTCACGGTTCCGGCAGCTACTTTGGTCTGATCAACCTGTATCACGAATTTGATCCAGACACGCGGGTCTCGGTTGGCGGGATGAATTTTGACGAGGAAATTGATGACACCGCCATTGAATTGGGATTTGGCGCGCGTATGATCCTGAACGATAGGTACGAGCTTTCCGGTTCGCTAAACTACCTTACGGGTCTTGAGGACCTTGGGGAAAGCTATGAACTGGAGGCGGTATTGGGTCTGCAGGTCCGGTTTTGAATGATCACAAAAGTTAAGTCGCTGGCACTGGGTGCAGTCGCCCTTGGCGTCACACTGAATGCCGCCTTCGCACAAACGAAAGAAACGACATCGACCCAGTTTCAAAGCTGGACGGTGAACTGTGCCCAAGAGGCAGGGCAAAAGCAGTGCGCGATGAGCCAAAGCCTCAATTTGCAAAACCAATCCGGTCTTTTGTTGCGGATGGAGCTGCAGCGTGGCGAAGAGGATGGCGCATCTGGCATTATTATCGTTCCATTTGGTCTTGATATTGCCAAAGGTGTTTCACTGTCGATCGATGGAGGGCCGCGCTGGAATCTTCCGATGAGGACGTGCCAGAACTTCGGCTGTGTTATCCCTGTGACAATGGGGCCGGCGATTGTCCAGGAGATGAAAGAAAGCAGTACAATTCAAATCTCACTTTACACGCTGGATGGCGGAAAGACCCTTGAGGTTCCGGTTTCTCTCGCAGGGTTTACGGCTGCATTCGATGCGCTTTGAGCCTATGACGGGACCATGACCCAAGACATTCTACAATCGGAAAGCCCGACCCAAAGCCCAACTGACACGCAGGTCGCTTATTCTGTCTCACCGGGCTTGCTCGGGTTTCTGGACAAACATGACCTTTCAATCTGCTTAAGCTCCTACCAATCCGGTCGATTTTATCTGATTGGGAGAAACCCCAATGGTGGGATTATGATCAATGAGCAGGTTTTTGAGAAAGCCATGGGAATTGACGTCAAGAATGGCTCGATCACGCTGGCGACCTTGTTTCAGATTCACCGGTTCGAAAACGTTCTGCGCGACGATCAAAGGATCGACGCCCTTTTTGATGCTTGTTTTGTACCCCGTCAGAGTTTCACGACGGGTGAGCTTGATGCCCATGATGTGGCGGTCACAGATGCCGGTCGGATACTGTTTGTGAACACACGGTTCAATTGTGTTGCGACCGTTTCTGACAAACACAGTTTCGAGGTGGTTTGGAAACCTTCGTTTATCTCAAAAATAGCAGACGAAGATCGATGTCATTTGAACGGGATGGCGCTTGAAAACGGCGTGCTGGCCTATGTCACCGCTGTCAGTAAATCGGACACGATTGACGGTTGGCGAGACCGCCGCAACCATGGTGGAGTTGTGATCGACGCCAGAACGGACGAGATTGTTTGTGATGGCCTGTCGATGCCGCATTCCCCTAGGGTGCATAACGACAGGCTTTATGTGCTGGATTCTGGTTCAGGACGTCTTGGGGAAGTTGTTCGGGATACGGGGTCAGACAAAGGCAGTTTTGAAAAGATCGCGTTCTGCCCTGGTTTCGTGCGTGGATTGGCTTTCCATAACAACTTCGCAATCGTGGGCCTGTCAAAGCCGCGCTACGAACGGTTCGAAGGCCTTCCGCTGGATAAAAAGCTTCGCGAGGCGGATAGCGAACCTTGGTGCGGTGTTCAAATCATTGATTTGCAAAAGAAAGAAGTCGTCGCATGGTTTCGCATCGATGGCGCAGTACAAGAACTGTATGATGTAGCGACTTTGCCAAACGTGGGTTGTGGCATGTCACTCAGCTTTGTGACAGACCACATCAAGTCCTTGGTGACCTACGAAGAAGGCTGAAGTCGCAAAGAGTGTGCGCAGCGCCACCTAAGTGATCCAATCAAATAGGCGGGGCTAAAACATGGCTCAACCGCTAGCGGCGTTTTGGAACAGCGTTCCCGCCCTTGGCGCTTCTTGCTGCAGCCGCGCGGGCGCGATTTTTCTTGCTGCTGGCTTTGCCTTTTGGGGGCGGAGGGCCTTTGGCGTCACTGCTGCGGGGTTTGGAATAGCTGTCCTTGACTGCTTCTTTTTTGGCGCTCTTAGGTTTGCTTTTGGCGCTTACCGCTGATGGTTTCCGACCCTTCAAAGGTGTCGGTGCGACCGTGTCTGTTTCTTTCGCCTTAGGCTTTTGCGCGAGCGGCTTCTTAGGTTTGCGATCCTCGGGTTTGGGTTTGCGACGCCGTGGTTCGGGTGCATCGTTCCAATCAATCGGAGGGGTGCTACCTTTGCGATGAAGCGGTTTTCCAGACGGCGCACGATCAGGTTTTGATCGGCTAAATGCAGGCAGGTCTGGTGCCTTATCCAGCTGCGCGATGCTCTTGGTCCCTTCGATCTTCATGTCAGGACCAATCGCCGTTAGAAAACGGTCGACAATAGAGGCTTTGATTTCGACATAAGACAAATCATCGACAATGCGGATCGCACCGATATCGTCTTTGGTAACGTTCCCTGCTTTGCACACCATCGGCAGCAAATGGCGAGGGGAGGCGTTCTGGTTGCGCCCTTCTGAAAGCGAAAACCAAACACTGGGACCAAATTCCGCCCGCGGTTTGGGTTTTTCGACCTGAACCGCACCAAGTTCTTCCGGAGCCGAGTGGCGTTTTTTGTATTGCCGCAAATAGGCTGCCGCAATCTGCTCCGAAGTGAATTTTTCAACCAGTTGGTCGATTGTCGAACGTTCACTTTCGGCAATATCGGTCTGCCAATCCTCAGCTTCAAGCATACGGACTTGGTCACGCTCGTTCACGTCATCAGCGGAAGGTGCAGATCCCCAATCGGCGCTTAGCTTGGCAAATTTTAGGATCCGCTCCGCCTTCTTGCGGGAGGACGGCACAACAACCAATGCACTTACGCCTTTACGCCCAGCGCGCCCTGTCCGACCAGAGCGGTGCAAAAGGGTCTCGTGGCTGTTGGGCAATTCTGCGTGAACCACCAGATCGAGGTTGGGCAGGTCAATGCCGCGAGCGGCCACGTCGGTCGCCACACAAACCCGTGCGCGTCCGTCGCGCATCGCCTGCAAGGCATTGGATCGTTCGCTTTGGGTCAACTCACCGGACAGGGCCACAACCGAAAAGCCGCGGTTCGAAAGGCGGGCTGTCAGGCGCGATACCATCGCGCGGGTGTTACAAAAAACAATTGCGTTTGGCGCTTCGTAAAAACGCAGCACATTGATTATGGCGTTTTCACCGTCACGCGCGGCCACCTGCATCGCGCGATATTCGATATCGGCATGCTGGGTCTGTTCACTTACGGTCGATATGCGTTCCGCATCGCGCTGATAGCTTTTGGCGAGCTTGGCAATTGCGGCGGGAACCGTTGCAGAAAACAGCAGGGTCTGCCGGTCTTTTGGCGTTTCATCCAGGATGAATTCCAGATCTTCGCGAAAGCCCAGATCCAGCATTTCATCTGCTTCGTCCAAAACAACAGCGCGCACTTGGGTCAGATCGATCGATCCGCGCATGATATGGTCGCGCAACCGTCCCGGCGTAGCAACGACGATATGCGAACCACGAGCCAACGCGCGCCGTTCATCACGCATATCCATGCCACCAACGCAAGATGCCAGAAAGGCCCCTGCATCCGCATACAGCCAGCCAAGTTCACGCTTCACCTGCAAGGCCAGTTCCCGCGTTGGTGCGATGACCAGTGCAAAGGGTGCGCCCGCCGCGCCGAATGTGTCACCATCACCCAGCAAAGTAGGGGCAATGGCCAGTCCAAAACCGATCGTCTTACCCGATCCGGTTTGGGCGGACACCAAAAGATCTCGGCCTTCCAGCTCTGGTTGAGTGACTGCTTGTTGAACAGGGGTCAAAGCATCATAGCCCTTGCGGGCAAGTGCGTCGGCGATGGTTTTTTTCACGACGGAAGTTCTTTGTATAAGACAGGTGGTGGGCCGTGCAGCATGGCAAAAGGCGCATCATCCAAGGTTAAAGACAGTCCTCTAACGGTTGGCACAGGGTTTGTATAGGCAAGGTTTTCTGATTGCTGGCGAGCCTGGCTGGTTTCGCTAAACCGAAATCTCCCGTCTTGCCTTCGCAACGACGAACAGGTTTCATCATTGTGAAATCGCAAATCCACCGCCGCGAAGCCTAAAGCATTGCCTTCCAACAGTTTTTCAGCACGAGGTTTTGGCGCTGTGCGAGCCAGACCAGATCATTCAGCGTGGTGAGTCGCCTTTTTTCGCAGAACAAGAAACGTCATCATCTTCATGGGCGGCAGCGCGTCTTTCTTGACGACTTCAAGGCTGGGCTCTTTCAGGACCGTATTGATCTTGAAATCAGAATGCCAGCCCAGCACGTTGGCAAAAGGGGCTGAGAGCTTTTCCACAACCGACAAAACCCCGGTTTCGCGAGCAAAATGGTTGGTAATGATGATCTTTCCACCCGGTTTGCACACCCGTGCCATCTCGGCGACCACACGCTCTGGTTCCGGAACGACCGAGACAATGTGCATAGCAGTGACAGCGTCGAAACTATTGTCGGGAAAAGACAGATCGCGGGCGTCCATCTGCAGAAGGGCTTCAACCTGGGTCAAACCGAGATCTTGCACCTTCTTCTTCGCTTTTGCTAACATTTCGGCGCTGAAATCAACTCCGGTGATCTGAAGATCGGAACGATAGTGCCGTAGGGCCAACCCGGTTCCGACCCCGACTTCTAGGACCTTCGTACCCGTTTGCGCGTTGATGTAATCGACCGCTGCCCGTCGCCCTGCTTTCGTCGCGGCGCCAAACGTTTTGTCATAAACCGGCGCCCACCGGGCATATGAGGATTTAACGGCATGAATATCCAAAGGACTGTCCTCTTTTTAGTTGGATTTGCGTGCAGTTCTGAATGCCAGCGCGAGGCTCACGATGTAGATGATCGACATGAGTGTGAGCGTCGCCCAAAGATAGATAAGCAATGCAGACAACAAAAGAACGAACCCCAACATCAAAAATTTGGCATATCCGGGCGAGACCGAGACGTTTTTGAATGAAAATGTTGGAACCCGGCTGATCATCAAATACCCAATCACCAACAGATAGATGGTCACAAACAGAGGCGACGCCGAAGGCATGTCCGAGAACAAGAAAGACACATACATCGGCAGCATTGCAAGCAATGCGCCGGCGGGGGAGGGTACGCCTTCAAAAAAGTTGCTCTCGGTTTCTCCTGCATCCGATTTGCTGGTCACGTTGAAGCGGGCAAGCCGCAAGACGCAACAAATCGTATAGCCCAGAACTGCAAGCCAACCCGCGCTGAAGTCCTGTAAGGCCCAGAAATATAGTATTAATCCCGGTGCCACTCCGAAATTGAGGAAGTCAGCCAAGGAATCCAGCTCAGCGCCAAATGGGCTTTGGCAGTTCATCAAACGAGCCAGCCTTCCGTCCAGCCCATCGAGCACCATAGCCAAAAGCACTAACCTGACGGCCGTCTCGAAGTCACCCTGAAACCCAAACCGAATGGCGGTCAACCCAGCGCAGATTGCAGTGATCGTCAGCAGGTTGGGCAGTAGATGAACGACCGGCATATCACGTTTATTATCTGGCGCAGGGTCTGACATCTATCAGTCAGTCCGGGCCATTCGGGCGGGTTCGTTTGAAGCCAGGTCAGCCAGCACAGTTTCGCCTGCGATCATGGTTTGCCCTAAGCTGACCATGGGATGCACGCCATCTGGCAGGTAGACATCCAATCGGGATCCAAAGCGGATCAACCCGAACCGCTCTCCAGTGGCTATTTTGTCCCCTTTCGCAACGAAACAAACAATGCGCCGGGCTACGAGACCCGCAATCTGCACCACAGCAATCTGGCGACCGTCATCCATTTGAATACACAAGCTATTGCGTTCGTTGTCTGCGCTAGCTTTATCAAGCGACGCGTTGAAAAACTTGCCAGGGCGATACGCGATTTGAGTGATTTCTCCGGCAATCGGAGCGCGGTTCACGTGGCAGTTGAAAACGCTCATGAACACGCTGATGCGGGTGAGTTCGTCCTCGGGCATTCCAAGCTCTGGTGGTGGCACTGCCTTTTCAATCAGCGATACAACACCGTCTGCGGGGCTAACGATAAGCCCTTCTGGTGTCGGTGTCGCCCGCTTTGGGTCTCGGAAAAAATAGTAACACCAGATTGTTGCTCCGACACCGATCCACCCCAAAATCGACGAGATCAGAAAGAGCAGGACAGTGACGACGCCAAAGATCGCGACAAACTTGCGTCCTTCAGGGTGCATCGGCTTTAAAAAAGTGTCACGCATCCTCATTTGTGTCGCCCTTCAATAGTAACTGGACGCTTCCTAACCCGGTTCGGGCTTGGTCTACAACTTGGTATATTCAGCGTGGTGATATTGTGCCTAAGTAGCAGACTTGTCGTATTGAGATTGCGGTTGTTGAGGAAGTGGTGGCGGACAAGACCATTGTTGGGCACCTGACATGGCGCATTACGAGGGGTCTTCCCGCGGGTTATTACGGATTCTTAGGTTTTTTCGTGGGATTGGAGGCGCAGAAAGTGGCGTCAGAACAAACGCCTCATTCGGTCGATTCTTCGTTAAGATAAGCGATCAGATTCTCGATATCCTCGTCCTTCTTCAGCCCCGGAAACTGCATTTTATTGTCTGGAACTGTTCCCTTGGGGTCGGTCAGGAACCGGGTCAAAGTCTCAGCGGTCCAAGTGACCCCTGACTCCCGCAGCGCGGATGAGAATTTGAACCCGTCCACCGTTCCAGCTGTCATACCGAGGATTCCATGCAGCGAGGGGCCAACCCCGTGGCGGCCCTCTTTCAACTGATGGCACGCTCGACATTTGCGAAAAACTTTTTTGCCGGCCGTTGCATCTCCATCAATGGCTGCGGCGGCGATGGTCGTTGGGCTATCGGCGGCCGCTCCGGCCTTTTTGTCATCCATGGTGAAGATCAACCGCGCGGTGACTGGTACGGTACGGGTGATGCCCGGCAGATCGGCCAGTTCCATCAGCTTGTCTACACCCGCATTTAGCCCCGCATCTTCGGTGCTCAGGAACACCATGTCATTGGTCGATACCAACACCGAGGTTTCGGACAATCTGGCAACGAACATTTCGGCGTCGAATTCGACATCCGTGCCAACAAGCGACAGGACGGCTTCGGCATCAACAATTGTCGTTCCACCAACCGCCAGGTCAGCAACGTCCTTCATGTCAAACTCGGCTGACAAGATCGCGGTCCCGGCTTTGCGGAAGACATACTCGATCATCCTCTCGTTTCGGATGTCGATATTGGTTTCCACCGACGACAGATCAATTTCGATTTCAACCTTGCCGTCCGGGCCGACATGTCCGCTGAGATTGGTAAAGCTGTTCACCTCGCCCACAACGTCTTTCTTGATTGAGCCGTATGCCAGGTGCGAGCCCTCGGGATCCAGCGTCCAGCTTGTGGCCAGGGCCGGGCTTGCAACAATTGCCGACGCGATTGTGACTGCTTTCATCAGAAGTTTCATTTTGTTCCTCCACGGTATATGTCAGTCCTGACCCCGCGGGCCCGGTCCGTTTAAGGCAAACACACACAGGTCGCGTTTTATTCGATGAGTGCCGAAATGAGTTCCGAACAAGCCGTACGCGGCGCCGTGCAGACACATTCGAAACGTGTGTGGCGGTTTGCGCTGGCGCTGTCGGGTGCGCCGGACGTTGCGGATGATCTGTTGCAAGCGACCTGCCTGCGCGCGCTGGAGCGACATCATCAAGTGACGTCGCATGAGCGGTTGGATTCCTGGCTGATGACAATTTGCCGTTCGATCTGGCTAAACGAAGTACGATCGCGGTCCGTTCGTCGCGCTCAGGCTCTGTCGGTCACGCCCGAGGCGGATTTGGTCGCAATCGGGCCGGATTCAGAAACGAATATTTTCGCGTCTGAAGTGTTTACCCAAGTGATGCACCTGCCAGAGGCGCAGCGGGAAACGGTCATGCTTGTTTTTGTCGAAGGGTATAGCTACCGCGAAGCCGCTGCGTTGCTGGAGGTTCCCATCGGTACCATCATGAGCCGGCTATCGAATGCCCGGCAGAAATTGAAAGCCGTAATGCAGCATGATGCGGCTGACGTCGCACAACGGAGTGGCAAATGAAGTTTTCCGACGAGACGCTGATGGCGTATCTGGAAGGCAGCCTGGATGAAACCCAGTGCCGTGCCATTGAGGCTGCGGTCGAAGTCGATACGGAGCTTGAGCGCCGCATGATGGCGCTGGATCCATTTGCACCCGTCGTCCAGGGCGTCTTCGAAGGGTTGCCCGCACAGGCGCCACAGGTCGATCTACCCGAAGCTATAGTGCCCGTTCCGTCCAACTCTGGCAGTCCGTTGCGATTGCTTGCCGTTGCCGCTTCCGTGGCCATAGTTGCGGTTTCAGCGACATTCTGGGCAACACGCCCTGCCGAATTGGGTTGGGCGCAACAAGCGGCGCTCTATCAATCTTTGTACGTGCCCGAGACGATTTCATCGTTGGACAGCTCACCCGAATCTCTGGATGACCAATTCGCTATGGCTGAGGAACAGTTGGGTCGCTCGCTGAACCGCGACGCATTAGAGGCGCTGCCGGGTCTGGATCTGAAACGGGCGCAGATACTGTCATTCAAAGGTAAACCACTGATTCAGGTTGTGTTTGCCGACGAACAAGGTCGCCCCTTTGCGTTCTGCGTTATCCGGCAAGGTCCTGCTGCGCCAAACAAAGAGGTTAAGCAAGCTGTCCTGAGTGGATTGGCCACAGCGATATGGGCGCAGGACGGATATGGCTACATGCTTTTGGGCAGTGATGCGCAAACCGATCTTGGCGGTGAGCTGGATGTTCTGACACAGACGTTTTCAGGTTAGCATAAAACCTCTTGTGCCCGTCTGAGAATGCCCAAAGAATACCCAACATGAAGTCAAAAAAGGTCATGCCCGATCCGGATGACGAGGCTGCAGATCTGGGGCCTCGCAGTATTTATGACACTGACCCGCCTGAAGATGACGATCTTTGGTTTCTACCGCCCGAGGATGAAGAATCCCAGGATGTTTTTCTGCCACCCGGGCCTCGTGTTGATCAGCGGTTGTTGTTCGACCCGCGGGACTGGCGTGCAGCACAGTCGGAACTGTCATCCGAACTTGCTGAACTGGCGGTGACATTCGGTGCTTTGGATGAACGTTTGCGGTCCGGACCAGAAGGTTGGACCCACCGCCTGGCGTTGATGGATGTGTCCGATCTGGGCTGGTGGACCGGGGATCGGATCAGCGTGGATCGTCTGGCTTTGTGGACCGGGCTTAGGATCGGCGCGACCGGCGATGATGTGCAGGCCCTGTTCCGGGCTGGATGGGCCGTGCGCCGCCTCACTTCGGGCGCAGCACCGTCGACTGGCGGATGGGAGACTGGCCTGACCGCGTTTCTGGACCGAATGGCGCAAGGCATGGAAGATGTCCCCGAAGCAGTTGCGGACCTGGCCGAAGTGATGCGCAATGCGGAGGGGCTGCATCCCGTGACCCAAGCTGCAATTGCCTTTCACGCATGGCGTGCTTTGTCGCAAGGCATCGGGCAGGACACCGAAGCTGCCATTGTCGCCGCCCGTCACGCGGCGTCGATAGGACGGGGCGGTGCGCTGTTCATGCCGCTTGCTTTATCAGGACCGGGTGCTTTGCGCGGGGTCGGCGAGCCGCTGGAAAAACTCTCGGCGTGGATACGTGGGACAGGGCAGGCGGTGTTGGCGGCTTTGTTGCATCTGGATCGGATCAGCGCATGGGACGCGCGGGCGCGTGAAGCGACGGCCGACCTGAGCGGACGCACACCGCCGCTGTTGATCGAAGTTTTGACAGCGTGGCCTATGGTCTCCGCCCCATTGGCCGAGGAACTGACACAATCGTCACGGGCGGCGGCACAACGCAACATTGACCGTTTCGCGCGGCGCGGTTTGGTCCGCGAAGTGACGGGGCAGGGGCGATACCGGGTTTGGACCGCCGCGCTATAGCCCTACTGCAATTGCAAATATCCACCGAGTTTGGCTGGCTTAACAGCCCGAGCCAGACGCGTTTATCGGGCGCTAGCGCCCGACACCAACATAAGTTTCAAAGCCAGATTTCAGAACTGTGCTTTCGGAATAGATATTTCGCAGATCGACCATCCGGGCTGTATTCATAGTTCCGGCCAACTCAGTCAGATTGAGCGCACGGAATTCGTTCCATTCGGTCAGCAACACAACGACGTCCGCATCTTTGGCGGCCGCATATGGGTCATCAGACCATTCCACGCCCGGCAGCAGCGCTTCGCCTTCGGATTTGCCTTGCGGGTCGACAACGCGGACTTTGGCCCCACTTCCGATTAGCGCCGGAACGATGGTCAGTGAGGGTGCGTCACGCATATCGTCGGTGTTGGGTTTGAAGGTGACGCCGAGTATGGCCACGGTCTTGCCATTGAACCGGTCATCGCAGGCCTCGCGAATTTTCTCGGTCATCCGTTTCTTGACCTCGTCATTCACGCGAATGACAGTTTCGGTAATCTGCATCGGATGCGCGTGTTCCTGACCGATCCGAGCCAGTGCAGCAGTATCCTTTGGAAAGCACGAGCCACCGTAACCGGGGCCCGCATGCAGGAATTTGTTGCCGATCCGACCGTCCAGCCCAATTCCGCGCGCCACTTCCTTGACGTCCCCGCCGACGCGTTCGCACAGCCCGGCTATCTCATTGATAAAGGTGATCTTGGTCGCCAGGAATGCGTTAGCGGCGTATTTGATCATCTCAGCGCTTTCCAGATCCGTGGTTAGGATCGGAAAGTCACGTAGATAAAGTGGGCGGTAAATCTCGGCCATGACCTCGGCAGCGCGGTCACTTTCCACACCTACCACAACGCGGTCAGGGCGCATGAAATCGTCGATGGCGGCACCTTCGCGCAGGAATTCAGGGTTCGAAGCGACGTCGAAATCGGCATCCGGATTGGCGGCCGCGACAACCTGATGAACTTGGCGGTTGGTGCCTACGGGTACGGTCGATTTCGTGACAATCACAGTGTAGCCGGTCACAGCGCGCGCGATTTCTTCCGCTGCGGCCATGACATAGGTCAGGTCTGCATGCCCGTCACCACGGCGAGTTGGCGTACCAACAGCTATAAATACCGCATCCGCACCATCAACGGCTGCCTCCAAATCGGTCGTAAAGCTAAGTCGTCCAGCCGCGACGTTCTTGGCCATCAGCACATCAAGACCTGGCTCGTAAATCGGCACATCTCCGGCCTTGAGCATTTCAATCTTGTTTTCTGCCTTGTCGACGCAGATCACATCGTGACCGAAATCCGAGAAACACACACCTGACACCAAACCCACATAGCCAGTGCCAATCATTGCAATACGCATTCATCAAAATCCTTCTTACCAATTACCGCCTGCGGCGCGCATACATTCAAAGAAACTGCCGAGGGTTTCAATGCCTGACCTTCGCGTTAGCCTGCATTCAACAGATTCTTGCTGTTTTTGAGACAAGAAACAGGCGGATTTGGTCTGCGAGGTAAAGCTATGATCTAAACGGCACTGATTACCGGCGTTACAAGTCAGGATCAGGTCAGCATTACAACAAAACGCTATCTGAAGAGGCACGAGTTTCACGTTCTCCAGTGCCGCGCAACCAGTGCTGGGTGTTTTGGATAAGGCGGCGGAAGCTCTTTGCAAGCAGTGACTGCCCGGACATAAGATCCGGGCGAGCAACGCTTCAATACCAGCGGCCAATTGCGATGGCGGAAGGTCGGTGTGTTGCCGCATCGGAAACTGCAGAAAGAACCTGGTAATTTACATGCGAACTGGACGATTCATCAAATCCCATGAATCGGCTCATTGCTCCACCGCTGCCGCTAACCATCGGAGCGGATGAGAAGGCTGCAGGAAAGGTCCAGCTCTCAGAATTACTTGAGAAAAGCGCGCCCTCAGCGGTGGTACAGCTGACAGCGTTCAAAGTAGCTGTGCAGACTTGTGTGCCGTCTGCAAAGCGAACGTAATCGCCATCTGATGTGCTGCCGCGTTCGATCACGGCTCCTGTAGGTGTGCCCGAACTTTCTGAAACGGATCCCAACAGATTGCCCGGCCCATAGCCGTAATCGGCCCGCATCAATCGCCCTGTTGTGGTGTCGTCGGCACTGGCCTGAACAGCTGCACCGCTTGGGATACCGGTCGTCGGATCAAATGCCAGGGCTTCGGTCCAGCTACCACCATCAGGGGACACTTTGATAGAGAATCCTGTGCTTCCCGACAAACCCATCTCAGCGTGGCCTGTCCAGTTTGATTGGAATAGCAGTGATGCCGTGTCACCCGCACTGGCCTTATTGATCTTTAGCTGATGCCCACCACCTTCGTGGCTCAGCAGGGTTGCCGGACTGCGCACCGACAGACGATTGGTACTATCATAGCTAGTGGCAACGCCGACTCCGTTCAGATTTTGGGCTGCTACGGGCGGCGTGATCCATCCTGTGCCGTCCCAAACCTTCACCAAGTTGCTTGCAAGATCCCAGGCGCGCCACCCGGTGTTTGGCGTCACGAAATACCAGGCGTTGTCCAGCCACGCTGCAAGCTCACCGCCGTGACCTGCCCAATCCCCGGTTGGAGCAGCTGCCAGGGCGTGGATCTCGCCTTGTTCAGGGACGGCTGGCGGGTTTGATGCGTTGGTCGCCAGGACGGTCAGTTGTACAGTCAGGTCCAGCTGACGCAGCGCCTCATTGTGGGTGACGTGTTTCTGCGCTTGTGATGGTTGCAAAAAAGGCAGGCTCAATCGCGGTGAAATCTGAGACACGGGCGTCCTCCTGTGGCTGTCGGTCCGACATTACTGTTGCGCGCCAACTTGCCGTCACGCGCGTAAATCCTGTCTGACCGGGCCGAACGCCTAGAAAACGTTTTGATAACTCTGGAGTTCCAGATCGGAAACAATTCCGACTAGAGATCAGCTTCGTCCCCACGCGGGATGGTCATCTGCACACGCAAGTGATTCTGTTGAGGCTGGATTCCCAGGAAGATCGGAGGGCAACACGCCGTCTACGCGACCGCAGATCTCAGCGCCGGGCGTAGATGTCTTCGTACCGAATGATGTCATCCTCACCCAGGTAGCTGCCGGTTTGAACTTCGATCAGCACCATGGGAACTTTGCCTGGGTTTTCCATTCGGTGAACCGCGCCCAAAGGAATGTAGACCGATTGGTTTTCGGAGAGGAGCTGAACGTCATCGTCGATGGTGATCTTCGCGGTGCCTTCCACAACAATCCAATGTTCAGACCGATGGTGATGCGATTGCAGGCTGAGCGCTGCCCCGGGGTGAACATGGATGCGTTTGACTTGGAATCTGTCGCCAACCACCAGGCTTTCGAACCAACCCCAGGGGCGATGATCAACCGGCAGCAACTCTGCCTGTTTCGCACCTTTGGCTTTCAATGCCGACACAGCCAGTTTGACATCTTGCGACCTGTCCATGCTGGCGACCAAAACAGCGTCCGGCATGGCGACCGCCACTATGTTTTCCAAACCCAGTGCCACGACTTCTTGTGAAGGCGACTCGGACCGGATCAGAACGTTTTTGCAGTCGATTGTGGTCACTTCGCCGGTTGTGGCAACGCCGTCGTCATCGGGATGGGTCAGTTCCTGTACAGCCGTCCAGCTGCCCACATCCGACCAACCCGCAGCATAAGGAACAACGCTGAGGTTCGATGCCTTTTCCATGACAGCATAGTCGATCGAGATATCGTCAACCTTCGACCACGCCGCGGCATCTAACCGCAGAAAACCCAAATCCGTTTGGGCATCTGCAACGGCTTGTTTCACAGGCTCGATCAGAGCCGTTGCATGCTGCTCAAAAGCCGCGATGATGTCGCGCACAGCAAACAGGAAAATACCTGAATTCCAAAGGTAGCTGCCATCCGCCAGCATAGTGTTGGCATTGTCCAGATCAGGCTTTTCGACGAAGCGATCCAGAGGCACCGCGGCGCCCGATGCATCCGGTGCGTCGCTGAGTTTCAGGTAACCATAACCCGTTTCCGGACGATCCGGAGTGATACCAAAGGTAACAAGGTCGCCGCGGTCCTTGATGACCCGTACACCTTCGTCAACGGCGCGATGGAACGCAGGTTTGTCAGGCACAACGTGGTCAGAAGGTGCTACCAGCATGACAGCGTCTGGGTCAGTCGACTCCAGATACAAGGCTGCCGCCAAAACAGCAGGAGCGGTGTTGCGCCCTTCGGGCTCGATGACGATCGGTCCGGGGTCTACGCTGATTGCAGTAAGCTGCTCAGGCACAACAAAACGAAACGCTTCGTTGGTTAAGATCAAAGGCTTGGCATAAGGTGCCGTCTTAGGTCCCCGCATCCGTTCAGCACAATCCTGCAGCAGGCTTGTCTCACCAATCAGTGGTACAAACTGCTTGGGATAGCTTTTCCGGGACAGGGGCCACAAACGGGTCCCTGACCCACCGCACAGAATGACGGGATAGACGGAATTCATAACTTTGGTGCCTTTGAACTGCTATTGCCAAACGGTATCGCTTTAATTGCGATCAAGGGAAAGGCCTGTAATTACTGTGCCGCTTTTCCCGTGGCAACGATGTCATGCAGATATTCGCTCAGATCGCCGCTCAGGTCATCACGTGCCAACGCAAAGGCCACTGTGGCTTGCAAGAACCCTGATTTCGAGCCGCAGTCAAAGCGTTGACCTTTGAATTTGTACCCAAAAACCGGTACGCCATTAATAATGTCTTCAGCAATCGCGTCGGTCAGTTGAATTTCTCCGCCGCTACCTGCTTTCAGTTTGTTCAAATTGTACAAGACCGAGGGGCCAAGAACGTAGCGTCCGATCACGGCAAGGTTGGACGGGGCTTCTTCGGGCTTTGGCTTTTCAATCATCCCCTTGGCCCGGACAACGGTCCCAACGTTTGAGCCTACGTCCAGAACACCATAAGAGCTGGTTTTTTCGGGCGGGACTTCCATTGCTGCAACCATGTTGCCGCCGGTTTCTTCGTAGGCCTCAATCATCTGTTGTAGGCAGGGCTTATCTGCCGCGATCACATCGTCTGGTAGCATCACAGCAAAGGGTTCGTCCCCAATCAAGCGGCGGGCGCACCACACGGCATGACCAAGACCCAACGCCTTGTGCTGACGAATATAGGCAATCGCTCCACTTTCCATGTTGGTCGCATTCAGTGTCTCAAGCAGTTCGTCCTTGCCCTTTGCCTTCAACTCTTGTTCCAAAACAAGATTGTGGTCAAAGTAATCCTCAAGCGCGGATTTCCCACGCGAAGTGACAAAAATGAATTCCTTGATCCCTGCAGCACGCGCTTCGTCGATGGCGTATTGCACCAAGGGACGGTCGACCAGGGTCATGATCTCTTTTGGGACAGACTTGGTTGCAGGCAAAAACCGCGTGCCCAGCCCTGCTACGGGAAAAATCGCTTTGGTGACCTTGCGTGCCATGGTGCCTCTCGAATTCAAATTAGCCGGAAGATTTGAACCCCTCCGGAATGCCCTCATAAGCTTTGAGGTCAGATCAATCAATCATACCCGGAAAACCGGGCGCCAATCAGTCAAATCGTGCCACCTTGGGCAGGCGGAGTCAAAATGAACCAACAGTTTGGCTTAAATGATGCACCCATGTTTGCCGAATGCTGGAGATCATTGAGCGAGACTCGCGAGTGTTTGCACACAAGGCGGGGTCATTGGCGGGGGTACTCCCCGAAGCCAAAAAAGCTGGCCCCGGGGCAGGTGATCAGGCTTTTGCCATGATGACGTCCAGCGAATCGTGTTCTGCCACGAAATGATCCGGAGCAACCTCGCTAAGCTTTGGGACGTAGTCTGTTTCACCGGCGGAAAGTCGGCTGGGCAGGAACCGCAGCGCGGCCTTCGGATCCATGGGTGAGGGCAATTCGCCCGGCAGCTTCAGCCGCGTGCGGCTGCGTTCCACATCTGGGTCTGGGATTGGAACAGCCGATATCAGCGACTGGGTGTAGGGGTGGACGGGTTCGGAACAGACCACCTCTCCATCGCCCAGCTCGACGATCCGGCCCAAATAAAGAACCATGATCCGGTTCGAAATAGCTCGCACAACAGACAAGTCATGACTGATGAAGATCATCGACAGCCCGAACTCTTGCTGCAATTCGCGCAGCAATGCTACGATCTGG
The DNA here is from genome assembly GCF_056536585.1 of Ruegeria sp. CK2. Taxonomy (NCBI): domain Bacteria; kingdom Pseudomonadati; phylum Pseudomonadota; class Alphaproteobacteria; order Rhodobacterales; family Roseobacteraceae; genus Ruegeria; species Ruegeria sp. CK2. Next base: position 136,534 of record NZ_JBQFPW010000010.1, read on the forward strand.
GCCTGAATCGAGACGTCCAGGGCCGAGACTGCTTCGTCGCAGATGATCAGTTTGGGCTTGTTGATCATCGCCCGGGCAATGCCGACCCGCTGGTTTTGACCACCGGACAGCTCATGCGGGTACCGGTTGATCATGTTGGCCTTCAAGCCAACACGCTCCATCATCTCTGCGACCATCTCTTTGCGTTCCCGTTCAGTCAGGTCGGGGCGATAAGTTTTTAGCGGCTCGGCAATCGATGCCGAAATCGTCATCCGCGGATCGAGACTGGCAAGCGGATCCTGGAACACGATCTGCAAGTCCTTGCGGTACTTGTTCAACTCGGCCCGTCTCAATCCCACGATCGGATGACCCAACCAACTTACGTTGCCTGCGCTGGGTTCAATTAGCTGCAAAACAGCCCGTGCCAAAGTGGATTTCCCGCAGCCGGACTCGCCAACAACACCCAGTGTTTCGCCTTTACGGATGTCAAAGCTGACACCGTCAACCGCCTTGAGCGGAACCTTGTGCCCAAACAGCCCACCTGAGACGTGGATTGGGAAGTGAACCTTGACGTCGTCAACCTTAAGCATTGGTTCTTCGACATTGGCTAGGGCTTTAGGCGCATCTCCCGCGTCGATCCGAGGCATCGCCTCAAGCAGGGTCCGGGTGTAGTCATGTTTTGGTGCCTGGAAGATTTCGCGCGTGTCGCCAGCTTCGACAAACTCACCCAAACGCATCACCTGAATGCGATCACACATGCGTGCCACAACGCCCATATCATGTGTGATCAGGGCAATCGCGGTACCTTCGTCCTTCTGCAGCCGAACCATCAGGTCCAGAATGTCCGCCTGTACGGTGACATCAAGCGCTGTCGTAGGTTCATCGGCGATCAGCAGTTTTGGATTGCACAGCATCGACATGGCAATCATGACGCGCTGGCGCATTCCGCCGGACAATTCGTGTGGATACTGATCCAGTCGCCGCTTGGCTTCCGGGATACGGACGCGATCCAGCCAGTCCAGACAACGCGCGCGCGCCGCTGCGCCTTGCATACCTTCATGAACCTGCAACACTTCTCGCATTTGTTGACCAATCCGCAGATGCGGAGTCAGTGCCGTCAGTGGATCCTGAAAGATCATGCCCACATCATCACCACGGATCTGGTTCAGCTTGTTGACGGGCAGGTTCAGAATTTCCTCACCATTCAGCAGTGCTGACCCAGTCGCAAGACCAGCCGGCGGTAGCAGGCCCATGGCTGCCATGAAGGTTTGGCTTTTGCCTGACCCGCTTTCACCGACGATGCCCAGACATTCACCTGGATTGATGTCAAAGCTGATGTTTTTGACAGCCTCGACAACACCATCGGCGGTGTCGAATTTGACGCTCAGGTCCTTTACAGAAAACAGTGACATATCAGCGATCCTTTGGGTCCAGAGCATCACGCAATCCATCCCCGATGAAGAACATCGTGATGATAATGGCGACGTAGAATGTCAGCGGGTACATCAGTTGCCACAGAGTGCCGTATCCCATGGTTCCGGCCCCTTCGGCGATCAGACGCCCCAGCGACGTATAAGGTTCCGAAATCCCAAGACCGAGGAATGAGATGAAGCTTTCGGTGAGGATCATTTCTGGCACCAGCAGCGAGGCGTACACGATTACCACTCCCAGAAGATTGGGCAGGATATGGCGGTACATGATGGTGAACTCGCTGACACCCGCCGCGCGGGCGGCCTCGATAAACTCGCGGTTCTTCAGGGTCAGAGTTTGCCCCCTTACAATTCGCGCCATGGTCAGCCAACCCACGGCCCCAAGCGCAATGAACAACATAAAGAACGACCGACCCGCCACAACCAGCAGCAAAATGATGATAAGTGTGGCTGGGATCGCCAACAGAATGTCGACAAAGCGCATCATCGCACCATCAACGCGACCACCGATGTAACCTGCGGCGATGCCATAGCAAGTGCCGACGATCAGTGCCGTTGCAGCCCCTATCAGACCCACCAACAGAGATGTGGTCGTCGCCTGGATGACCCGGCTATACAGGTCGCGCCCCAGATCATCGACGCCAAAATAGTGTCCGGTTTCGAGCGAGGGCATGCCCATACCGCGCACGTCCCCCATAACGTTCCAGTCGATTTCTTCGTTGTCCCAAACGGCGAAATAGGGACCGATGATCGTGAACAGGACGATCAGGCCCAGAACAAAGACACTCGCCATCGCGGCTTTGTTGCGGACGAACCGCATGCGCGCGTCCTGCCAGAGTGAGCGCCCCTGAACGACCGTGAAATCGGTGATTTCTTCGGCCAGATGGGCGGCTTTTTGTGATTTTCCAAGCATTGCCAGCCCCTCAGTAGCGGATTTTTGGATCGAACCAGGCATAAGCCAGGTCGGTCAGCAGGTTCACCACGACAGTCAACGCGCCATACAGGATCGTGACGCCCAACAGCACCGCATAGTCTCGCGACAGGGCCGAGCCGACATAGGCCTGACCCAGACCACCGGTTGAGAAATAGATGTCGACGAAAACCGAACCGGTCAGCACGTAGACAAAGACCGGTCCCAAATAGGACACAACGGGCAACAACGTGGGTTTCAGCGCATGGCGCCAGATTACCGTTCTGGTCGGCAGGCCCTTGGCGCGGGCGGTGCGAATGAAGTTCGAATTCAAAACCTCCAACATCGAAGACCGGGTGATCCGTGCTATGGATCCCATGTAAGATGTCGCCAATGCGATCACCGGCATGATCAGGTACTGCCACTGTCCTCCGTTCCAGCCACCACCTGGCAGCCATCCCAGCCACAAAGTGAAGGTCAGGATCAGGATTGGACCCATGATAAAGTTTGGCAGCGCTTGCGCCGCAATCCCCAGACCCACGGCGAAATAGTCGATCCAGCTGTTGTGTTTTATGGCTGCAGCAATGCCGAGGCTGACGCCCACGGCGGTCGCGACGAGAAACGACAATGACCCGTAGGTCAGAGAGATTGGAAAGCCCTGTGCGATGATGTCATTCACGTCCCGGTCCTTGAACTTAAAAGACGGGCCGAAATCGAAATGCACGACGATGTTGTACAGATAATCCCAAAGCTGCTTCCACAGCGGTTGGTCCAACCCGTATCGCGCCTCGATATTGGCCAAAACTGCGGGTGGCAGAGGCCGTTCCGAGGTAAAGGGCCCACCAGGCGCAAAGTGCATAAGAAAGAAACAAGCGACGATCAGCAATAGAATCGTCGGAATGGCAACCAGCAGTCGCCGCAAACTATAGGCAAGCATTTCATGCCCCCATTATTGGCGCTGCCCCGGAAAGTGTTCCGGGGCAGAGCGTGATCAAAGGATGATTATTCGGCGAGCTTGTACAGGTTCTTCGAGTACCAGTTCTGCTCGACATTGTTCACCGGCCAGTTCCCGACATCGCTGTCCATCATGTAGACACCAGCATAGTGGTAGATCGGGATCACTGGGGTTTCCTGAGCGATGATACGCTCGACCTCGGTGTACAGGGGCGCCGGATCGTCTGACGTTTTGGCCTCGGCCAGCAGCTCGTCAACGCGGGCATTGGCGAATTTCCCGTCATTGTAGCCAGAATCGGACTGTAACAGATCCAGGAAGGTCGAGGCTTCGTTGTAGTCGCCACACCATGCGCCACGGGCAAGATCAAAGTTCTGGTTGCCGCGCTCTTCCAGGAACACTTTCCATTCCATATTGGCGAGTTCCGCCTGGACACCCAGCTTCTGCTTCCACATCTGGCTCAGCGCCACGGCGACTTTCTTGTGGTTCTCTGCCGTGTTGTAGACCATTTCGAAGCTCAACGGATTGTCGGGGCCGTAGCCCGCCTCGGCCAACAGTTCTTTAGCGAGCTCATCCCGCTCGGCCTGGCTCATTGATGCCATTTCAACTGCTGGCACGGTAAACCCAGCGGTCGCTTCCGGGGCGAAAGTGTAAGCTTGAGGCTGGCCGCCGGCCAATACTTTCTCAGTGATAATTTTCCGGTCTACAGCGAGGGAAAGCGCCTGACGAACGTTCGGATCTTTGAAAGCTTCGGGGCCGCCATCAGACACGTTAAACGTGTAGTAGTAGTTACAAAGCCGCGGGAAACTGATGGCCTCTACAGGGTGTTCTTGCTTAAGACGCGGATACTGACCTGCGGGAATCTCAGTGCGATCAAGCTCACCTGCCAGATAACGGGTTAGGGCAACGTTTTCATCATTGATGACCAGCGACACAACTGTATCGATGATTGTGTTGTCGTTGTCCCAGTACATCTCGTTGCGTTCACGGACTGAACGTTCCTGCGGTAAATGCTCGGTCAGAACATAAGCACCGTTCGAGACAATGTTTTCTGGCTTGGTCCATGCGTCACCAAACTCTTCGATGACTTTCTGCGGGGCGGGGAATGTAGTCGAATGCGTGGTCATTTGCGGGAAGTAAGGCAAAGGGGCACTAAGGGTGACCTCTAGCGTCTTGTCGTCTATGGCTTTGACGCCCAGTTCATCAACGGGTGTCTCACCCGCGATGATTGATGCGGCGTTTTCGATCGACATCAGCTCCATGAACCATGCGTAGGGTGACGACAATGCGGGATCGACAGCGCGTTTCCAAGCATAGACGAAATCGCCTGCGGTAACAGGATCGCCGTTGGACCATTTGGCGTCGTCCCGCAGCGCAAATGTATAGACATCTTTTGATTCATTCGTTGTGTAGCCCGTGGAAACGCCAGGGACCAGATTTCCGTCTTCGTCCTGATTCATGAGACCTTCAAACAGGTCGCGAACAATCTCGGCACCTGACACATCTTCGACAACCTGAGGATCGACCGAGCTGTGTTCATCCAGAATTCGATAAATAAAGGTCTGATCATCTGCCAGTGCCTCGCCCGTTTCCGGGTGGGTGCCAGCTGCAAATGCAGCGCCTGTCATAAAGGTTGAGGTCAAAAGACCAGCCAGCGACGTTCGGATAACTTTGTTCATGATTTTTCTCCCATTTTTGGAGCCAGATAGCCGCCACCCGCAGGGATGACATCCGGCAACCGGTTTTGTCCGACATGGGCCGGGATACAGTCTTGATTGAATTTGGCTTTGCCAAGTCGCAATGAGCACTGCGTCGCGGCCTTCCATTTGCTGTCAGGAACGTAACTGCGAAAGCTTTCTTTCACTGCGCGGAAACGTGACATTTTTTTAGTAAAGGTAAAAGCCTTGGTGTGGAGGTTGATCAACCGAAGGCTGAAAATTTCGGTTTCGCCGGGCAGCTCTGAAACTTTGTGATCAATCAGCGCCTTGCTTTGACACATCTGTTAAAGGTGAGCTGTCAGGGCTGCTTCGGGCATCGAAATTTCCCATGCGCCAACGGTCATGTGGCGTCCGAAATCTAGCGAATCACCGGTAGAAGCTGGGGTAGGGCGGTCCGAAAGCCGGTAGATAGTTTCCCACAGATGTCAGGGAATCAATGTGGTCTTCATCTTCTTTTCGGGAAAGCACGTGGGTTTGCGACCGGTCGCCTCTTGCCAGCGCCCGACGGATCGGCGGGTTTTGAAACCCGGCAAACCATCTGCGCCTCCGACGTCGTGCCCCTGCCGCTCCAGGGCTTTCTGCATCCTGGCAACATCGGATCGATAGAGCCCACCGACTTGCCCCCATGCGCCGCGGAAATCGCCGACGCCATATTGAATCCGGTCACCCACGTGGCCGACGAACAACGCATAGAGGTCGCTCTTGTTGTATTCCTTGAGCACGTAAAAATTTGGTGTAACCAGAAAGGCCGGTCCATTGCGCCCTGCAGGCATCATCAGATACCCCTCTCCGGTTCGCTCATGTGCGGGAAAGGCCTTGCCCGAGACACGCGTAACTCCCATTGCTTCCCAGTCGCGAATAAGGCGCCCCTGATCCAGTCCTTCCAATGCACATGAGACGGCCTGAGGGACTGTGACTTCGAACCCCCAATCGCGTCCCGCGACCCAGCCGTGTTGTGCCAGATAATTGGCGATTGAGGCGATCGTGTCGTCTTGGGATTCCCAAATGTCAGCGCGCCCATCGCCATTGCCGTCTGCGGCGAATGCCAGAAAGCTTGAGGGCATGAATTGCGGCTGCCCCAGCGCACCCGCCCAGCTGCTTTTCATCGCGCGGCCTTTTATGTGACCAGCATCAGCTATCTGAAGCGCGGCAATCAATTCTTCAGTGAAATACTCTGCACGCGTGCTCATGAAGCCCTTGGTGGCGAGGACCTGAAAGGCGTCGTGACGGATAGGGACCTGGCCATAACCGCTTTCTCGTCCCCAGATCGCCAATATGATGCGGGCTGGGACGCCGGTTTTGGCTTCGGCGCGCGCAAGCGCTGTAGCGTGGCGGTTCGCCATTTTCCGTCCCATCGAAGTGGCGCCCTGAACCGACCCCGCGTTGAAATACTTCCCGGGTGAGCCGAACTCGGCCTGTCTTTGTGTTTTGGGCGTTTTGGCCTTGCTGCCAGGTGCTACAAGATCCGGCAGATCCCAGTTCAGTGAAACCCCGGAAAAGGCCTGTGTCATCGTGTGCCGCGACACGCCTTGTGCGCGCGCTTGCGGCCAGATTGTGTCTTGTAGCCAGGATTGAAACTGCCGTTCAACAGCTGCGCGGTCCTGGGCCAAGGCGCTGTGGGCCAACAGTGCAAGACCGACTGAAAAAAGAAGCGTGCGCATGCCTGCAATATGTGTCGCGGCCACGGCACTAAGTCAACGGGAAGGTCAATCCTCTGATGCTAAGGTAGGGTTTCCTGGCGGGAATACTGAAGTTTGACAACCGATGGTCAGGAAAAGCCTTGAGAAAATGGCAGTCTCTGCCGATAGTTGTACCAAGTTGAGTGCAGGAGAGGACTGTCAGTCATGGCCACCACCAAAACGTCCCCTGCACCAGTTCCCATACTGTTGGCCCTTGCATTTTTGGTGATCTCGGCACAGATGGCCGCGGCCAGTGATAGTTTTATGGATCCGCAAGGGCCAATCGCAGCTGCGCAAAGAACCCATATGTTGCGGGCGACCGTTTTGATTCTGGTCGCGGTCGTCCCTGTGCTGGTTCTGGTGCCATTAATTGCGCTGCGGTATCGCCGCCGTAAGGGTGGTAACGCATCCTATACTCCCAATTGGGATTTCTCGGCAAAGCTTGAGTTTCTGATGTGGGGTGTGCCTGTACTTATCGTGATCATTCTGTCCGTTTCTTTGTGGAAATCCACGCATCGGCTGGATCCCTACGCCGCCTCGTTTGGTGAGGAACCCGCGCTGAAGGTTCAGGTTGTTGGTTTGGATTGGAAATGGCTGTTCATTTATCCCGATCTGGGTATCGCAAGCGTGGGTGAGCTGGGAATTCCGGTCAAGCAGCAAGTTGCTGTGACACTGACAACGGATACGGTCATGCAGTCCTTCATGATCCCGGCGCTGGCCGGTCAGATTTACGCCATGCCGGGAATGACGACGCAGTTGCATCTGGTGGCGGATAGGCCAAAACAGATGCAAGGCGAAAACACGCAATATAATGGCCGCGGGTTTACCAAGCAGAAATTTGAAACACTTGCCATGCAACCAGATGATTTCAGTGCATGGGTAGAGGAAGTTCGAAAGAACGGCATAGTACTTGATCAACAGACGTATCAGATACTGTCGATGCGAACGGACCGGGATGAGGTTCAAAAAGCGCTTGGGACCGCCCAGATGCCGACCAACGCTTTGTACTTCAATCTCGAAGACGGCGATCTGTTCCACTCAATCCTGCACCGATATCACAGCGGAGAGCCGCTCTCGGTGGATCAACAACCCGGAACCGTCGAATATGGGCAGGAGGCAAGCCAATGACAGCGACTGAGTCTGGGTTCTTTGGCCGTCTGAACTGGGATGCGTTGCCCATTGTTGGTCTGATTCAAGACCCCAACGCAAATGAGATCGTTGCCAATACTGCCGCCGGCATCGTGATTGTTGGTGTTATTGCGGTGGTCAGCCTGCTCACATGGTTTCGATTGTGGCGTCCGCTCTGGCGCGATTGGCTCACCAGCGCTGACCACAAAAAAATTGGAATTATGTACATCGTGTTTGCGATCGTGATGCTTGCGCGCGGGGTACTCGAAGGTGTCGTGATGCGCGCCCAGCAGGCCGCCGGTCCAGGAGATGGGTTTCTGGAGGCTGAACACTTTGCGGAACTGTTCAGTACCCACGGCACGATCATGATATTCTTTGTCGCGGTTCCTTTTGTTTTTGGCATCGCGAACTTTGTGGTGCCGCTGATGATCGGCGCGCGGGACGTTGCCTTTCCGGTCTTGAACCAGATCAGTCTTGGCCTGACAGTTTCCGCTGGCATGATGCTTATGGTATCGCTGGTGGTCGGAGAATTCTCGACTGGGGGCTGGACCGCTTATCCGCCCTACACCGGCGCTGCGTTTAATCCCGGTGTGGGTCCGGATTACTGGATTTGGGCGATTGTGGTTTCAGGCGTCGGTACGACGCTGACGGGGCTTAACTTTGCGGTGACCATCTACAAGCTGCGCGCACCGGGGATGAAGTTCATGCGGCTGCCGATGTATTGCTGGACGATCATCTGCAGTTCGATCCTGCTTATCTTTGCGATGCCGCCTCTGGGCGTTGCCGCGCTGTTACTGGCAGCAGACAGATACTTGGATTTCCATTTTTTCACCAACGACCTTGGTGGCAACATGATGAATTACGCCAACCTGTTCTGGTTGTTTGGTCACCCCGAAGTGTATTTGCTGGTCCTGCCCGCCTACGGTATCTATTCCGAGATCTTTGCGACCTTCTCGGCCAAGCGGCTTTATGGTTACAACTCATTGGTCATCGCGACTATGTCGATTGCGATCATGTCCTTCACGGTCTGGCTGCACCACTTCTTTACGATGGGTCAAAGCGCGCTGATCAACGCGGTGTTTGGAATTGCCACTATGCTGATTGCCATCCCGACTGGCGTAAAAGTCTATGATTGGATGGCAACGCTATGGCGTGGGCGAATTCGTTTCACGGTTCCGATGCTTTACGGGTTGGCGTTTCTGATGCTTTTCGTCATTGGTGGGCTTAGCGGCGTGATCCTGGCCAATCCAACTGTCGACTATCAGGTTCACAACACCCTGTTTCTTGTCGCCCATTTCCACAATGTGCTGCTTCCGGGTGTTCTGTTCGGATTGCTGGCAGCTTACAACTACTGGTTTCCCAAGGCATTCGGTTTCCGCCTGAATGAGTTCTGGGGCCGTGTGACCGTTGCACTTTGGACTGTTGGTTTCATGCTGACTTTCCTGCCGCTTTACTTTGTAGGCCTGATGGGCATGCCGCGCCGGTCCTTCAGTTGGGAAGACCCCAGCTTTCATCCCTACATGATCGTCGCCGTGATCGGAGCGTTGGTCATCCTGGCGGCGCTGCTTTCGGTACTGGTTCAGCTTTGGGTTAGCATCCGCGACCGGGATAAGACTACAGCGCCCGTTGGCGATCCGTGGGACGGGCGCACTTTGGAATGGTCTATTCCGTCCCCACCGCCACCTTACAACTTTGCAATCATTCCGCAGGTCACTGATCGCGATGACTTTGCGGCCGCCAAAGAACAGGCCAGGGCCTATCCAAAACCCGAAGCCTACGAGGATATCGAGATGCCGCGGAACACGGGCATTGGTTTCATCCTTTGCGTCCTTAGCGGCATCTGGATGTTTGCATTGGTCTGGTGGATCTGGTGGCTGGCCATATTGATAACGGCGCTGATTGTCTTGGCCATAATTGCCTGGAGCTTTGATACCAACACCGAACTTGTGATCCCGGCCGAAGAGGTTCGCAAAGAGCATGAGGCTTGGTTGGATCTGGTTCATGCCTCGGCCGCTGTGAACCGTGACCACGAAACCGCACCTGAGAACCGCGGCCTTGCCCGCCCTGATCTGGAGGCGGTGACATGAAGCGCGCACCCACTCACAGCTATCCTGGCATTAATCTGGGCCGTCGCCACGCCAGCGCCGATAAAGCCGCCGAGGTGGTGACGTTTGGTTTCTGGGTCTTTTTGATGAGCGATCTGGTCTATTTCGGCCTGATGTTCGCCATCTACATCACGATGATTGATGCGCAGGCGGGCGGTCCCGGCCCGCATGAACTGTTCGACCTGAAAAGCGTGTTTGCACAAACGCTGATCCTGCTGACAAGCAGCCTTACGGTTGGTCTTGCCATGTTGGCGTTGAAATACAACCTGCCAAGATCGCGCATCGTCCTGTGGTTTGGCGTCACATTGCTGCTTGGCCTTAGTTTTCTGGCACTGGAAATCCGAGATTTCATTGCAATGGCCGAAAAAGGTGGCATCCCTCAACATAGTGGCTTTCTTTCGGCCTTCTTCGGATTGGTGCCGCTACATGGGCTGCATGTGGCGGCAGGATGCCTATGGCTGATTGTGCTCGGCATTCAGTTGCGTGTGATGGGCATGACCGATCTGGTCATCTCTCGCGTGGTTCGGTTGGCGCTGTTCTGGCACTTCTTGGACCTGATCTGGATCGGCATCATCACGATCGTGTATTTCGGAGGGCTGACGTATGGATAACCGGACCGAAATGCACCGGCGCGAACGGCGGCGCTATGTCATTGGATATGGCGGTTCGCTTCTACTGACACTGCTCATGTTTGGCGTCGCCTATCAGTATGGCATCGAAACGGTGGGGGTCTACCTGACCATTGGCCTACTGGGCCTTGCCCAATTGATCGTGCAGCTCGTCTATTTTCTGCATATCGACCGGCGTCGCAGCAGCCGGGAAGATTTGGACCTGATCCTGTTTTCGACACTTGTCCTGCTGATCATCATCCTCGGGACAATCTGGATCTTGGGCAATCTGTCGATCCGCATGCATATGGACATGATGTAAAAACTCCGCGTCATGAGACGGAAGGAAGCGCGCTTGAAATCCCTCAAATCTGTTGCTGTTGTTGTCATGCTGGGTGCCATCACCGTTGGGCTGGTGCTGTATTGGCGCTACGACGAAAGATACCCGTCGACCAAAGACGCATATATCGGTGCCAATATCATTTATGTGGCGGCACAGGTGACAGGGCAGGTGGCAGACGTGCATGTCGTCGAAAACCAGCCGATCAAGACTGGTGATCTCTTGTTCTCGATAGATGACACGCAATTCAAGGCGTCAGTGGATCAGGCCAAGGCGGATCTGGACAGTTCGGTACAACAGGCCAAATCCTATTCAACGCAAATCACAGCCGCCGAGGCATCGGTCGCAAGTGCGCAATCCGCATATGAGACGGCAGATAAAAGCCTGGAACGCGCCAAGGCGTTGCACGCCAGCGGAGACTTGGCACAAGCCTCGCTGGATCAGACAACTTCGGCATTTGCGCAGGCGTCGGCGCGGTTGACCACCAGCCAATCCAGTCTGTTGGCATTGCAGAGCGGCTTGGCGGCGAAGCAGGATGATATACTGTCTTCGCAAGCGCAGCTTGAGATCGCCAAAGCCAACCAAGCGTGGACCAAGGTATTTGCAACAGCTGATGGCTGGATTGCCAATCTGAGTCTGCGCCCCGGATCATCCGTGTCTGCCAACGCGCCTCAGTTTTCGATTGTTGAATCAACGGATTGGTGGGTGGATGCCAATTTCAAGGAAACCTCGCTGCCCCGTATTCGTCCCGGTCAACCCGTGACGGTTCACGTCGACATGTTGCCGGGCGTGGCTCTGACCGGCAAAGTCGCATCCATCGGTAGGGGATCGGGCGACACCTTTTCCCTGCTGCCATCCGAGAATTCCAGTGGAAACTGGGTTAAAGTAACCCGGCGCTTCCCAGTGAGGATCGATCTTGATCCGACCGATGCCCCATTGCGTGTTGGCGGCAGCAGCAAGGTTATTGTCGACACAACCGGGTCTTCGGACGGAAAATGACGCCGTCCGCGACCAGCGCCATTAATAAGGTGATCGTGGTTGCCGTCGTGCTCAGCGCCGTGCTCGAAGTATTGGACAGCACGATCGTTAATGTGGCGTTGCCTCATATTCAGGCGGCCTTTGGTGCGACGTCTGATCAGGCAACATGGATCTTAACTAGCTATATCGTCTCGGCCGTCGTCGTGATGCCGCTGACCGGTTTTGTGGCACGGCGCGTTGGACGACGTCGTTTGATCCTGACAGCGGTCACCGGGTTTGCAGTGATGTCGATCATGTGTGGCCTGTCCTGGAGTCTTGAGACCATTGTGGTGTTCAGGCTGGCGCAAGGCATGTTTGGTGCCTTCCTGATCCCTCTGTCGCAATCCATCCTGTTTGACGCCTTCCCGCGCGAGAAACGCGGCCAGGCCATGGCGGTGTTTGGTCTTGGAGTTGTCGTTGCCCCGGTGCTCGGGCCGACCGTGGGTGCGATCCTGACTGAGTATTTCACATGGCGGATGGTTTTTTTCGTCAATCTACCCGTCGCAGCGATGGCATTGCTTCTACTGGCCGGAGAGCTCCCGGATGACGAAACCGAAGAGATTAAGATCGATTGGAAGGGTTTGGCGCTGCTGGCGCTTGGCATTGGCTGCCTGCAGTTCGTTCTCGACCAGGGAGAGACCAAGGATTGGCTATCGTCGCGGGTTATACAAGTCGCAGCGATTGCATCGGTTCTCGGTGCCTTGGGTTTCATTGCCCACGGCCTGACGGCCAAGACTTCGGTCGTAGACCTTCGCCTCTTCGCGGATCGCAACTTTGCGTTGTGCAACCTGATCATCGCCGGTTTTGCTATCTCTCTCTTTGGCGGCATCGCCATCTTGCCGACCTTTGTGCAAAACCTTTTGGACTACCCTGTTATCGTCTCGGGCCATCTGTTCATTCCCCGCGGTATAGCAGCGGGGCTTTCGATGGTGCTGACTGGTGCTGTTCTGGTCACCCGGTTTGACCCACGCGTCTTGGCTGGTGTCGGGTTGCTGTTAACAGCCCTCGGGAACTTCATGCTGGGCGCGCTCAACATGAATGCAGGGTTTTGGCAACTTGCCTGGCCGGGGGCAGTCAGCGGGCTGGGCATGGGTTTGGTGTTTGTGCCAATGTCGATACTGGCGTTCGAGAGCATCAGCCAAACCCGGCAGGATGAAGCTTCGGGTTTGTTCAATGTCACCCGTCAGCTGGGATCGTCAATCGGGATATCCTTGGTCGGCACATGGGTGGTCCGGGGCTTGCAAACCAATACCGCAGTACTGAGCCAGAATGTGACACCCTACAACCCGGCGGCTCAGGCCTATCTGCAGCCCCTGGGTCTGACCCCCGATAGCGCCGAGGGCGCGGCAATCCTAGGCCAGGAAATTGCGCGTCAGGCAGAGCTTATTTCGTATCTGACAGTGTTCAACAATCTGGGTCTGTTGGCACTTGCTACGATACCGCTACTCTTCTTCTGCCGCGCATCGAAACCGGGCACCCAGCCTACGGTGCATGCTCATTAGCGCATCAGGGCAAGGCCTAACCACAGCGCAAACCAACACAGGATCAAACTGATCACGATGTTTCCTGCGGCCAGTGCAATCGTGCGTTCCCGGCGCAGCTCAAGGGATTGGTAAGCAAAGCTGGAGAACGTCGTGAAGCCACCGCAAAATCCAAAGACCAGCCGTTTTTCTTCTTCGCCCATCGAGACCGGCCCACCCAGATAGCCAATCCAAAGGCCCAGAAGTAGGCTGCCAAGCACATTAACGATTAGGGTAGACAACGGCAGATCATGACTGATCCGCAAAGCCAGCCAATGCCGCAATACTGCGCCCAGGCCACCGCCCAAACCAAACACTGCGTGAAGAAACAGGTCTGTCATCCAGGGCGGCTTTCTGAACCAAAACGTCGCCCCAGAGCCTCGCCCAAAATGGCGGCAGCAAGGCCAAAGAAAATCTCCAGCCCTGCGGCGGCAGGGATCGTCCAGATGTTGGTGGTTGCCAGTCTTTCAAGCTCGGCCACGAAGGACGAGAATGTCGACAACCCCCCGCAAAACCCCACCCCACCCAAATGCAGAACATGGGCATGGACCCGATGGCGTATTGAGTACAGCCAGCCCAGAATGAAACACGCAGCAACATTGATGCCAAAAGTTGCGGTCAGAAACGATGCCCCGGGGATTTCTAACGAAAACGCCTCGCGGAGCAAGGACCCGAGCGCGCCCCCGGCAAAGACGGCCAGAAACATCAGGATCCGACTGTTGGTCGCTGCTGGGGGTTCAGTCTTTGCCAAGCGTGTGGCCTCGTTCCGTGATCTGTTCCGCATACAGATTGCCCGGGATCGGATCAACAGCTGCTGAGCCAGATAACCCGTTTTCTGCCACACCCGAAAGGGCAACCGGTTTTACCAAACGCTTGCAATTCAACGCATAACTGTTCCACGTTGGATTTGTTGCTGTGAGTTCAGCATCTCCAATCCATTAAGGCCACGCCTTTTAGGCGCCACCCAGGGAGTTCAGGAATGATTATACGCAGGCTCTATTATTTTCTGAGTTATGTGTGTCTGCCACTGGTGGCAATTTGGGGGTTTTACTGGCCTCCGGCCCATTGGTTGCTGCTTTTCCTTGTGCCGTATGCGGTGGTTGGCCTCTACGACATGCTGACGACCAAACACAACGTCCTGAACAATTATCCGGTTCTGGGGCATTTCCGCTATATGCTGGAGTTTGTCAGCCCGGAGATCCGTCAATACTTCGTGGAAACCAACGAAAGCGGTCGACCGTATAACCGTATCATCCGCGGTCTGGTCTATTCGCGTGCCAAAGGCCAGGTGGATACACAAGCCTTCGGCACTCAATACGACATCATGACCGTCGGGTACCACCGCGCCAGCCACTCGATGGCACCAAAGGACGTCCCGAAAAGCGAAGAACGCGTCACGCTGGGCGGGCCGCAATGCGACAAGCCGTACAGCGCATCGCGCCTGAACGTTTCGGCGATGAGCTTTGGAGCACTGAGCGCAAATGCCATCCGCGCCCTGAATGGCGGCGCCAAAGATGGGGGGTTTGCCCACAACACGGGTGAGGGTGGGTTGTCGCCGCATCATCTGGCCGAGGGTGGGGACATTATCTGGCAGATCGGGACCGGCTATTTTGGCTGCCGTACACCCGAGGGTGGTTTTGACAAAGATGCCTTTGCCGAAAAGGCCAAGAAGGACGTGGTTAAGGCGATCGAGATCAAGCTGTCGCAAGGTGCAAAGCCCTCACATGGTGGTGTATTGCCTGCCGCGAAGGTCGACAAGGAAATTGCCGAAATCAGAGGCGTGCCGGAGCATCAGGACGTCATCTCGCCACCCATACACTCAGCCTTTGACGGCCCAACGGGTCTGATGAACTTTGTCCAGCATTTGCGAGAGATGTCCGGGGGGAAGCCCATCGGGTTCAAACTCTGCATCGGCAACCGGTCCGAGTTTCTGGCGATCTGTAAGGCCATGCTTGAGAAGGGTATTCTGCCCGATTTCATCACCGTTGATGGGGCCGAAGGTGGCACGGGCGCTGCCCCGGTTGAATTTACCAATCGGCTGGGGATGCCGCTGAACGAGGCGCTGATTTTTGTAAACAACAGCCTGCGAGGTGTTGGCCTGCGCGACAAGATCCGGATCATCTGTTCCGGCAAGGTTGCCACCGGGTATGACATGATCGAAAAATGCGCGCTGGGGGCCGATATGTGCAACGCGGCGCGCGCCATGATGTTTGCGGTGGGCTGCATTCAGGCTTTGCATTGCAACACAAACCGCTGCCCGTCAGGTGTGGCAACCCAAGATCCAATCCGGGGTCGCGCCGTGAATGTGCCGCAAAAGCGCCAGCGGGTGCATCGTTTTCATGACGCCACGCTGGAAAGCTTCCGAGAGCTGTTGGGCGCGATGGGAAAAGCGAAAGTTTCGGACCTTCAACCGGGTGATATTCGACGGCGCACGGCAGATGAACGCGAACGTTCTTATGCCGAGCTTTATTCGTTCATCGAGGATGGGGCATTGTTGACAGATGTGGTCCCTGAGGAGTTCGCAGCGGATTGGAAACGCGCCTCTGCCGAACGTTTTTAAATATTTTTCTGACATCGCCAAGGATTGACCTTTTCGATCCGTCTTACAAACGTGATGCGGATGAAAACTTCGGACGAAGATCTGGCCTTGGCGGCTGCTGGTGGCGATACGGATGCGTTTGCCACGCTTTTGGCGCGGCATTACGACCGGGTGTTTCGCCTGGCGTTCCGGTTGACCGGGCGCGCGGAGCGGGCCGAGGATCTGACGCAGGACATTTGCGCAGCACTCCCGGTTAAAATCAGCGGATTCCGAGCTCAGGCGAGATTCACCACCTGGCTTTATCGCGTCGTCGTCAACGACGCAGAAGACGCCCGCCGCCGCCATGCCAGCCATGACCGTGCCGCCGCCGGGTGGGGGGACGTCGAACGCCTGCGCCGGGCCGAGGCAGCAGAAACGGCCGAGGCAATGGACTGGTTACACCATGCAATGCGGTCCTTGCCTGACGAACTGCAAGACACGTTGGCCCTGACACTCGACGAAGAAATGACCCATGCGGACGCGGCAGACATTCTGGGCATCTCGGAAGGAACAGTGTCGTGGCGGATGTCCGAGATACGCAAACGCTTGCGAGCCATGCGACAAGAGGAGCTGGCGCAATGACTGACGAATTTGACGATCTGAAAGCTTTGATGGATGCAGCGACGCCAGCACCCGATGCCCGTCGCCGTGCAGAAAATCTGGAATTGGCACAGGAAAATTTTATGCGTGCCCAAGGATCGCGTGCCGGGATGCGTCCCACTGTTAAGCGAGGCTTGATGGTCCGCATGACAGAAGGAGCAAAATCCATGTTGAATACCCTCTCACATCGCGGTGTGTTGACCGCAACCACTGCAATCGCAGCCGTGGCTTTGGTTATGATCGTGCCGCAGACGCGGGACTATGTGGTTGATCCAACCACGTGGACCGAAAGCCGGGGCGCAGTACCAAAATCAGAAGCAGTAAAGACAAGTGAACAAGCCGACATGTCGACTGACAGGCTTGGCGAAAGCGCAGAAGATTCGGATGCACAAGCTCCGCTGGTGACCGAAACAAAGCCGGTTTTGGCACCTTCGCCGAGGCGACAGAAGTTGAGTGCTGCGGTGCCCGAGGTTCAAAATGGCCAGACTGCCGGTATCAGCAGTAGCACGCTTTATGAGTCGGCGGACGCTGCGGATCTTCGGTCGCTACCCGGTTTGGTTCCGCATCAAAACACTGAAGCCTATGCAAACGTTGACACAAACCCGCTGAAAATCACTGCTAATGAACCGGTCTCGACCTTCTCGATCGACGTTGATACCGCGTCTTACTCGATCGTCCGGTCTTCGCTGATGAACGGTTATCTGCCACCCAAGGATGCAGTGCGGGTGGAAGAAATGGTGAACTATTTCCCGTACGCCTATCCCGCTCCTGATGGAGACACGCCCTTCCGGTCAACGATCACCGTGTCTCCGACGCCTTGGAATAAAGGTACACAGCTTGTCCATATCGGAATTCAGGGCGCATTGCCTGAGATCGAAGATCGTCCACCGCTCAACCTTGTGTTCCTGATTGATACATCCGGGTCCATGCAGGACGCCAACAAACTGCCGTTGCTCAAGCAATCTTTCCGCCTGCTGCTGTCCGAACTTCGGCCAGAGGATCAGGTGTCTATCGTAACCTATGCAGGCAGCGCCGGGCAGGTCCTTGAACCAACGGCAGCTTCTGAGCGTACGAAGATCCTGAACGCATTGGAGCAGCTGGAAGCAGGAGGGTCGACCGCCGGGCAGGCAGGGTTGCAGCAAGCCTATCAGGTGGCTGAAGGTATGGCTGAGGAAGGCGATGTTACGCGCGTGATCCTTGCCACGGATGGGGATTTCAACGTTGGTCTGTCCGACCCAGATGCGTTGAAGAATTTCATCGCAAGCAAACGCGACAGCGGCACGTTTCTAAGCGTTCTGGGCTTTGGTCGGGGCAACCTGGATGACGCGACGATGCAGGCGCTGGCCCAGAACGGAAACGGGCAGGCGGCCTATGTCGACACGCTTAGTGAGGCACGCAAGGTGCTGGTGGACCAGTTGACAGGTGCGTTGTTCCCAATTGCCAACGACGTGAAGATTCAGGTGGAATTCAACCCGGCACAGATCGCCGAATATCGTCTGATCGGGTATGAAACCCGCGCCCTGCGACGCGAGGATTTCTCGAATGATAAGGTCGATGCGGGCGATATCGGAGCGGGTCACAGTGTGACCGCCATTTATGAGGTCACCCCGGTTGGGTCAGATGCCATTCGCAATAGCTCTTTGCGATACGCCTCGGATCCGGAACCATCGGGGTCTGATGAGATCGGATACTTTAAGCTGCGCTACAAGACACCCGAAGCTGGAGATAGCCAGTTGATCCAACAACCGATCTTGCCTGCTCAGGCCCCGGCGAATGATGACGTCAAATTTTCGTATGCGATTGCCGGGTTCGGCCAGCTGCTGCGCGGGGGTAGCTATCTGGGTGACTGGTCGTACGAAGATGCAATAGCACTGGCGAATACGGCCAAGGGCGAGGATTCGTTTGGATACCGGGTCGAGGCCATCACACTGATGCGTCTGGCCGAAGCCCTTTCCCGTTAAATCGGGTGGCGGGTCGCGGTGCAGTGACCCGCTGCACACTCAGTTTACGGATGCACGTGGGTTGTTGGCTGCATGAGAATTGATCTTGCGAACGCTCCATTCCACGGCATCTCGCATGGTTCTTCCCAACGCAACGTCGAAAGCATTGACCAGATCCGGGGTCGCGTCACTTTCTGACACCACGTTTTCCTGAAACGAGCTTGATGCGATGATTTTGTCTTCAAACTCGTCGACGATCTTAATGTTCATACGCACTTCAACACGTACGGTTTTTGCCTCTTCAGTCTCGGAAACCACAACGCCCTGAAACTCGCGCAGGTCGGGTACTATGACGTAGTCCGCGCGCAGTCCAACGGTCGAGCGCCCAACGGCGGCCACTTTGCCAGAGTTTTCGTAGCTTTCAACCATCAGCGCCTGAACGATGAGCGGAGCCCGGTCAACCCAACGGGCGCGAGGCAAATACTGCACCTGCAGTGGGGTCGGCTGAACTGCAATCTGATCCGTGTTCACCGCAGCTGTTGCGGTTGGTTCTTGGACCACAATCTGTTTTTGCACTTTCGGCAGCGACGAAGAAAAGGTGCTTTTGGGGGTCAACAGATACAGATCATTGGGTTTGGCGGCTTGCTGCAATGTTCCCAAACCGGCGCATCCACCAAGCGTCGCTATCATCAGGGTCAGAACAAAAGGCCTAATCATTGACGAAACTCCGATGCTTGGGTGCCCAGAAGGAAACGTGCTGGGTCGCGTTCGATCTTGTCTACAAGACGATCAAGGCTGATGACCAGCCGTTGAGATTCTTCGACGAACCGTACGAATTGGGGCAGGCCCACACGTAGAAAATCTGATACCTGTCGGCGGTTGGTCTGGACAATGCCATCAATTGTTCCCAGCAACTCCGACGCGGAATTTGAGGCGCTGAGAATGTCGTCTGAAATCTTGTCGATCTTGTCCGTGATGTTCGACACGGTTTCTGTGACCTGATTTGCCGCCTTGCGGATGTCTTCCGCGACCGGGGCCACGTTTTCATCCATCACCCGGTTTGCCGAGTCGAATGCGCGTTCAGCCGATGTAAGCGTGCTTTTCGCCGTGTCCATAGCCGAGGTGATCGACCCCAGCGTCTTGTTTGCGTTCAGCACGGTTTCGGTGACAACCTCCAGCGTCACACTGCCTTCGTCTGACAGGCGTGTCAGGCGTTCAGCCAGCTGCGAGCCACGTTCGATAAAGGGCCGGATGTCTTCCTGAAGGACCCGGTCCGCCGTCGTTAAAGTGGTCTTTGCCTCATCGAGGGCCAGCTTGGCTGAATCCGACGCCGTTTTAACAGACTTGAGAGTATCTGTACCTGTTTTTAGTGTTGTTTCCGCTGTGTCGATCAACGGATCCAAGCGCTTTGAAAACTCACCGATATCTTTGGCGACCTGGCCAACATCGCTAGCCACCGACTCGAAGCTGGTCAGCGTTTTATCCAGTTTCCCGGTGGCAGAGGCTAGGTTGTCCAGAATGCTGCTGACGGCGTCGCGGTTCTTGTCATCAACCACCTTGTTAAGGCTTTCCAGCAAAGTTACCGCCTCGTCCAGAACTTTTGGCGCACCTTCAAACAAGGATTGGATCGTGCTGCGTTTGCTTTTGATCACGCTGTCCTGTGCCAATCGCTCTGCGGTTGCGGATCCTCCGGTAAGTTCGACGTAACCGACGCCTGTGACGCCAAGGGACTGTAGCTGCGCTATTGTCTCCGAGGTGATGGGGATATCGGCATCCACTTCGATCCGAACCCGAACTTTGGATGGGTCGTCGTTGTCCAGATTAAGCGAGATCACCTGCCCGACCGGTAGGCCGTTGTAGTTAACGCCTCCGGCGGCCGACAAGCCAGAGACATTGTCGAACAACACATCGTAGTAAGCGTATTGGCGGGTAACCTCGAATTTGGCGAGCCACAGGAAAAAGCCGAACGCGCCCAGAATCCCCGCAAGGGTGAACGCTCCGATCAGGATATAGTTTGCTCGGGTTTCCATCGCCTCTACCTGTCCTGCCCCTTCTGTTGTGCCGCGCGGGCACGGGGGCCTGTGAAGTACTCTTTCACCCAAGGATGGTCGACCTTGGTCATGTCTTCTATCGGACCTTCGACCAGCACGCGTTTTTCTGCAAGCACTGCGATACGGTCACAGATGGCGTAAAGACTGTCCAGATCGTGAGTTACCATAAAAACCGTTAGTCCAAGCGCCTGCTGCAATTCGCCAATCAGGTCATCATAGGCGGCGGCACCAATCGGGTCCAAGCCGGCCGTAGGTTCGTCCAAGAACACAATTTCCGGGTCCAAAGCCAGCGCGCGCGCCAAAGCGGCACGTTTACGCATGCCGCCCGACAGTTCGGACGGAAACTTGCCGCAGCTTAATTGTGGCAAGCCAACGAGGCTGATTTTGAGCGCTCCAAGCGCCTCCATCAGGCTTTCGCTGATGCCGGTGTGTTCGCGCAGGGGAGCCATGACGTTTTGCAAAACCGTCAATGAGGAGAACAACGCGCCGTCCTGAAAGGCAACACCCCAATGCCGTTCGATCCGACGTCGGTCTTCTTCCGGCCCGTTCAGAACGTCTACCCCCAGAACCTCTATACTGCCTGCCGCAGGTTTGTTCAGCCCTACAATCGTGCGCAACAGAACGGACTTACCAGTGCCCGAACCGCCGACAATGCCCAAAACCTCGCCCCGCCAAACATCAAGGTTCAGATCATCATGTACCACTTGCGGACCGAACTGATTTCGCAGACCCCGGACGCGGATCACGGCATCACGTTGAGCGTCTGACTTCGTTTCCTGCTGTTGAACCGTGCCGTCCATGTCAGACCCCGATCTGAGAAAAGAAGATCGAGAAAAGCGCATCGATTGCGATCACCATAAAGATGGATTGTACCACCGACGCCGTTGTACGCTGACCAACACTTTGGGACGAGCCCTTGACCTGCATGGCCTGCCAGCAGGCTATGACGCCTATGACAAGGGCAAAAAACGGCGCTTTGATCAGACCAACGGCCAGTTGCCATACATCGGTGTTTTCTTTCAGACGAGTCACGAACATGCCGGGGCTGACGCCAAGATCAATCCAGCTCATCAAGGCGCCGCCAAAAAGGCCAGCCATGTCAGCGACAAATCCTAGAATTGGCAGCATGATCAAAAGGGCAAGCACACGGGGGATGACCAGCACTTCGATCGGGTCCAGCCCCAATGTGCGCATGGCATCAATCTCTTCCTGCACTTTCATTGAGCCAATCGAGGCCGTAAAGGCCGAACCAGACCGGCCCGCAACAATAATTGCCGTGAGCAGAATGCCAAGTTCACGCAGAATCGAGATTGAGATCAGCTCGACCACGAAAATCTCCGCGCCAAACTGTTTAAGCTGGGTTGCGCCCTGAAAGGCCAGAACGACGCCAATCAGAAACCCCATGAGCGCGACAATGGGCAGGGCCTTGAATCCGGTTTCTTCCATATGCGTGACCAACGCGGCGCGACGCAGGCGCCAAGGTCGCAGAAGCGTACGCACCAGCCGGTCGAGTGTCAGCCCGAGGAACCCCAATATGGACAGAGTGTCCTGCCAGGTCCCGTAAGTACCTTGCCCAATATGTTCGACCCAATCTGTGAAACCACGTGGTTGGGGCAGCTTGCCAGGGTCATCGGGGATATTGTGAGAGACAGTATCGATCAGGGCTGCATGGGCTGGCTGAACCCCCTTGAACTGAAGTGTCGCACCTTTGGACGTGAATCGCCCGGCCAGATCAGCGACCAACCATGCACCGCCGGTGTCCAATGCTTCGACGTCTGTCAAATCCAGCGTCACCGGGCCATCAGAAGGACGGATTGCGGCAAAGTCGTTTTCAACGGTTTCCAGTGATTGCGTTAGCATGTCACCTGCAATCCGTACCAACGTGCCGTCGCTGTCTTGCTCGGATGTTATGTTAGGCGGCGTCATGGCCATATGTGAAGTGAAACGCACATGGGCTGCAACGGGTTTGTGCCACCCAATCTGGAATTGAGTGCTCAGAATGGCGTTCGTGCGACACCGGGCGACAGAAATTAACGATTTTCCAGCGCGCTCTGTGATCTATTCCCTTGTGTCGCTGGGTGGCGATGTTATCTTTGGCCCTGTTATTGTGTTTTTGTTATTCGGTTGTGTTTCATGTCTGACCATCAAGCAAATGTTGATGTCGAAATCGGGTCCGAGCGGGGCTTTGGGATCGTCTTCACTGTAGTCTTCCTGATCATTGCCCTGTGGCCGCTGTGGGGCGGTGGTACAGTGCGCTGGATTCCGCTGGTCATCGCTGCGATTATTCTGGCTTTGACCTTTATTGCCCCGAAAACGCTGACCAAGCCCAACCGGCTTTGGTTCAAGTTTGGTATGTTGCTGGGCGCCATCGTTGCACCAGTCGTGATGTTCCTTGTTTTCATAACCACATTTGTGCCGTTTGGCGTCGTCGTACGCCTGTTTGGCAAAGATCTTTTGTCTGAAAAACTAGACAGTTCAGCAAAAAGCTATTGGGTTGATCGCACGGATCAGCCCGGCAGCATGAAACAGCAGTTTTAAAGAAGGGAGAACCAGGCGTGTCATTCGTTTCCGAGCTCTGGTCATTTATGAGGGTCAGAAAAAAGTTTTGGCTGTTGCCCATCCTGATTGTGTTGGGTTTGTTCGGCGGTCTGATTGTACTTAGCCAAGGTTCGGCGATTGCGCCGTTCATCTATACGCTGTTCTGATCCTATGACTTATATTTTAGGCATATCAGCGCTGTATCATGACAGCGCAGCAGCTTTGCTGTGCGACGGCAAGATCATTGCCGCCGCGCAGGAAGAACGCTTTACCCGTCGCAAACACGACCCGGGTTTTCCTGAAAAGGCCATCGAATATGTGTTGGCCGAATCAGGAGTTACCCTTGCCGATGTGGACAATGTTGTCTTTTACGACAAACCGTTTCTGAAGTTCGAACGCCTGATCGAAACCTATATCGCAGTAGCACCGCGTGGTTTTAACTCGTTCCGAATGGCGATGCCGGTCTGGTTGAGAGAGAAGTTGTTTCTCAAGGATCTGCTGAACAAACAGCTGCGTAGGATCGACCCGGATTTCTCGGTCGAAAAAATTCTGTTCACGGAACACCACGTCAGCCATGCGGCCAGCGCATTCTATCCCTCTCCGTTTGAAGAGGCGATCGTGCTGACCGTGGACGGTGTCGGGGAATGGGCAACAACAACTGTGGGTATCGGGCGCGGCAATGACCTAACTATGGTCAAGGAATTGCACTTCCCGCATTCACTGGGTCTGCTCTATTCGGCTTTCACCTACTACACAGGCTTCAAGGTCAATTCCGGTGAATACAAGGTCATGGGTTTGGCACCCTACGGGGTGCCGCAATACAAGGACCTTATCCTCGAACATCTGGTGGACCTGAAAGAGGACGGTTCGTTCCGTCTGAACCAGAAGTATTTCAACTACACCGCCGGTCTGACGATGACCAACAAGGCGTTGGAAGACTTGTTTGGCCATCCTGTGCGCAAGCCTGAAACGGAACAGTTGTCGCAATTCCATATGGACATTGCGGCTTCGGTGCAGGCCGTGACCGAGGAAATCATGCTGCGCATCACCCGTGATCTGGCGC
This sequence comes from Ruegeria sp. CK2, assembly GCF_056536585.1. Classification (NCBI taxonomy): domain Bacteria; kingdom Pseudomonadati; phylum Pseudomonadota; class Alphaproteobacteria; order Rhodobacterales; family Roseobacteraceae; genus Ruegeria; species Ruegeria sp. CK2. Next base: position 160,690 of record NZ_JBQFPW010000010.1, read on the forward strand.
GCGAGCATGGCATACGCAATCTGTGTATGGCAGGAGGGGTGGCCTTGAACTGCGTCGCCAACGGCAAGATCCTCCGCGACGGTGCCTTTGACAATGTTTGGGTACAACCCGCCGCCGGCGATGCAGGTGGTGCATTGGGCGCTGCCTATGCCGCCTGGCATCAAGAGATGCAGCAACCGCGTGAAGTGCCTTCTGGCGATCAAATGCAGGGGTCTTATCTTGGCCCACTGTATGAGGATGATGCAATTGCCAAAGAACTGACCCAAGCGGGTGCAAAATTCTCCACCTATGCGAACGGAGAGCTGGTCGATCAAACCGCACAGGCGTTGGCAGATGGCAAAGCGGTTGGCTGGTTCCAGGGGCGTATGGAGTTCGGTCCTCGTGCCTTGGGTGCCCGCTCGATCCTGGGCGATCCGAGATCCGAGTCGATGCAAAAGACCCTCAACCTCAAGGTCAAGTACCGCGAGAGTTTCAGGCCATTCGCACCATCCGTTCTAAGCGAAGATGTGTCTGACTGGTTCGAACTGGATGGGGACAGCCCCTACATGCTGATCGTTGCTGACGTTCAGGATCGCATCCGGCGCAAGATGACGGATGAGGAAAACGCTCTGTTTGGCATTGATAAGCTAAATGTAAAGCGGTCCGACATTCCGGCAGTGACCCATGTCGACTATTCCGCCCGCATCCAGACCGTGCACAAAGAAACCAATCCGGCCTATCACGCGCTGATCTCGAAGTTTAAGGATCTGACCGGCTGTTCACTGGTGGTCAACACATCGTTTAACGTGCGGGGTGAACCGATCGTGTGTACGCCAACCGATGCGTTCCGGTGTTTCATGGGCACGGATATCGAAGTGCTGTCCATCGGGAATTGCTTGCTGCGCAAGGAAGAACAGGATCCGGCCCTTCGGGAGAACTACGAGACCAAATACGAGCTGGACTAACCAGTTGCATGACCGATTGAACCACGACAAAGTCCGTATCTGAAAAAGGGTGCGGAATAGGGGTCCGTGGTATGGGTCAGGCTGGAAATGTCTTGTTCGTTATCATCGATCAGCTCCGGGCCGATTGCCTGTCCGGAGCGTTGGCCGATCACGTTGATCTGCCTAACCTGCAGGCTTTTATGGACGAGGCGGTGACATTTACGCGTCACTACTCGGTCACTAATCCCTGTGGACCATCGCGCGTGTCACTTTTGACTGGGCAATATGCGATGAACCATCGGTCCGTGCGCAACGGAACGCCGTTGCGACACGATACACCGAACATTGCGACCGAAATGCGCAAGGCCGGATATCTGCCGATGTTGTTTGGCTATACCGACACATCGGCAGATCCTCGGGTGCATGATCCCAATGATCCGATACTGAAATCCTATGAGCAGTGCATGGATGGGTTCCATGAGGTTGTTGAAATGCGCCTTGAGGAGTCTTTTTCCTGGCAATCGCATTTGATGAAAAAGGGCTATCAGTTTGACACTTATTGGGATGTTTATAAGCCCGTTTCGGCGGATGGACGTAAGCCAAAGCTGAATGATCCCGCTCTTTATCGGGCGGAAGACAGTGATACAGCTTTTCTGACCGATGCGTTTCTGGATGGTATCGCGCCGCATCGAGGCAAGAACTGGTTTGCCCACCTTACTTACATTCGCCCGCATCCGCCCTTGGTGGCCCCGGCACCGTACAACGACATGTATGATCCGGCGGGCATTCCTGTGCCCCAACGCCTTGCCACTATTGCCGACGAAAAGGGATTGCATCCGTTCTTCGGGCCAACTCTCGACGCTTACACCCCAATGCGATTTGTGCACGGGTTCGATGAAGTTGAGCCAACGGATGAGAGCATCTGCACATTGAGGGCCATCTACATGGGCTTGGCGACAGAGGTCGATCACCATGTTGGGCGCGTGGTTGAGTATCTGAAACAGAGCGGTCAATACGATGATACACTGGTTGTCATCACCGCCGACCATGGAGAGATGTTGGGGGATCGCCATAGCTGGGGCAAAATGACGGCCTATGACGCTGCATATCATACGCCCTTGATCATCCGTGATCCCGGCAATCAAGCGCGAGCAGGATCAACGGTCACGGTCCCAACCGAGTCGATTGATGTGACGCCCACAATTCTGGATTGGGTTGGTCAAAAAGCACCCAATGCGATGGATGGCCGGTCTTTGCTTCCCTTGTTGTATGGCGACATGCCCCACGATTGGCGCAACTACTCGTTCAGCGAGCTTGATTTTTCTGAACCTGAAAACCCGACCCAATGGCAACGGCAATTGGGAACCAGCAACAGCGAGTCTTGTCTTTCTATTTTGCGGGACGAGCGGTTTACGCTGGTTGAGTTCGCGGCCGACCTGCCACCGATCCTGTTTGATCATCAGGGCCGGGGAGAGTTCGAGAATGTAGCCGCAAACGCCGAATTTGCCGACGATCTCGCCCGTCTTGGGCGGCAGATGCTAAGACATCGGATGCGCAACATGGATCATACATTGTCGCTGCACTCGATCACGCCCAACGGCCCAAAAGTTCAGCTTCGGTACTGACGTCATTCACAACGGCAGGTCTTTGGCTCGTCAAAAAGTAGTGTGGCGTCGATCTTGCAACTCAGGTTTATTTAGTATACCGCCGCATACAATGTTACTCGCCGGGCGTTTAACCGCTTGGTGCCCAATCAAATTCGCCGGAAGCAGCCATGAGCCTTTACACAGATTACCTGAACGAGATCGAAACCCGCAAGGCACAGGGGCTGAACCCCAAGCCAATCGAAGATGGCGCGCTGACACGAGAGATCATTGGTCAAATCAGAGACGCTGGAAACACGCACAAAGCCGAGTCGTTGGACCATTTCATCTACAACACGCTGCCGGGCACAACCAGCGCAGCAGGAGAAAAGGCCAGATTTCTCAAAGAGATCATTCTTGGCGAGGCCGACGTTCAAGGGATTCCTCAGCCTTTCGCGTTCGAGCTGTTGTCACATATGAAAGGGGGCCCTTCGGTCGAAGTTCTTCTTGATCTGGCATTGGGTGATGACCCTTCGATCGCCGACCAAGCCGCAGATGTTCTGAAAACCCAAGTCTTTCTATATGACGCTGACACGGATCGGCTCAGGGCGGCTTTCGAGGCAGGAAATCAAACTGCCAAGAGTATTCTGGAAAGTTATGCGCAGGCTGAATTCTTCACCAAGCTTCCTGAAATAGAAGATGAGATCAAGGTCGTCACTTACGTCGCGGCCGAAGGTGATATCTCGACCGACTTGTTGTCGCCTGGCAATCAGGCCCATTCACGCTCGGATCGTGAATTGCATGGTAAATGTTTGATTTCACACGAAGCTCAGGCTGAAATTCAGGAGCTTCAAAGACAGCATCCAGACAAGCGTGTCATGTTGGTCGCCGAGAAGGGCACTATGGGCGTTGGGTCCTCGCGCATGTCCGGTGTGAACAACGTGGCACTTTGGACGGGAAAACAGGCCAGCCCTTACGTGCCTTTCGTCAACATTGCCCCGATTGTCGCCGGAACAAACGGTATTTCACCGATTTTCCTGACGACGGTTGGCGTGACCGGCGGGATCGGTATTGATCTCAAAAACTGGGTCAAGAAAGTGGATTCCGACGGCAACCCGATCCTGAACAATGATGGCAACCCAATTCTCGAACAGACCTATTCGGTCGACACCGGGACGGTTCTGACCATCAACACAAAAGACAAAACGCTGTGCAACGCGGCCGGTGATGAAGAATTGGTTGACGTGTCCTCGTCATTCTCGCCGCAGAAGGTCGAGTTCATCAAGGCGGGCGGATCATATGCGATTGTGTTTGGCAAAAAGCTTCAGACATTTGCAGCAGAGACTTTGGGTATTGAGCTGAAGTCAGCCTTTGCGCCGTCCAGAGAAATCTCGCACGAGGGGCAGGGCCTGACGGCTGTCGAGAAGATTTTCAACAAGAACGCGGTTGGCGTCACCGATGGCAAGGTTCTGCACGCCGGATCGGATGCCCGCGTCAGCGTCAATATCGTCGGTTCTCAGGACACGACAGGCCTGATGACGTCGCAAGAGCTGGAGTCCATGGCGGCAACGGTCATTTCCCCAATCGTTGACGGTGCGTATCAATCCGGGTGCCATACGGCTTCGGTTTGGGATTCCAAGGCGCAGGCGAATATCCCTAAGCTGATGTCGTTCATGAACAAATTCGGCCTGATCACAGCACGGGATCCCAAGGGCGAATACCATGCGATGACGGACGTGATTCACAAGGTTCTGAATGACATTACGGTGGATGACTGGGCCATCATTATTGGCGGAGACTCCCATACGCGCATGTCCAAAGGCGTTGCATTCGGCGCGGATTCTGGGACAGTTGCTCTGGCATTGGCCACGGGCGAAGCGACGATGCCAATCCCTGAATCCGTCAAGGTGACCTTCAAGGGCCAAATGGCGGATCACATGGACTTCCGCGACGTGGTTCACGCAACCCAGGCGCAAATGCTGCGGAAGTTTGGTGACAACGTTTTTCAGGGCCGGATTATCGAGGTTCATATAGGGACTTTGCTGGCGGATCAGGCATTTACGTTCACCGACTGGACCGCCGAGATGAAGGCCAAAGCCTCGATCTGTATTTCTCAGGACGAAACACTGATTGAGTCGCTTGAGATCGCGAAAAATCGCATTCAGATCATGATCGATAAAGGCATGGATAATGCCGCTGGCACCCTTCAGGGATTGATCAACAAGGCAAACACGCGCATCGCTGAGATCCAATCGGGCGAGAAACCCGCTTTGACGCCGGATGACAACGCCAGATACTTTGCCGAACTGGTCGTTGACCTGAACGAAATTGACGAGCCAATGATCGCGGACCCGGATGTGAACAACGCGGATGTGTCCAAGCGATATACCCACGACACAATCCGGCCGGTGTCCTACTATCAGGGTGAGAAAAAGGTCGATCTGGGTTTTGTGGGTTCGTGTATGGTCCACAAGGGCGATCTGGTCATCGTTTCACAAATGCTCAGAAACCTGGAAAAGAAGAACGGCAAAGTCGAATTCAAGGCGCCATTGGTTGTTGCCGCGCCGACTTACAACATCGTTGATGAGCTGAAAGAGGAAGGCGACTGGAGCATCCTGCAAAAATACTCGGGCTTCGAGTTTGATGATTTGTTCCCTAAAGGCGCGGCCCGCACCGAATACGAGAACATTTTGTATCTCGAACGCCCTGGCTGTAACCTGTGCATGGGCAACCAGGAAAAGGCGGCCAAGGGTGACACGGTGTTGGCGACGTCCACGCGCCTGTTCCAGGGTCGTGTTGTCGAGGATTCAAGTGAGAAGAAGGGCGAATCCCTGCTGGCTTCTACGCCGGTTGTAGTCCTTGCAGCGATCCTTGGCCGAACTCCGAAAATTGAAGAGTACAAATCTGCCGTAGAAGGTATCGACCTGACGAAATTTGCACCGCCAATGGAAAACACTGCTGCTGCAAAGTCGGTGCATTTCTAAAGCGCAGGGGTAACGCCCTATCTCCAATACCCGTGCTCGGTATCCGTGATGGAAGCCGGGCACATATTGATGTCGTTGAGCGCCTCCATCCCCATTTGGAGCCCCGGTATCTAAGTGTTGGTGACTGCCCAAAAACAACCAAATACAGTTAGCGTTCCGCAAAGCTTGAAACGACAGTTGGTTCTTTTCGCAAATGCGCGCTCTTCAATGCATCAAGGAACAGTTTGGTGACACGAGTAGGGGCGGGCTGCTTTCGTGTAACCGCAGCAAATCGTGTGCGATACTGGGTTTCTTCTGGCAAAATCTTCCTCATTAACCCACGACCAACAAACCCCTGGGCCAAATGGTCCGGTAAGAATCCGATATAACGGCCCGACAGAATGAGGATGGCCAGGGCTTGTTCGTTCTGGACTTTTGCTGCGCGCTTGAACCCAAGTTGTTGGCCTACGATCAGATTTGGCGAATTCACGCTTACACCGGCATAGTTGTATCTGCGCAGGTCACTGGTGCTGAGTTGGGCGTCTGGGGTCGCGAATAACGGATGATCTACCCCGCAATAAAGAAACATGTCTTCGCCATAGAGTGGAACGTAGTTAAGGCTCGTTGACGGTCGGTGCAACGCAATGATACCCAAATCCAGCTGGCCTGAAATGACCATTTTCTCGATCACGTTTGGGGGTTCCAGTGACAATTCAATCTGAACCGCGGGGGCGGCCTCGTTGAAATTGTGGATCGCCGAGGCAAGTTGAGACTCGGGATTTGAGGCACATTGATCGAACAGCGAAACACGGATAGTTCCTGCAAGTTGTTCTTTTATCTCGTTAACCTCGGTTCGGAAATGCGATACGGCGATCAACAACTCCTCTGCCGCAGCCAATACCTGTTCTCCGTCTTCCGTCAGGGAAAACCCGGCCGGACCGCGATTGCAAAGCTTCAGTTTCAAACGCAACTCAAGGTCCGAGATATGCTTTGAAATAGTCGATTTACCGATGTTTAGTTCGATCTCGGCCGCTGTCAGCCCGCCGCTTTCCACGACGGTTCTGAATATCCTAAGCAACCGGATGTCCGTGTCGCCTATTCGCGTGGCAAGCGTATCGCGATTCATTTTAAGTTCGATATTTGTGAAACCTATTGCGCAAAGATTAACAACTAAGAAACATTTCATGCAAGCTAGTGTTGATCTGCTGAGGCAGAATCGGACTGGCCACATCTCCCCAAGGTCGGCGCGCACCTCAAAATCTGACAACTGGGAGGAAATCCATGTCATTCATCAAGAAGGTTGGCGCCTTTACCGCTGCGGTATCCGTGGCGGCGCTTATGGTTGCCGGCGCAGCAGATGCCAAAAACTTCAAGATCGCGGTTGGCGACAGCGGGGGTTCAAGCCAGGAGGCAACGGGACTAGGCTTCAAAGCCGCACTCGAAGAGTTATCGGGTGGCAATCATACGGCAACTCTCTTCCTGAACGGTCAGCTCGGTTCCGAGCAGGATACCGTAAACGACGCGGCCATTGGCACGCTTGATATGTCGCTGCTGGCGATCAACAACATCACTCCGTTCTCGCCGACCGTTGGCGTGTTCACCCTGCCTTACGTGATCCTCAGCCTCGAGGACGCCGAGAAACTGACCCAGGGCCCGATTGGCCAGGAACTGACCGAGAACACCATCAATGATGCCGGTGTTCGCATCATCGCCTGGACCTATACTGGTTTCCGTCGTCTGACCAACTCGAAAAAACCGGTCAAGTCGGTAGCGGATCTTGAAGGTTTGGTCATTCGCGTTCCCAAGAACGAGATCATGATCGACACGTATAAATCTTGGGGCATCAGCCCGACGCCGATGGCGTGGTCGGAAACCTTTGCCGGTCTGCAGACCAAAGTTGTCGACGGTCAGGACAACCCTTACACCACCATCAACGCGATGAAGTTCTACGAAGTTCAGAAGTATGTGACCAACATCCGTTACATCTTCTCGATCGAGCCGCTCATCATTTCCGAGCAGGTGTTCCAGGAACTGTCCCCCGAGGATCAGGAAATCGTGCTTGAGGCTGGCAAGGCCGCAACACAGGCTTCTGCAGACTTCCTGCGCGCGAAAGAGGCCGAGATCAAAGAGATCCTGATCGAAAAAGGCATGGAAATCGTCGATCCTGAGAACGACGAAGCTGAATTCATCGAACTTGCAACCACCGCCGTGTGGCCGAAGTTCTATGAAAGCATCGGTGGCGTCGAAAAGCTCAACGCCGTGCTGGCTGAAATCGGCCGCGAACCGGTTTCGCAATAAGCTAAGGCCAAAAGGTCAATGAAATGGGGGGTGCCTGACGGTGCCCCCTACAAAAAAGGGAGGGTCAGATGTCGAAGTTTTGGGGATTTGTCGACAACATCGAAAGCTATATCTGCCGCACATTGTTGGCGATGTTCGTTTGTCTGTTGTTTCTTCAGGTTATCGTGAGAACGCTATTTGCATTCTCGTTTTCCTGGGTCGAAGAACTGTCGATCTACATGTTCGTCTGGTTTGTCTTCTTTGGCGCCAGTTATGCTGCAAAGATGGGCGCCCATAACCGGGTGACATTTCAGTTCAAGTTCCTGTCGCCCCGCGCGATCAAATACATTGAGGCCTTCGCGGATCTCTTCTGGATCTTCTTCAACGTCGTTTTCGTCTATCTGGCAATCGACTTCATCTTCAACAAGATGAACAAGTTCCAGTCGTCGCAAACTCTCGGGTTCCATCTTAGCTGGGTTTATATCGTTCTGCCCATCGCCTTCACGCTGATGACCATCCGTGTGATCCAGGTGAACTATCGCAAACTCGTGCTGGATGAAGAGATGATCGATCCAGACTCGATCGATCTCGACGCTGTCAAAGCCGAAGCCGAAAGCCATAGCCATGGCAGTTCCAGTTCTGAGGGAGACAAGTAATGGGCGCAGAAATTATCCCACTGCTGTTTGGCGGATTCCTGTTTCTGCTGTTCATCGGTGCTCCGATCACTGTGGCGCTTGGCGTCTCGACCCTGATCACCTTCCTTTATCTGGGTGAAAACCCAATCAAATTCGTGCAGATCGCCTTTACCTCGGTCGGGTCCTTCCCACTGATGGCGTTGCCCGCTTTCATTCTGGCGGGTGCGCTGATGGAAGCATCGGGGCTGTCGCGACGGCTTATCAATGTCGCCGAAAGCTTCGCTGGTCCGTTCACCGGCGGTATGTCGGCTGCAACCGTCATGGCGTGTTTGTTTTTTGGCGCTATCTCGGGCTCTGGCCCGGCGACGACTGCCGCCGTTGGCATGTTGATGATCCCGGCCATGATTGATCGCGGCTATTCCAAGGGTTTTGCATCGGCAATCACCGCCTCATCAGGTGGCCTTGGCATCGTTATCCCGCCTTCCATCCCGCTGATCATTTTCGGCATCGCGGCATTGGGCATGCCGCCCCCACCCGAAGCTGTGGAAGAGTTCGGCCAGTTCCAGACCGTTTCGATCCCGAAACTCTTCATTGCCGGGTTTATGCCCGCCTTCCTGATCGCAGGCAGTTTGCTGCTGATGAACTACGTTCTCGCGAAAAAGAACAACTATACTGGCAGCACCGATGGCTGGTCACCACGCCATATGTGGTGCGAGATGTATCGCGGCTTCTGGGCGCTGATGGCACCGGTGGTGATCCTGGGCGGGATCTATTCGGGCTATTTCACTCCAACCGAAGCCGCCATCGTTGCGATCTTCTACACGCTGATCGTAGGCGCGTTCATCTATCGGGAGCTGTCGTGGAGCAGCCTGTTTGGTGCTCTGGAAACTACCACTTGGCTGACCGGCCGGGTTCTGTTGATCATGTTCACTGCAACGGTGTTCGGGCGACTTCTGGTTGAAAATCAGGTTCCGGCCGTGATCGCGCAGGGTATGTTGTCCTTTACTGACAACATCTACGTGATCTGGACACTTGTGATCCTGTTCCTGCTGTTTGTCGGTATGTTCATGGAGACGCTGGCCACGATCCTGATCCTCGTTCCGGTGATGTTGCCCGTGGCTTATAGCGTCGGCATCGATCCGATCCACTTTGGTGTGGTCATGGTCTGTACGCTGGGCATCGGGTTCCAAACACCGCCGCTGGGTGAAAACCTGTTCATCGCGTCGGGGATATCGAAGATCTCGATCGAAGAGATTTCGTTACGCGCCCTACCGTTCGCCTTCATCAACACGATTGCGATCTTCATCATCGCGTTCTTCCCCGAGATCTCGCTCTGGCTGCCGCGCGTGTTCGGTTACTAGGCGTGAACGAACGGAAAAGGGAACTGAAACCATGAAACAAACAATTACGCAGATCCTTTTCGCGACTGACCTGTCGCGAAATTCCACCTATGCCTTAATGCACGCGGCCAGCCTGGCCGCGTCAACCGGGGCAAAGCTGCATGTGTTGCATGTCTCCGAGCCCCTCAGTGACGACGCGTTGATTACGCTACGCATGTTCATGCAGGATACAGGTTCGCGTGCCGAAGCCTTAAAGGCGCGCCATGACCACGTAAAGGCGGTGCTGACAGAGCGGCAAAAGGCGTTCTGGGCTGCTTTGCCCGAAGCTGATCGCGGTATCCAAGATCAGATCGAAACAATTGAAATCATTGACGGATACCCCGCCGAAGTGATCCTGCGGCGCGCGCATGAGTTGAAATGCAATCTGATTGTCTTGGGAGCCCATGACCACGGGTTCTCGCATACGTTCCTCGGCACTGTCGCCAAGCGTGTATTGCGCCGTGCAGATATCCCCACACTCGTCGTTCCGTACCGAGACGATGAAAAATCCAACTGAAAACCACGAAAGACAAGACTATGACCAATACCCTCACTGCGCAGGACCTGTCCGACACGTTCGACGCGTTCAACCGTCACGACATTGACAGTGTGATGACCCATTTTGCGGATGATTGTGTGTTCTTCACTGTCGCTGGCGATGAAAAATACGGCAACAAGGTTGAAGGCGCCGAGGCCATCGCCGCCGCGTTTTCGGGTGTTTGGGCCGGGATGAAAGATGCCCATTGGGACCATCACAGCCACTTTGTGCATGGCGACCGGGCCGTGTCGGAATGGACCTTTTCGGGGACCGATGCCAATGGCATGCGGGTCGAAGCCGAAGGTGCCGATCTGTTCACTTTACGGGACGGTCAGATCACCGTGAAGCAGGCGCTTCGCAAAACACGCCCAATGTTCAAAGCCTGAGCTTTCTCGCAGCGCTACGGAGAACAAGAAGATGGTGGACAGCAGCATCCCGCGGCATTGGCCAAAGGCCAGCTATGATCCAAAGTATGACCCGATCATGGATGCGGGTCCGGGCCACAATCGTGATCATGCGCCGACCTATTGGATCGGCACAGCGGGCCCCCCGCCCGCTGATGATGGCCCCGTTTCCACTGACATGGATGCGGATGTCGTTGTGGTGGGCTCGGGGTATACGGGCCTGTCCACCGCCATTCATCTGGCAAAGGAACACGGCATAAAAGCCGTTGTTCTTGAGGCGAACACCGTGGCCTGGGGCTGTTCCACCCGCAACGGCGGTCAGGCTCAGATATCGTCAGGGCGGCTCAAACGGTCACAATGGATAGAACGGTGGGGGCAAGATGTGGCCAAGGGCATGCATGCCGAGGTCACCGAAGCCTTCGAGCTGTTTAACGATCTGATCGCATCGGATGATGTCGATTGCGATCCGCAACCGGGTGGTCACTACTACATCGCGCACCGCGAAAAGGTCATGCCTTCGCTGAAGAAAGAGAGCAAACTGCTCAACGATGTGTTCGGCTATGGCTCACGCATCATTCCGCGGGATGAACTGCATGCGGACCATGTCCGTGACATGGAGTCTGTCGGTGCTATGTGGGAGCCGGATGGAACTTGCATCCACGCCGGGAAACTTGCTTTTGGATATGTCAAAATGGCGCGCCGCTTAGGGGTCAAGATCCACACCGGTAGCCCGGTCATGGGGTGGGAGACCAAGGACGGCGTTCATCACGTGCGGACGCCGGGCGGTACCGTTCGAGCCAAAAGCGTGGCGCTGGCGACAGCTGGTTACACCCCGCCGGGTTTGAATTCGCGTACCAAGCACCGCCTGATGCCGATCCTTTCAAACTCATTGGTGACGCGGCCGCTGACGCAGTCCGAATTGGATGAATGTGGGATTCAGACAAAGTCCCCTCTGACCGACACCAGGACGCTTCGGCACTACTATCGCTTGTTGCCCGACAACCGGATGCAGATCGGAAGCCGCAGTGCGGTGACAGGTCGGGATGCGGAGAATGAAAAGCACCTGGATATGCTGAAAAAAGGGCTGGCCCGGAAGTTTCCGGCTTTGGAGGACATCAACCTTGACTACTCTTGGTGGGGTTGGGTCGATGTCAGCCATGATATGATGCCGCGTATCTTCCAACCAGACCCGGATCAGAGCGTGTTCTACGCAATGGGATATGGCGGAAACGGCGTGATGTACTCGGCGCAGGCCGGGCGTCGTATGGCGCAGCTTGTAGCAGGGAAGAAAGACAAAGCGTTCGAGCTGCCGATCTTCACTTCGCCCTTACCAAGCCACGGATTCCTGACCCCGTTTCGCAGGCTTGGCCAGAGGATGGCCTATGTCGGCTACTACCTGAAAGATGAAATTATTTAATTCGCTAACGCTTACGCGATCGAAAAAGGAAACACCCTTATGAAGATGACGACGGAAGAGGCTTTTGTTAAGGTTTTGCAGAAGCACGGGATTGAGCATGCGTTTGGGATCATTGGTTCTGCGATGATGC